>CAIOIX010000001.1 GCA_903858445.1 uncultured beta proteobacterium
ACCCAAGCGAGGAGGCGAAATACGCACCTACTGACTTGGGCCAAGCCTCCAAAGATGGAGGTTTGCAACGTGGCTTAGCTTTGTTCTTGCTAAGCGTGATTGCGGTAGTGGTTGGTTACTTGATTACTTCTTCTTAAAGTCGTCATGGCAACCTTTACAGGTTTGTCCTGTGGCACCAAATGCTTTTTTAATGCTCTCTAAATCACCCGACTGAGCAGCGGTATTGAGATTGGCTACGGCTAACTGCATTTTTTCTGCAGCGCTTTTGAATTTGTCGTTGTCAGACCAGACTTCTGATTTTGCTTTGCCGCCTTCTGTACCTGGACCAAAGGCTTGCCAAGGTAGGGTAGACATCATGGCAACAATCGCTGCGTTCTTTGCAACATCATCTTTATTGTATGGAGCCTCGCCTTTTACTACGGCGCCAATGCGCCCAAAGTGAGTGCCGATAATGGTCATTACGCTCTGACGATAATCAGTCGCTTTTTCTGCATTTTGAAATTGGGCAAATGCAGTGCCGCTAATAGTGAGCAATGCTGCTGCGCTTAAAACGATATTTCGTAATTTCATGAATGGTCTCCTTGGTTTCTTAGGACTGCTTAGAATCAGCTTAGCTCAGAACAAACTTTCTTGCAGGGGCTAGAAAATCATGCGTAAGGGGCTTGTTAGTAATAGGATTACCCACTCAAAAAATGCCATTAAAGGTGTCATCCACAAGCTCCCAATAACACCGGTAAAGACCAGGCCCAGCACGATAAAAAATCCCCAAGGCTCTAGTCTGCCTAGGGCAATAGATTGACGGGTAGGCAGAAGACCAGCAAGAATGCGTCCGCCGTCTAGCGGGGGCAATGGGAACAGGTTGAAGACTAATAAGCCAAGATTCCAAGAAATACCAGCTTGCGACATGGAAATGAGAAATTTTTCGTTTATTCCTAGTCCTACCAGGAGGATCAGCAAAATGAGCCAAATGAGGGCTTGTGCGAAGTTGGAGCCCGGTCCCGCAAGTGCTACCCAAATGGAGTCGATTCTGGGATTACGAAGGCGCCCAAAGTTTACTGGTACAGGCTTTGCGTAGCCGACCAGAAATGGGGATCCTGTCAAAAGAAGCACGAGGGGGATGAGAATAGTTCCCACCGGATCAATATGTTTCATGGGGTTCAGGCTCACCCTGCCTAGGACATACGCCGTGTTATCCCCAAACTTGCGGGCCGCATAGCCGTGGGCCGCCTCATGGATCGTGATGGCAAAAATCAGGGGAATCGCATTAATGGCGACAGCTTGGATAGAATAGTCAGTAATCATGCCAATATGATATCTATAGGAGTGAACTGTGACTGACGAAAAGAAACCCGAATCAAAAAACCCGGCTAAACCTGTTGTGGCTAAGCCACCAGCACGTCCGGCAGCACCAAAAGGCCCTTCAGGCCCAGGTGGACGCCCTCAAGCAGGCTTTGGCGGCGGAAAAGCCATGATGCGCAAGGCTGGTCGCGGCCGATAGTGGATAATTAACGGATTAATTAATGCGTTTAACGAGGATTTAGCATGAATGAATGGCACAACGAACCCAAATCAGAGATCAACAAAAAGATCATTACATTGATCGTGATGTTGGCGGCCGCTACTAGCTTAGCTATTTTATTTGCATTAGTTGCAGCGCACACTGGTTACGTATTCGGTTAATACCAGCTATTCATGACTAGCCATCGCCAACCTGCAGTATTTGCTGGCCATGGCAGTCCTATGTATGCCATAGAGCCCAATCGCTATACAGCGGCTTGGACTCATTTAGGTAAATCGCTAAAGCGTCCAGATGCCATTTTGGTGATCTCGGCGCATTGGGTCACCCGAGGTATTTGGGTTACTGCGATGCCTAAACCAAAAACAATTCATGACTTTGGCGGCTTCCCACAAGCCCTTTTTGATATCGAGTACCCTGCGCCAGGTAGTCCTGCATTAGCCGAGCGCGTAAAAGAATTATTGAATGTTCCAGTGGTCATGGAAGAGAACGAGTGGGGCATCGATCATGGTGCCTGGTCTGTTCTCAAATATCTTTACCCTGATGCTGATGTCCCTGTTGTGCAGTTAAGTTTGGATGGCTCCATGTCTGCCCGCGAGCACTATGAGTTAGCTAAACAATTGCGCCCATTGCGCGATGAAAATATCCTGATATTGGCCAGTGGCAATATTGTGCACAATCTGCGAACCATTCATTGGCAAGATGGGGCACAGCCCTATCCATGGGCTAAGGAGTTCAACGATTTTTTTGTATCTGAAATGAATGCCAATCACCATGAGACTTTGATTGATTGGGAACTAGTTGGGGATACAGCTCACCTATCTATACCCACCCCAGAGCATTACTGGCCTGCTTTGTATACGCTTGCTTTACAGTCGGAGGGTGAGCATGCCAAGGTATTGGTAGATGGAATCGAAATGAGTTCCATTAGCATGCTGAGCTTTTCTATTCAATAGAGTTATTCATATGTGGCTATCTATCTTTGTAATCTTTGTTGGTGCTGGCTTGGGCGCACTCCTACGTGCCGGCTTTAATCTCTTGACTGTGAGTTTTGCATCGGTGATTCCGATGGGTACCTTGCTATCGAATTTGGTCGGCGGTTATTTGATTGGTATTGCAGTAGCTTACTTTGGCAATAATCCTAGCCTCTCTCCGGAGTGGCGCTTATTGGTGATTACGGGATTTCTTGGGGGGCTCACTACCTTCTCAAGCTTTTCGGCTGAGGTGGTTGCATTTATGCAGCGTGGAGAAATTACTTGGGCGCTTGGTACAGCGCTAGTTCATCTGATTGGATCTCTAGCGCTCACCTTCTTGGGTATTTTGACTTATCAAGCGTTTAAGTAAGGGGTAAGAAAATACCAGAAATTATTCTGGCTTGATATTGGCGGTCTTTACAACAGCGCCCCACTTAGCAGCCTCTGATTTAATGAGTGCAGCGAAATCGGCTGGTGTACCGCCACCAATTTCATTGCCTTGAGAAAGCATGAGCTCTCGCAGTTGTGGATCTTTCAGCGCTTCATTTGCAGCAGCATTGAGCTTATCAATAATTACTTTCGGTGTACCTTTAGGCGCAATCAATCCCTGCCAGTTCAACACTTCCACCTTCGGATAGCCCGCCTCAGAAAAACTCGGGATATTGGGTAGTAGTGGCGAACGTTTCTTGCTAGTGATGGCAATAGCTCGGAGTTTTTCAGCCTTAATGCTCGGCATTGCAGAGTACATTTGATCAAACATCATCGTGACATTGCCTGCCATCAAATCTGTAAGACCTGCCGAACCACTCTTGTATGGCACATGAATCATATCGATCCCTGCACTTTGCTTGAACAACTCTGCAGAGAGTTGATGGCTCCCACCAATGCCGCCAGAAGAGAAGGTGAGTTCACCTGGTTTCGCTTTAGCTGCGTCCACAATCTCTTTGACCGTCTTGTATGGCGACGCTGGATTAACAACCAAAACCAGTGGGCCTTTTTCAACCAAAACAATCGGAGTCAAGTCGGACTCTGGGTCGTAACGTAAATTACCAAAGAGGGTTTTGTTCACGGCCATCGGGGCAAAGTTGCCCATACCAATGGTGTAGCCATCTGGTGCCGCTCTAGAGATAAATTCTGTACCGATATTGCCGCCAGCCCCAGGTTTGTTATCCACAATGATGGGTTGACTCAAGATCACGCTCATCTTTTGAGCAATTTGACGACTACGCGAATCTGCTCCACCGCCTGCACCATAAGGAACAATAAAATTAATGGGTTTATTGGGGTAATTGGATTGCGCCAAGCTTAAGATTGGGCTCAGGAGTGCGGCTATCACCACTATTGGCAAAGCGACTAGTTTGAATAAACGCATATGGATTCCTTAGGCATGTCTAGTATTGGAACAATCATATCCGTGAAATTACACTAAGCCAAGCACTCCAAGCGCTGCGCCGATGGCAATGAGGTATAGGGGGTGCCAGCGGGTAAGGATGGTAATGGCAATCGTAGCAATCGTTAATGCATAGGCGGCAAAGTCTCGATTAATCTGTAAAGCAATTTGCCATGCAGAAGAAAGAACCAGCCCTATTGCCATGGCAGCTGCAGCATATTGAATTGATTTCTTCATTAAGGGGTTTTGCATTCCCATAATGAAGCGCTGCAAAAAATAAATCAGAATAGAAGACGGCCAGGCAATGGCAAGCGTAGCGATTAATGCACCCAGAACACCATGCATGTGCCAGCCAATGAGGGTGACTGTCATAAAATTCGGGCCTGGTGCTGCTTGAGCAATTGCGAAATAATCTGAAAAGGTTTGAACATCAATCCAGTGCTCTTGATTAACCGCTAGGTTGAAGAGAACTGGTAGCAGGGCATTAACGCCACCAAAGGCGATTAGAGAAAAAGCTGAAAGCTTTAGAAATAGACCAATCAGAGCGCTCATAATTGCTGCG
>CAIOIX010000002.1 GCA_903858445.1 uncultured beta proteobacterium
ATTGAATCTGAAAGCTGTCTACCAACATGCTGTCACCAAGTACCAGAAATTACCTCTCGATTACTGGATGTAACATGCCTCAGCATGACAATAGCAAAAGCAAGGGCCAACTCAGACACGGATCTACGATTAACACCACCAGTCCAACCCAGCCGTTTTTCGTATTTTCGCATTGACTCAAAATCAATCATATCTAAGCCAACCCCATACTTTCCAATTGCCCTTAAGGTTGGCAATTTTGACAAAATAGAGTCGTTGATTTTTTCCAAAGCAGTAATAGCTAAATCATGTCCGCTTAAAAATTCGATTAGCCGATCACCTTCTAGCTGGAGACCAGAATCATTAAAAGTGACATTTGCGTACTTACTCAACAATGCAGCTCGTAATTCTTTATTTTTAGAAAATGAGCGTGAGCACACGGCAACTTTATCTTTAGTGTTCATAGCGCGACCTCATTTAAAAAGACTGTGCACTGCTCTTTAAATTCTTGATCAAGAGCAACCTCATGGCGCTGTATCGATGCAGTTTCACCTGTTGGGAAAATGAGCCCTAATTTACTTAAGGTGTTCTTTTTATCTTTCATTAAAGCTGCAAGAAAAGGCTCCAGTGGAATTGGTGTAGCTTTATAGGTATTAAAGTTTTTTTGCAGCATGGGGTGCATACGCTTATAGTGTGCCTCAGGCAAAACACCCCTCATCGCAGCAATTCGATTGGCCATATCCATACCAATCGTAACTGCAATTCCGTGTGGAACGCCAAAATTTGTCGCCGCCTCAATGGCATGACCAAAGCTATGTCCATAGTTAAATATATTGCGGACATTTCTATCAAATTCATCTTCCTCAATATATCGCTTCTTGATCGCCAAAGAGCGATGGATGTATTCCGTCAATATAGCTCTATCAACCACTAATTTGTCATAGTCCCCAGAAATATCGTCAAAGGATCTCGCAGAATCAATCGCATGAACTTTAATCATTTCACCAATGCCCGAAAGAATATCTTTCGTCTCTAAAGAGTCTAGGAATTTTCCACAAATAAAAATTTCATTAGGGGGATTGAAGGTGCCAAGAATATTCTTAGTCTTACCAAAATTAATAGAGCTTTTAGATCCAATACAAGAATCAGCCTGAGAAAGCAAGGTAGTTGGAATAAAACGCCACTTCAAACCTCGGAGCAAGGTGCTTGCAATAAAGCAGGTAATATCTTGAATAATTCCACCGCCAATTGCAACTAATGTGTGATCGCGTCGAATATTGCCATCAATCAGGGTTTGATAAATCGGTAATATATTCTCAATCGACTTATTTGTCTCCGTTGCCTCTACCAGAAGAACGTTGGGGCTATCAAGCATTGCCTTTAAATTTTGAGCAAATAATTTTGCTACATTAGAGTCAATAATAAAAAAACACTTTTCATCACATACATCAGCAATATGCTCTAGCAGTTGATCATCAAAAAATGCTGTGTAGATCCCTTTGTAAGATTTTATGGAAATATTTTTGTTGTTACCCACGTGTAAAACCCCCATCAATTGCAATATTTTGCCCCGTAATGTATGTATTCTCAGGGCTTGCCAACCAAATAATCAATTTTGCAATTTCCTCGGGATTTGCCATCCGTCCAATAGGCACTTTTGCCAATAACTGCGCAATCCCAACTTCCCCCAGCATCTCCCTAGTGAGCTCCGTATCCGTGAAGCCAGGAGCTATGCAATTTGCCAAGATTCCATCTGCAGCATGCTCCAAAGCAAGGGCTAAGGTAATGCCATCTAATGCAAATTTACTAGCCGAATAACTCGCTCGATATTCCTTGCTAATTTTTCCCCAAATTGATGACACATTCACAATTCTTCCCCACCCCTTAGACTTCATGCCAGGAATAACTGCCTGGCTTAGGCAAAACGGTGCAAATAAATTAACCTGCTGAATGCGCAAAAAATCTTCGGGGTCTATATCAAGAAAAGGAGCATTCTTATTAATTCCGGCATTATTAATAAGGACATCAGGCTGGAGAGTGCGCAGATAGTTTGCGCAATCGTAAATCCCCTCCAAAGTACCAAAATCTGCGCTGTAGTACTCTTCAAACCCTATAGGTTTTTGATGGCCAGTGCCACTCCCAACAACTGTTGCGCCTGCTGAAATTAAGGTCGAATAGACC
>CAIOIX010000003.1 GCA_903858445.1 uncultured beta proteobacterium
GAAAGCGGCAAAGCAGAAAAAAAATTTAACGAGATTTGATACTCAGTTCACTATAACAGTTCCACCAATCGGAACTTTTGTATGTGATTCATTTACTCCGACAAAAATGTACACTTGGCATGAATTCAAAGAATATATGCGAGGAGAAACGAAATGAAAACAACTTTTATCATCTCGACCTTTGTTCTGATTGTAGCTCTTTGTTGCTCTTGTGGTCGTATGCAGAATGTAACTAAACATTTCCATTCTTGGGCTACCGGATTGGATCGCAAAATTACTCTTTACGATTTGAGCGGAAAAGTGATCAAGGAATGGAAAACCAAAGCACAGATTGAGGACAATGGTGGTTCAGTATATTTCATTGATTCTAACGGAAAAGCGGTTACTGTTTCTGGTACTTTCATTATTCAAGAAGAATAAAGGAAAAAAAATGAACATCCTCAGTAAAGAAGAATTGGAAATCTTGTCACAGGTAAAAACAACCGTTTCGCAAGCACGTCGAATTCTCAAAAGAAATATTAGGCTTTTGAAGTTTTTGAATTCACTTCCTGATACGCGAGATAAGTATGAGGGTTACGATGGTGATTATGATTTTTATGGAGAGGTTGGATGTCCGCATTGTGAATTTCCATGTAGAACGTGTGCTTGGAGTGTTACTTGTAAAAACGGAGAAGAGCGTTCGGAAGCTTGTTTGAGAATAAAATTTGGTGGCGTAGATGAAGTAAGGCGCTCCTCCACTGGTAAAGGCAAGTCGATTGCTCAAAAAGTGGAATTAGGTAGAACAGTACTAGAAGGCGACATATTAGCCAAAGTCCAAAGTGATTCTCTTAATGCCTCATTTTCCAATGAGCAATTAGAGGAAGGTGTTGTCTTGTTAGCAACCCGTGAGGACGATGGCAGTTTTGCTATTCGCAGAGTTGTTCAAAGCGGTGCAGCTGTTAAGTCAGCGTTAGCAGCTTGCTCTAGTGTCGGCGCAGAAAAGGAGAGAGCTCAAAAACTCGCAGATGAAACTAAAGCGATTGAAGATGAGCGTATAGCAGCCCAAGCAAAACTTAAAGCCGCTTGAACTTGTTGTTTGCTATCTGATTGCTGGTATTTACTCACCAAGATAAATCCAGCAATCATTTCCACCACACAAAGGAGATTGCAATGCATAACCCTAGACCACCTTCTATTGTCATCCAAGCACCTCAGTGTTTAGATGATTTCGCCCTACAACCCAACAGTCGATTTAAGCTTGAATCCATACTTGATTTAAGTCTGCCCATTCCCGCGAATGGTATTTGCGGGATAGTTCTTTACGGCCTTTATGGAACTGGCAAGACTACCTTAGCAAACCTACTGCCAGGTCTAATTGAAACAGCCAAGGTCAATCCATCTAGTACTGCAATGAGCGCTGGATCAATTGTGGATACAGAGGATCCTAATTCCGATTATTTCGCTTGCGCACAAGGACAGAACGGCGCTCAGTTAACTCAAGCTATACAGAATCGAACAAGCTATATGTCATTTAATAGTAGCGGTCTTCATTATGTAATTATGGATGAGGTAGATGTTTTAACCCCTGCCGCTCAAGCTGGTTTCAAATCGATCATGAATCGAAAGGATGTCATATTCATTATGACTAGTAATAACTTGGATCAGATTGATAAAGGCATTCAGAATCGGTCTATTTTGATTGATATGAATGTTCCGCCTATTAACGACTGGCGGCCTATCTTGCGTCGGGTATATGAGAATGCCGGCTTACCAGCACCTCCCGATGCCGTTCTTGATCAAGTGGTTCAGGCTGGCAGAGGTTCAGCTCGAAGTATTTTTTCCGACATTGTGATGAGTGTTAACCAAGAGGTAAGAGAAAAACACGAAACCCACTTAATCACCCTCAAGGCATGTGGCTAAGCAATATGTAGCGTCGGGTAAAACCGACACTACATGATCTACCCCGCCAATCTCTCCGCACTGAGCATTGGTGTCAATTTACTGTAGTGGCGCTCAATCATTCCCACGCTAGTTCCCATCTGCTTTGCAAGAGTATGAATATCAACACCCTCCTCCAATCTAAAGGTGGCATAGGTATGGCGTAGGCTATATAAAACCCTATTCTTGCCGGCCGCATCCTTAAATAACCCCGATTCAACCATTAAGCGTTCAAACACGCTATTTAGGCTATGAGGTGCATCCCCTTCGGGAAACACAAATACCTTGCGATCTAACTTGGCTTCAATGACAGCATCGAGATTGGCATAAGGCAAAGCTTGCCACTTGATTAGTCGCTCTAAACTATCAATAACAAAGTGGCGGGCAATCAAATATCTCGGCCCCGTCTTGCCTGATACCCAAATCCGTAAATAGCGTTTTTCACCAATCCAATGCCACTGTAGGCTACGCCAGCGAATTGGCATGCTCTCCGTTCCCTGCCGTATCCCTGTGCCCAGCAAGAATTCCACATAGACCCGGCAAAGTCTTCGCATATGGTTACTGCGTTGATTACGGCCAAAACGCTCCCAGTCCCGCATGTATTCCAACAAGTAATCGATCTCTTGGTGGCTAAAGGCTGGCCTAACCTGCGCAGCACCACCAGTGATTTCCAGTAAGGGAATATTGCGGTGCTGTTGAATTAGTCCTTGCGCTCTGGCTCGCTCAATTACCCGCTTATATAAGCCTGCGTGACGCCTTTGGGTATATGTTTTAGGACTCTTACCCATCTTGGATATACGCCAAGCCGCATAGTCATCGACCAGCTCTTGGGTGATGTCATTGATTTGATAAGCGCCAAAGAATGGAATCAAGTACTTGGTATAGATATGTATGTAGTCAACATGGGTGCGCTTATTGGAGTTCGACTGGACAACCTTGGCAGCAATAGCTAACTCTTGCGTGGCTAATTGGCGAAAGGTCTTGGACTTAATGGCTAGATCACTGGCTATCTTAATCTTAACTGTTTCATAGATAGCAATGGCCTGGGTAGTGGCTTCGGCTAACTGGTCAGATCCCGTGCTAGCAGAATGCCAAGCACCTGTAGAGAGCTTAAATCGACATTGCCACTGGCGACTATTGGGCCTTCTGTAGAGAGTGAGAAGGCCATCAAGGAGTTTGAGGGGCTCTTGAGCGATAGTAGAAGCAAACAACATGGATAAATGATTCATTACAAGCGTCTCGTTACATGACGCTTGTAATTATGTTTTCAGATTTGCGTTTGGGCGACCTGAATTATTTACTGTCGGTTAAACCGACACCACAGCGTCAAGGCCACGATGGGCTGTTGCTGATCGCAAAGCAGACCTTCAC
>CAIOIX010000004.1 GCA_903858445.1 uncultured beta proteobacterium
GCTAAAAAGGGCTGTTTTAGCCCTTTTTACACTGTAATACCGCGCTTTGTTGTTGATTTCATGGCATAATTTCGCTTTTACTGATTTACAAACTTGGGAAAGTATTTAAGCCAATTTGGCTCAGACGGCTACCCGCTAATAGGACTCATAATGAAACCTGGCATTCACCCCCAATATCGTGAAATCGTCTTTGTAGACGTTTCTAACAACTTCAGCTTCAAGACTCGCTCCACAATGAACACTAGAGAAACCATCAAGTGGGAAGATGGTAACGAGTACCCATTGGCTAAGATCGAAACTTCATCTGAATCACACCCTTTCTACACTGGTACCCAGAAGATTATGGATACCGCTGGTCGTGTTGAGAAATTCCGTCAGAAATTCGGTACTAAGGCAGTTGCTAAAGCTACCGGCGATGGCGCTGCTAAAACAGCTGAGAAAAAAGCTGCTGCTGCAGAAGCTAAAGCTGCTGAAAAGCCAGCTAAAAAGAAGGCTTAATTTAGCCTTTGGCGTAGACTCACTCAAAACAGGAGTCGGGAAACCCTCTCCTGCGAGATAATCAAGGCAGCGTTTGCTGCCTTTTTTATTGCCGCTAATTTACCTGCATTCCCCTTATGGTCAAACTTACCGCTGCCGCCACCACCTCCATTCCGCGCATTATTATTTTTGCGCTGACTTTGGTCTATGGTTTTGTTGGACTCTTCTTTCGTGATCCTTGGAAAAATGAAGATGCAGTTGGCTTTGGTGGCATGTGGACCCTCTTTCGCGGCAACTCTCTGGACTGGATTGTTCCACATCTAGCAGGACGCGATCTTTCTCTAGGAGCACCCCTGCCATATTGGATGGGCGCTATTCTCATTGATTTGTTTGGCTCATGGATTGGCGCAGCCAATGCAGCCCGCCTCTACTCCGCCATTTGTTTCTTTGCTGCAGCATTAGCAATTTGGTATGCCACCTATTTATTAGGTCGAAGAACTGAAGTGCAACCGATGGCACTGGCCGTTGGCGGCCAACCCAATCGCAAAAATTATGGCATGACCTTAGCGGATGGTGCATTACTGATCTTTCTCGCTTGCGTTGGTCTCGCACAGCGCGCTCATGAAACTACGCCAATGATGGCGCAACTGATGGGTATCAGTATTGTGTTGTATGGCACTGTGCGTGGCTTAGATAAACCCTGGCAAGGTGGTTTATGGACTGGCCTTGGCATTATTATCGTCACCCTATCAAGCAATTTGACCCTCAGCCTACTGGTGATTAGCTCAACCATCATTGCGGTTATTGCCAGTAATGCTAAATTGCGCTTTCGTTGGACGCTTGCCAGCACTGTTTTAGGTCTCGTTGGTTTTGCTATCTGGCCCATGCTTTGGCAACTAGGTCACATCACTCCTGAATGGCGCCATATCGCCGAAGATGGTTGGCGCAATATGCCACTAATGCGCGGAGCACCCTCCCTTGAATCACTGAGCTTCTTAAGCGTGAACTTCTGGGCTTACGCTTGGCCAGTTTGGCCGTTAGCAATGATTTCACTCGCACATTGGGGTCGAGCTAAAGCTGCAGGCGCCTGGCGTGCACCACACCTTTGTATTCCGCTGAGTTTATTTATTGGCAGCTTTATCTATGTCTTGTTTCGTGAAGAAGCCAATGAACATGACTTAATGATTTTGATTCCGAGTCTATCGATTATTGCCGCCTTTAGTTTACCGATTCTGAAGCGCAGTCTGATTAGTTTTATAGACTGGTTCGCAATGTTTAGCTTCACCCTGATTGCATTAGCTATCTGGATTATTTGGATAGCGAAGATCACCGGCTTTCCAGAAACAACTGCTGCAAACTTGGCACGCCTCTTGCCCGGATTTCAAGGTCAATTTAATTGGCTGGCCTTTATTATTGCAATCGCCATTACGGGTATTTGGGTAGCCATTGTGCGATGGAGAACATCACGCGCTCCAAAAGAAATTTGGCGCTGCTTAATTATTTCTGCATCAGGTACTACTTTGATGTGGGTCTTGCTGATGACTTTATGGCTTCCCACCATCAACTATGCCAAGACCTATCGTTATGTATCAGCGCGCCTCTCGCAAGTCGTCCATCAAAATTCTGGTTGCATTGACACCAGTAATATCGGTTCGGCTCAACTAGCTTCTTTTGCTTACTTCACAAAACTGAATCTGCGTGATGATCCTAGCTGTCCCTGGATACTCACGCACAATCAATCAGAGGCAAGGGCTTATGCCCGCCTCAATAATAAGAAATTAACGTTGCTCTGGGAAGATCGCCGTCCAGCCGATCGGGACGAACGTCTCAGACTCTATCAAGTCAACGCGGAATAATTAGTGCTGCACTTTAAGTTATCGCGGCTGCGCGAGGATATTCCTGCTTTGCTCAAACTCGCGGGCCCCCTCCTCATCGGACAGCTCGCCGTTATTGCTTTTGGTGTTTTAGATACCGCCATGACTGCGCGCTATTCAGCGGATGATCTGGCTGCACTAGCAATGGCTTCGGCTATTTTTATTAGCATCTACGTTGGCCTGACCGGAGTAATCTCAGCACTCGCTCCGATTGCAGGACAACTCTTTGGTGCCAAACGCTTTGATGAAATCGGAGAAGAAGTTCGTCAGGCTATCTGGTTAGCGCTAGGCCTCACCATATTGGGCTGCTTCGTTCTCATGAATGCCGATTACCTCCTTGCAATCTCACGAGTGAATCCAGAGATTGAAGGCAAAGCCAGGCTGTATTTGAATATCTTGGCGTTGGGTTTACCAGCTAGCATGGGAATGCGCGTACTAATGGCGTTACACAATGCCGTTTCTCGCCCTGCAGTCATTACCGTTGTACAGCTACTGGGTCTTGGTCTCAAGCTACCACTCAATTTACTATTCATCTATGGTGGCTTCGGTATTGAAGGCATGGGTGGTCCTGGCTGCGCTGTAGCGACCGTAATTATTAGTTGGTTCTGGCTCATTATTACGCTGTGCTTTGTATTGCTCGATCGTTTTTATAAGCCCTTTGAGATCTTCAATCAGTTCAGCAAGCCTGACTGGCATCGCATCTGGACATTGCTAAAGCTCGGCGCACCAATTGGCTTTAGTTATCTCATTGAAGTCACATCATTTACTTTTATGTCTTTATTTATTGCCCGCTTAGGCACCACCGCATTGGCGGGGCATCAGATAGTCGCCAATATGGGTACAGTGATTTATATGGTGCCGCTTTCACTGTCCATCGCAACTATGACCTTAGTATCTCAATCAATTGGTGCTGGCAAGCAAGAGCGGGCTGAGGAGATTGGTTGGTCTTCAGTTTTTTTCACTACTCTGGTGTGCATTTCAATCGGCATAGGTGTTTGGGTCTTTAGGCTTGAACTACTCGATTTATATAATCCACCGGCAGCTGTAAAAGTATTTTCTGTACCGCTCTTTTTGTTTATCGCTTTTTACCAAATATTCGATGCCTTACAGGTGACTGCGGCCTTTATTCTGCGAGCTTACCGCATTGCGTTCTGGCCGATGCTGATCTATGCCGGCTCGCTTTGGGGTGTAGGTCTTGGTGGTGGCTACCTGCTTGGCTTTAATGTCTTTGGTAACACGCCAGAATTTTTGCAAGGTGCTAATGGGTTCTGGGCAGGCAATAGCGTTAGCCTAGGATTGGCTGCTTGCTTACTGCTCTTCCTCTTTAGAAGAACGGCGGCGCGCTTTGAAAAAACGCATCCGCCGGTTGAAGTCTGAAATTTCTTTTTAGAAATTACTTCACTAGGTTATAGCTGCCATTAGGGCTTGGTGGACGATTGCCGGAGCTTGGTGTTGCATAACTAGGCACCTGATTTCCTTTCGCATACATACATTGCTGATAGGCAATGTTGTATTGGACCTGCGCTTGATTTTCTTTTCCAGAAGCATTCATGGCGCCCATCGCAGCACCGCCTAATAAACCAACCCCAGCTCCCGTACCCACATTGGTATGACTACCACCGCCAATAACAGCACCGGCAGCAGCGCCCAGTGCAGCGCCCAGTGCAGCACTCGTTGCGCCTTCTTTCAGCGCAGCATTACTTGTCTCCTTCACAGCATCGGTAGCGAACACACGACACTGTTGATCTTCCTGTTGAAACACTTCAAATGGCTTACCTTCGCGCGGCATGACCGCAATGGTTGGACCTGTCGGGGCAGATACGCAAGCAGCCAAAGAGCTAATGAGTAAAGCGCTAAGAATTAAACGTTTCATTACAAATCCTTTTTTGTTACTTAATTAATAAATACTCTAAATGTTAGTTACTAGGTCTTTGTGACTTCACACCGCTAGATGGCGGAATGGCAGGTTGAGCCTGCCAACCAGAACTGCACTCTTGAACGTACGGAAAGTATTGGCCACTGGCCTGGCAAAAATACCAAACTGCCGGCTGTGGTTGCGCCGCCAATACCAAAGGCGGGGGTGGCGGACCGTAGGCAACAGGTGGCGCATACACCACTGGGGGTGAATAGTAACCAGGATACCCATAGCCATAAGGGCCACCATAATAACCGCCACCATAAGCCCAATTCCCTCTCCAGCCTGGACCATAGTGACCACCCCAACCTGGCCCGTATGCTGCTGGCCGCCAACCGCCTCCATAGCCTGCGCCAACAGCCACATTCCAACCAGCCTGTGCGGCTACCGGAAAAACTACAGCCAAGCCTGCAATCGCAACACCTAGCGCAATATATCTCTTTATCTGTTTCATTTTGGACCCCCTCAAGATTGGTCTCTATCTATTCTTAGACTTCAAAAGCAATTCATGACTTACGATCAACCTTGTCGATCCACCCACTTGCTTGCCGTCTTACTTCAATAACGCCTCAGATATTTTGAGGCTGACACAGAAGCACTTTATTTTTGAATTTATGCCAGATTACGGCTCTAATTTTGCGCCAGATTGACGAATAACCCTAGTCCATTTATTGGATTCTGATTGAATCAGCCTAGCCAACTCTCGGGAGCTACCAGGAGCTGGCTCCAGACCCCCTTCTAATAGGTGATTTCGCACTTCAGGATTATTAAGGGTTTGACGCGTTAAGCTATTTAGGCGCTTCTGAATTGAACTTGGTAAATTTACAGGCGCCATCAAAGAAAACCAAGAGGTCGCCTCAAATCCATGCAAGCCCTGCTCCGCTAGCGTCGGAATATCAGGGGCGGCTGGAGAACGCTTGAGAGTGGTCACCCCTAAGGCCTGAACTTCTCCAGCCTTAATCAAAGGCAAGGATGAGGACAGATTATCAAATAACATCGAAATCCGACCGCTCACCAAATCCGGCAGAGACTGAGCCCTCCCTTTATAGGGAATATGTCTAATCTCTATGCCAGCCATCTCTTTTAAAAGCTCTCCGGACATGTGCAAAGACGTACCAAACCCAGAGGATCCAAAGGTGAGTTGATTGGGTTTTGCTTTAGCCATTTCAATCAGTTCGTGTAGATTGTTTACGCCAAGGCGCCTGTTCACAATCAGCACGTTGGGTGTACTGGCCAAAAAACTAATGGGCGTGAAATCCTTAATCGGATCGTATGGTATCTTTTCATAAAGAGTGCCATTAATCGCATGAATACCCACCGTGCCAACCAGCAAGGTATAGCCATCAGGATCGCTCTTGGCCACAAGATCTGCGCCAATATTGCCACCATAGCCAGGACGATTTTCCACTAGGACGGGTACGCCTAGGATTTCCTGCCAATGCTGCGCTAAGACACGCGCCAAAATATCCGGGGCTCCGCCAGGCGTAAAGGTAACGATGATTCGAATGGGCTGCTTAGGCCAAGCTGGATTAGCGCCTTTTAACTGTGCAATTGCTTGTTGGCTACAAAGTAAGCCAATGGCAAAAAATACAGTAATCAGACTCTTGACCACTTTAGACAAAGACAAAAATGGCAAACTTAAAACCCGATGCGTGCGCGCAACCAAATCCATCCGTCGTATTTAACAGGATCGTCAGCACAAGGGCCGATGCCACACTCTAATAAAGTCGAAACTAAATTAGCCAAGACTAGGAGAATAAATAGGATTACTAAGATATTGGCAAACCAAGAGCGCGAGCGAATATTGCGATTGGGGAGCATTAATAAAATGGCTTGTCCTGCCAATAAGCCAACATAACCGACAAAAGCCCAAGTATAAAAATGCAACTCTAAAAATGTAGCGCCATATCCTTTGTCACCTGGCAAGACATGCAAGAGGACTTGGCGTAATGACACCATCATGCCTACAATGCCACCCATGATGCCCCAACCGTAATGCGCAGAGTGCGCGCCAAAACGAATATTGAGGACCAGTGCAAAGCCAATAATCACAAAACCCATACGTTGCATTAAACATAGTGGGCAAGGCAATTCACCAAAGTAGAGCTGATCCACAAAGGCGTAAGAGAGAACGCCAATCACTGCCAATAAGGCTAGTTGATTGCCAAGACCAGCAAGCGTAGGAAAGGATTGTTTGTTCACAGGCTGATATTGAGGTGATTGGTAGCATGGAAATGGAACCAATAAAGCAAAATTGCAGTAGTCAACGCTACGAGAGTCAAGCCCGCCAAACGCTTCTCAAACCAGACCAAGATGAGTCCGATAAAAGCAGTCAGAAAAGGTAGAAACATATACATTGTAGAATTCTATCGCAATATGGTCCCCCTCCAAC
>CAIOIX010000005.1 GCA_903858445.1 uncultured beta proteobacterium
GGATCAACACACCACCCATGGTTGGCGTGCCTGATTTCACTAAATGTGTTTGCGGGCCATCTGTTCGAACTGCTTGACCCATCTTTAATGCCGTTAATTTTCGAATGACCCAAGGTCCAGCAGCCAGCCCAATCAGCAAGGCGGTCACGGTTGCCATCACGGCCCTGAAGGTGATGTAATTAAATACTCTGAAGAAACTAAAATCATCCTGTAGCCACTGCGCTAATATCAAGAGCATGCTTTTACCTCCTCTAACAAGGCTTGAACTACACGCTCCATACGCATAAAACGCGACCCTTTAACCAAAATATTCAAATGCTTGCCATTACCTTCTTGCTGCAAGCGAAAATCACTCATTAATTTGGCGTTTAATGCATCTAGCTCTGAAAAGTGCTCTACGACTGAGGAAAGTTTTAGCTTTTGCTTCATTTCCTCAAAACCTTGAGCTGCGTACTTGCACTGCTCACCAATAGAAAAGAGCTTGGCAATTCCTTGTTCCGCAGCATATGCACCCACTTCATGATGAAAGGCTGGACCCTGATTACCAACCTCACCCATATCGCCGAGTACCAGCCAAGAAGGTTTGCCAGACTGTTTTAAGGCATCAATCGCAGCCCGCGCCGAATCCGGATTAGCGTTATAGCTATCATCAATCAAGGTGTGGTTGGCATCTAGATTTTTAGCTTGCATGCGCCCATTCACTGGATCGAAAGACTCGAGCCCCTCTTTTACTTTTTCTAAACTGACTCCAGCCGCTAACGCGACCGCAGTTGCGGCCAGCGCATTCCGGACATTATGATTGCCCAGAGTTTTTAGCTGTACTTCGATTTCACCTTGCGCCGTCTTAATTCCAACGTGGCCATTACCCAGCAGGAAGCCCCGCACTCCAGCTTGTTGATCATGCTGATGGGAGGTCAATACAAAATCAATGATCTTGCGACCATTTGCGGCTTTACGCCACACATCTGCAAATTCAGAGTCCGCCGGGAATACAGCCACTCCATCTTGAGGTAACGCACGTAATGCATCAGAATGTTCTTCTGCTACTGCTGCAACCGTCGCCATAAACTCTTGATGTTCACGCTGAGCATTGTTGATGAGGGCAATATTGGCCCCAGCAATATCTGCTAGCAGCGCTGTTTCTCCTGGGTGGTTCATACCTAATTCGATCACTGCCAGCTGATCACTCGAACGCATACGCAATAAAGTCAGCGGTAGACCAATGTCATTATTGAGATTACCTTTGGTAACTAAGGTAGATTCAGCGCCCACAGCCGCCTTAAAAATCGAGGCAATCATTTCCTTAACAGTGGTTTTACCATTGCTGCCTGTTACCAAAGCCACTGGAATAGAGTGCTGAAGGCGCCATGCTTTGGCTAATATACCTAGACTAATCCTAGTATCAGCCACATAGATGGCTGGTAAATTCTCGGGACACTTCTCTTTCTGACTAATGAGTGCTGCACCCGCCCCCGCTCCAACAACATCAGATAAAAAGTTGTGAGCATCAAAGCGCTCGCCAGAAAGGGCAACAAATAATTCGCCGGTGGAAATATGACGGCTATCACTACCGACCATAGAGATGCGCACTTGCCGCGCGTCAGCATCAGAGATATTGACTAACTCACTGCCCGGCAGCATCGCATGAATCTGAGCAAGATTGGTCATTGCTAGCATCAAGCCATTCCTCCAGCAGCTAAACGAATATGCTCTTGGTCGGAGAAATCAAACTTTTTACCTTTGATTTCTTGCGTGGATTCATGTCCTTTTCCAGCAATCAATACAACATCAGCCGCCTGAGCATGGCGGACTGCAGCCATGATTGCAGCAGCTCGATCTGAAACTGTTTGAATATTCTTCCCACTAGCATCCATACCCGCTAGGATCATAGAAATGATGGCATCCGAATCCTCTGACCTTGGGTTATCACTAGTCAGCACAATTTGATCTGCAAACTGCTGAGCAACTTTACCCATTTGAGGACGTTTACCAACATCACGATCGCCACCACATCCGAAGACACACCAAATTTTTCCACTGCGCGCATCAGCAATCGGACGCAAAGCTAGCAATGCTTTCTCCAAAGCATCGGGAGTATGGGCATAGTCGACAACGACGA
>CAIOIX010000006.1 GCA_903858445.1 uncultured beta proteobacterium
TTATCGTAAATTGCCTTTCCTTGGGCCATCTCTACTGGATTAGTTTTGACATGGTTGGGCTCGGAAGGCTGGCTAGCATAGTAATTAGCAATTTCTTTAATCTGCGCATCTGTCAGATTCTTTGCAAGACCCCACATATGCTGTACGCCTACTGCATCTGATCTTTGGTGACTCCTGAAATTTTTGATTTGATCTACGAGATAGTCGGGCTGCTGACCTGCTAATTTTGGAAAGAATGGTGAAACTGAATTTCCATCGACACCATGACAAGTGGCGCATACCTGAAGAGCTAAAGTTTTTCCAGCCACATTAGGATTGGCAGTGTCTCGGCTTCTGTCCAGATTCTCGCAGCCAGCCAATAGTAATGAACATATAGCAAGACCACAGAAATAAGGATTTAATTTAAGTTTCATAATCAATATCCTTAATAAGCAATCCATGCGTATAGCCATGTAGTATTGTTATCGCTTGCTTTTCTACAGGGGTTACCTTGCGTGGTGTCGTTATAGCAACTAGTACCCCCCATATATTTTGTAAATGCGGTGTACTGCAAAGTTAATCTTATATTTTGTATGGGTTGATACCAGATCGATGGAATCCAAGCTGTAGAGTTCGGCGAATTATTCGCGCTTGCGGACCAATTACTCAGTCCCGTATTGGCAACACCATACGCATTTGAATCTGCAGTGCCGGTTACGTTCTGATAACCTAGACCAGCGCCATACGTAGCATTGTAGACATAACTCACTTTTCCGAAGACAGAATTTAATTTATTTACTAAATTACCAGCTGGGCCTCCGATAGTATTATCTGTAATGTTTTCTTTCAAATATCGCACTTGGGCAGTTACTGTATGTGGGTTTAGCAGATATTGATATTGAGCATCGATGCCTCGATCTTGATAATTGGTCGTGCCCCCACTCAAGTTTGGTGGACCCCCGCTCACCATGCCAGCACTTTCCGAGTTATACCCATATTGAGCCGCGTTCATCCCCATAGCGCCCACCATCAGATTGTGCGCACCCCACTCTGTTGTATAGGCTAAGCGGAAATACGGATTAGTACCTTTTAAATACGCCTTTGGAAAATTAGGATTGCTGTTGTTATTACCATACGCTAAAAACGAAGTTGCTCCAGTAGCGCTTTGGTAGGCATCAAGCTCAGCATAAAAGTTTTTATTTAAGTAAACATATGCGCCATAGCCAGCTGTCTGTGCTCCCGCACCACTTTCAAGATAAGTTGCCACTGGAACACCACCTGCGAAAGCGCCCCGAGCTCCTTGTGGAGACATATATGGATAAGCCCAAGTGGGATGCGAATTCCAAACATCAGTGACGCCTGGATTGTTATTGAGTGAGGCACCCCAAATCAAATCGTGCGTAGGGCCTGCATAATGATCAGCATATCGCAAATCAAAATTATCGATTCCGAAATGACCTTGGTTATTAACGCCTCCATTATTTGAGGATGCCGCCCAACCATAAGTAAATTGACTAAATAAACCTAGATTATCAAGAATTTTCCCTGCTAGAAAAACGCTAGCGTTATCAGCTTCGAAGCGCCCATTCTGCTGATTAATATTACTAGTAGTGACAGTGCTGCCATCTGAGCTTGTTCCAACATTGTTCCTGGTACTTGCCATACCTCCAACAAACATTGCAGATAGAGGAATGAGTTGGCGCTCACCTTGCGTATAACCAGTCAGCTTGAAGTAGCGTCCGTACGGCGTTAGTTCGGGGTACTGGCCGCCAGCATGGCATGCAACGCAATTTTGCCCTGTCTGTCTAGCAAAGGCAGGTATGGCATAGCTTGTTTTGGTAGCTAATGTTAACAATAAAAGGGTAAGAGCTACTGTCGCTAAGTGCAAAATATTCCGATGTCCAGACGCGAGCTCAGATTTTTTTATTGCCATAAAGTCACTCATTGATGACTCCTCATTCAAATTTTTGAATATCTACAGGCCCATTTATATCCCCCTTTTTTCCATTAATTTTGATGTAGATCAAGAGATGAAGCACTTGTTTTTTTGTCAGATAAACATGATGCGAAATAGCCACATGCTGTAAAAATATTCTGCAATGCAATACATTTTTTACTCGTAAA
>CAIOIX010000007.1 GCA_903858445.1 uncultured beta proteobacterium
GATCCACCGATGAGTTTCTTGTACTCATTTGACTTAAAGTCAGATAAACGCACAATCACAGGCTTTGGATAGAAAGCAGCAGCAATTGTTGCCACACCTTCAACCAATTTATCTTCGTAAAACTGACGTGGACTTGCGTAGCCACGTGCAACGCTCTCAACCGCGCGCTTCAGATCGGGATCAATGTTTGGATACTCCAATACTGCGCGTGGATGCACGCCAATATAGTTATTAATAATGAACTCAAGGCGAGCCAAGCCCACACCCGCATTTGGAATCTGACAGAAGTCAAAGGCCAGCTGTGGGTTACCAATGTTCATCGTAATTTTCACTGGAATCTCAGGCAATACGCCACGAGAAATTTCAGTCACTTCGGTTTCGATTAGGCCATCATAAATATGACCCTCATCGCCCTCTGCGCATGAAACAGTCACCATCATGCCGTCTTGCAAATGCTCAGTAGCATCGCCACAGCCCACGACAGCAGGAACACCTAATTCACGGGCAATAATCGCAGCATGGCAAGTACGGCCACCTCGATTCGTAATGATCGCAGAGGCGCGCTTCATTACGGGTTCCCAATTAGGATCCGTCATGTCCGCAACCAATACATCGCCAGGCTGAACACGATCCATTTCGCTTGGATCGCGAATGACGCGCACAGGGCCCGCGCCAATCTTTTGACCAATTGCGCGACCCTTAGCCAGCACCTTAGAACTGCCTTTCAATTTGTAGCGCATCTCTACCTGGCCAGCAGCCTGACTCTTCACTGTCTCAGGGCGAGCCTGGAGAATATAAATTCGACCGTCTTGCCCGTCTTTACCCCACTCGATATCCATAGGGCGACCGTAGTGCTTTTCAATGATGACAGCGTATTTAGCCAACTCAGTAATATCAGCGTCTTCCAAAGAAAAACGATTGCGTTTTTCTGGGCTGACATCAACTGTTTGAACTTTCTCTGCAGAGCCTGCCGGAGCGAACTGCATCTGAATTAACTTTGAACCTAAAGAACGGCGAATAATCGCTTTTTTATCCTGAGCTAAAGTAGTTTTAAAGACATAGAACTCGTCAGGGTTCACCGCACCCTGTACTACTGTTTCACCTAAGCCATAGCTTGAAGTAATGAAAACGACATCCGGGAAGCCAGACTCAGTATCTAAAGTAAACATTACGCCAGCCGCACCCAAATCAGAGCGCACCATGCGTTGAATACCAGCAGACAGGGCTACCTCAGCGTGAGCAAAGCCTTTATGTACACGATATGAAATCGCGCGGTCGTTATACAAAGATGCAAATACTTCGCGAATCTTTTTGAGAACGTCCTCAATACCCTCAACATTCAGGAAAGTCTCTTGCTGGCCAGCAAAAGAGGCATCAGGTAAATCTTCAGCAGTGGCAGAAGATCGAACCGCAAAAGAACCTTTGCCGGAATCATCTAGCTGCTTAAATGACGCACGAATCTCTTCGTCTAACCGCGCCTGAAATGGTGCAGTCTCAATCCAACCACGAATTTCAGCGCCCGCCTGCGCAAGGGCGCGTACATCATCAATATTGAGATTTTCTAAGCGCTTCTGAATCCGCTCAGTTAGATTGTTATGCTCCAAGAAATCACGGAAAGCCAAGGAGGTTGTCGCAAAACCGGTCGGAACGCGAACACCGGTAGAAGCTAATTGAGAAATCATTTCACCAAGTGAAGCATTCTTACCGCCAAC
>CAIOIX010000008.1 GCA_903858445.1 uncultured beta proteobacterium
GATGAAATTGATCGCCATGGCTTACCGATTGATAAGGTACGAGCCGGTTATCTGTTAACCGAAGTCTGTCACCTAGACGCTCCAGAATTTAAAGAATGGCAAAAACTGGCGCAACGTGGTGGATCAAGAAAACTCGATCCAGATGGAGAGTACGCTACTGCTTTCTCGGAACGCTGGAAACTATCTATTAACCTCCCCTCTTTAACCACCCCCATTACCCAAGATGAATAGCCCATTAGAGTCTCTCGATATATCCGCATGGGTTGCTAAAGCCACGGCGGATAAGAAGAATTTTCGCGAGGCTGTTCATATCATCCTGACTGCAATTGGGCAATCAACCGCCCTACGCACCAAAATGATCATGAAAGGTGGCATGCTCATGGCACTTCGCTATGAAAGCAGTCGCTTTACCAAGGATGCTGATTTTTCAACGCGTGAACTTTATGTCCAGGGCAATGAAATAGAATTAATCGCTGAGCTTGATGCGCAGCTCTCCCTTGCAACCGCTGAATTACCCTATGACACAAGTTGCCGAATCCAACGCTCCGAACTTAAACCGGCGGGTGCGGATAAAACATTTCCGACTCTGGCGCTGAACATTGGCTACGCACCAAAAAGCAATGCCAGAGCAATAAGTCGCCTTTTGGCCAAGCAATCGCCCACAATAGTTGAAATTGACTACAGCTACAACGAATCAGTACTTGATGTAGAAGTTCTCCAGCTCGTTGATGGAGCCGAGTTGAAAGCGTACAGTCTTGTTAATTTGATGGCTGAAAAATATCGATCCCTGCTTCAGCAAACCATCCGTAATCGAAACCGTCGCCAAGATATTTATGACTTAGCTCTACTCCTTAACCACGTTGACCATTGGACCCAGCCTGAGCGTGCCATGCTCAAGTCTTTGATTGTGGCCTCCGCAGAGCCCAAAGGAATTCAAGCTCAAGCAAACTCCATGTCTGACCCGAAAATTATGGAAATGGCCGCCAAAGGTTATGAAGATATGGCGGCAGAAGTTGATGGTCCGTTGCCCGCATTTACTGACATTTATCAGCAAGTTCTTAAATTCTATAAGGGTCTACCTTGGTCTAGAGCCTAAAACGAAATTAGGGCAACTCTGCTTTCCTTGAAAATAAAGACTCTCAATAAATTCCCGCAATAAATACGTATTACTGCCAAAAAGACCGCTAGTTGCTGATCGGGTAACGGCAGAACGTTTTACCCAATCCGTTGCATCGACTGGTTGAAATCAAGGGCAAAAGCAACCATTCGCTCACCAATCCCGAATACAAACCACAGTCATTCAGCATATTAGAATTGCTATAGTGATAGCATTAACCCATCGACCTGTCTGCACTTAGGGCATAACTCTCGGCGTCATTAATATCATCTATTGTTAATGCCTCTATGTACGCGTAAACACCGTTAGAACCCATGGCCCTGAGTCGTAAAATCTCTTTGTTGGATACTTGGCTAGATAGGCGAGATCCGCTTCACTCCTTCATCGATCTTGATAGTCGCCCTCCAAATCAAGAATTTGGCGGCTTCTTGAGTCTTGATATCGCTGTGCCTGCACACGAAAGCCTTGATCTTGAAGCCGAGTCGTTGGCAGAATCATGGCGGAAAACTCAACACTACGTTACCTCCGCGCTGTCTATCATTGATGCCGATGATCCCATGTGGCTTGACCGCGAAGATGCGGAAATGATTCGAGACCAGCTAGGGAGACCGCCCCCTCTTTGCTATCCAATTTACCTGATAACCATCGGTGAAGGCGAGACAGAAAAGCTTGTATACGTTGGTAAGACTTCCTCCAATCAGGCGCGCTTTAAAGGCGGACACACTGCCTTTGGCAAGTTGATGAATCCAATATATGACGGATTACCCAAGCGAATTTATCTTTGTGCGGTTGTTCTTCTTGCAGACGACAAGTCGTACCAGCCTCTAGAGTGGGTAAAGCCACTTGAGAGAGCTGAAATGCTTCTAAAAAGTATTGAGGCTCAATTGATCTACAGCTACAAGCCAGAACTGAACACGCATCACGTGCAATCCGATAATGCTAAATGGCCAGTGTCATTGCATATCCAGAACTTTTCAGGCGTCACCTCATTTCTTAACGATGAATTTTGTTGGCCATAACCATATGGGCTTCCACCATTCACTCGAAGGAAGCGGTGCGAAAATCCGCGACGGCGCCTTTGCCCCGTGTTGATAAAGTCGGCTTTTCCAACTGGCTAACTGCCAGCTACGCCTGGAAGCGCCCACTCGACCGATAGAGAAGCTAGCGTTCGGCGCCTTTCGAGGCTAAATGACAGGTATACGGTTGATTATTGACTTACGCGCTGGATAGCACCAATGTCGGCAATGGCCGAGTAAACGCCTCCGCCCAACCAGCAATAAATATTGGCAAGGCAATAGAGCGCTGGTCTATAAAAAATTAGTAAGCGCCAAAAGCTGCTCGTAACAGTCTTAAGCACCCTTGACTGAGTTGCGCGGTTATTTAACCGACTAAAATACCCCTTGTATAGCTATTTCATTCCTATAGGCATCAATATAGTTTACTAATTTATGCCTATAGGATATAATAATTATTCTTAATTAATACCTATAGGTATAAATATGAACAAGAAATTTGCCAATTTACAGCTCCATCAAATTGATTCTGCTCTCACTAAGCTAAGGGAGTCTCCCGCCCCCATCCGTCCAAGCGCCGGTTGGGTTAAGGCTATTCGTGAATCTTTAGGCATGTCAGCCTCTGCATTGGCTCGCAAGCTGGGTATTACCCCCAGTAGTATTGCAAAGCTTGAAAAAGCGGAGGCAGATGAAAAGATCACGCTAGCTAGCCTTCGAAAACTAGCAAACGCCTTAGATTGTGAATTGCAATACTCCCTCGTACCACGTAAGTCGTTAGAGGAAATCCTAGGAGAACGTGCTATGACGGTGGCAAAGGAGTACTTGCGCCCCATTTCGCATTCGATGAGTCTTGAAAATCAATCTGTAGATAAATCTGCTCGTGACAAGCAGCTTGAGTTACTAGCGAAAGAAATTTTGGATGGTCCCAGAAGGAATCTATGGTGATGCATTTTGAATATGCGCCGGGCGCTACCCCGATTGATCCAGACGAAGCGCTTGGCCTTATTCCAGTACACATTACTACCCAAGCGGATTTAAATGCTTGGGAAGAGATGAATATTGTCGAAGGTGCGACCTGGATTAAGCGCCAAAAGATCATTCAAGGTTTAGATGAGGGCCTGATCCGCGAGTTACACCGCCGTATGTTTAATCAAACATGGCTCTGGGCTGGTACATTTAGAAAAAGTGCCAAGAGCATTGGCATTGATTGGACACAGATTGCGGTTGCCCTCAGAAATTTGCTAGATAACACCGCCTACCAAATTGAGCACCAAACAATATCAAACGATGAGATCGCAGTGCGCTTTCATCATCAACTGGTTTTGATACATGCCTTTCCAAACGGCAATGGTCGGCACGCTCGTTTAATGGCAGATGCGTTAATTATGAGTCTTGGTGGTGAGCGATTTTCCTGGGGCGGAAATATGTCACTCGCCACCTCAGGGGTTGTGCGTCAAAATTATTTGTCCGACCTTCGAGCGGCAGATAACGGGAATCTTGAACCCTTAATGCAGTTTGCAAGGCGGTAACACTTGATTTCCATTTTCCCGATCTGATGGATATACATTTAAAAGAGAGCTAGCATAATCAAATTTTGATGGGCGACTCTTTTGACTGCGATACACACCAGCCGGGAGAGAGGGGTAGTGAAATCACCTCAAAGTACCACTGGAGCCCAAATGATTTTCCATCTATGTATTATCAAATGTATAAACGAATCTTCCAGTCCATTTCGCATAAATAATCACATTTTCCAACCCCATGCCAACACCATTGATGAATCCGATTAATTACCAGGGGGAAGGCAATAGCGTACTCATTGAAAATCCCAGCCTCATAACAAAAGATGAATGTCTTGCCTTGGCAAGGTGCGGGGCGTTAGAGTGGAACAAGTGGAGGGAAAATTTTCCAGCAATTGAAGTAGAGAATTTAGATTCTATTGGGAGAAATTTTTCAAATATAGCTGATTTTTCAGACGTAGATTTCACTGCAATAGATGAAATTAGTTTTAGTGATTTTAATTTTGGGGATGGCGCAACATTTCAAAATTCAATATTTCCAAAGAGATTTAATTTTATCCGAGCCACATTCGGAGTAGGCGCAAATTTTACAAACTCTAAATTCGATTGGGTGGCAAGATTTTCTGGCGCTATTTTTGGGGATAAGGCAGACTTTTCTGGCGCTCAATTTCAGAATAGAGCAATATTTAGCTGGACTTGCTTTGAATACGGCGCTAATTTTTCGCATACATATTTTGAGGGTGACTGCGACTTTTCTTGCTCTTATTTCTGCTCCGCCTGCCAATTTGTTGGCGCTAATTTTGGAGGACTGGCGAACTTCAACAACACATGTTTCCAATCTTGGGTAGACTTCAGTGGGACTCATTTTTATTCAGATATTGAATTTCAATTTCGTGATAGAAATATATTTTATCGCCCCAATTACGCCTCATTAATAGAGGCCTCGAGGAAGTGGGCACAGGAAAAAGGATTTCTTCCCAACACTTTTCCAAGCATTTATTTTGATGGAGCTATATTCGAAACACAGGTTAACTTTTCTGGAAGAGAATTTTTAGGTAGGACTAGCTTTGATACCCTTGAGTCGCCCATGCACGTTACCCGAGGGATATACGAGCTTGAGGAAGATGGTAGATATAGGCCTAGCAATAAAATGGCCTCATACTTGCTTCCCGAAAATTTTCCAGTGCACTTTGGCTGCGCTCCAGAGTGGATCTCAAAAATAACTAATGCCCCCATGAAGACCGGGACTCCCCCAATTTTCCATGGATGCAAGATTCATCATGACACTTCATTTGATGGGGCTCAGTTTCCAAAGCCAAAGGGTCTAAAAACATCTGTGCGCGCTTATAGAACAATCAAATTAGCGCTTTCACAATTTCAATCCATCAGGGATGAGCAGATGTTCTTTAAACTCGAAATCGCAGAAGAAACTTCTACTTATAAGTGGGGGAATTATAAAAGATGGGTCTTTGAACTATATAAGCTCATATCCGATTTTGGCTTCTCATTTAAGCGAACGCTAATTAGCTATTTAATAGTTGTTCTCTTTTTTGCCCTCTTTGTTCACTACATAAACACCAACTCAAGTCTTGAATTTCCATTTAATTTTCACGACTACTGGCTTCCTCCGTTTGACTTGGCCTCTATTAATTTTGCATTCACTCAATCCATCCCATTTATTGCCCCATACAATCAAACCCTGCAGTCAAGCGCTACTAACTTCCCGCATGAACTTAGTGGAGTTCTTATGACTTATAAGATAGTCTGTTCGGGAATTCTCTTTTTATCTGGCCTATCCCTGAGAAATCAATTCCGACTAAAGTAATGTCGAAATTTACCGTGGTGCATTCACAAAGACGGCCTTCCTTAGGCACGACATTTTTATCAACATAGATTCCCGAGAAAAATCAGGGGTGGGCGGATAATGAAATAGCTATGAATTGAACTACCCCGGTCATCACTCTAGAGTAACTTGATAATCATCGATCTTAGCGTCCCATTTATAGTGAACCTGGTCGCTATAGTCTGCCCCTACAAAGGAAAATATTTTTCGAATCTCATCCATTGAGATGCGATATAAAGCCTTTCGTATTTCAAAATCTGAGCAAACAAAAATTTCAGACCAGTTCCTGTCGCGATCACGAGTAGCATGAATTAGCTTGCAATGAATGAATTGGTTTACTAGGAACTGCAGGGATACTCGGGCTTCGACTTCGTTAGCGAAATCATAATGCCCTTCAATATGCCATAAGTTAAGCTGTGTAATTTTCTTGCCGCTCCATGGCGCCCTGCGTACTGGCACACGATAATTGACAGACTTTACCGAAGTCTTTTTATTTTCAAGCAGTATCCGAATCATAAAAAAGGAAATCAATATCTCCTTCTCAAAGTTCACTACTGCTTTTTCACTCCATCGCTTTGGTTTTTTTGTGGGCTTTAGCCGCTTAGAATGAGCTAGGAGATCTTCCTTCCAATATCTAGACTCAATCATGAAAGTCCATCGGCCCAACTAGACCAGTTTTTGCAAGGAATCACTTTCATCAATATTCAGTAATTATGATTTGCCACAAACCCATTAATTTTGGCAATATGGTTATAGACTCGATTAACAGCTTCCGTAATATCACCAAAACGCACTTTAAGTTGCCGGTCAAAAAGATCGGAATTTATTTCTCCAGAATGTACAAGGCGGTTTCTATCCTCTACGACACCATCTATGGAGTCGAATAAGCTTTGCCTCCTGCCTCGATAAGGCTTACGCAATAATCCAGCAATGTCAATTTTTGAATCAATTAGTCGGAAATTTTTCGCAATGATCCCAGGGCGCTGAAAGGAGAAGGTCTCTGCAATCAATCGATCAGCCCGGACAACCCCAGTAATCAACCTATCAAGATCGAAGTGGCTAAGATTATTTGCCTGCTTTAGCACTGAATCCCGTTTTTTTGAATACCTCAAACAGGCAGTAAATGTGGCACGAAAATACTCCTCCCAAACTGCGATCATATAAGGAACAATCATATTATTCGACAGGAGACGTGGATTTATTTCATCCATAAATAAAAGTCCGGAAGGTCCATCTCTTGCCATATCCCCCTCTAATTGTCGATGCATAAGATAGATGCTTGCACGCTGAAGATTATTATGAAATTGCCAGCGAGCAATATAGCATCCGGATGAGAGCGGCGAAGGAGGAGGCTCATCTGGGCGACAGTAGCGATTTCTCCCTGCGTCAGTCTCGAAATATCCACCAAATAAGTCTCTAAGGACTTTTAAGGTGCGGTTCTGATGGGAAAGGTCCCAGTAACTTCTAGCTACCCGCGATCTAGTGGTAACTTTAACTGGGCCTTTTAATGTTTTATAGATATCCAGCTCAACACCCGCCCAAGACTGATAATCCACCTCCTCCGCCCAGAAATAACCTGAAATCCTATTTGGAATCTTTACGCCATCTCGAACCCTCTTATATCCGAGAAGATCAATTACATCCTGAACCTGAGATATGGTTGTTGATGCTTTGAGAATGCTGGTTGATGTGTAACTCATTGCTTTGAAATTCGCCCAAAAGATATTCTTTATTGTTAACAAATTTTCCACTGCTGCCCCTTACTCTAGGAATCTTTAGATTAAAAGAGTTCCACCGGGGTTATGCATCACTCAGGTCGCACTTAAATAGCTGCAATTCCCAATAAATCAAACATCGCTCCCAGTATGGGTGCACAGACCTAACTTTACAGTCATCACCCCACGAAACAGCAGCGAGCTTAGTAACTAACATTGAATTTGCACGTTAACATTAACCATGTTAGCGTGCATTAATCATGTTAAATGTTTGATTTTATTGATATTTGGTGAAATTTTTGCTCTTGCAAACATATAATAATGCGGTGATTAGCTCCATTTAATCCGCAATAAATGCGGAGAATATTAGACTTTGCAGTGAATACACCTTATAATCTCCGCATGGATAGCGGAGATAAGAACTACATTTGGCAAGATTCCCAATGGCCTCATTGGGAGTACGACCTCAAGCAACTCACTGGTTTGTTGACTCAGGTGTACCAAGCGCAAGGACGGCTACTGGGGCGCTTACATCATGTGGGTATTCACTTGCGCGATCAAGAGTCCTTGCGCGTACTCACCGAAGATGTACTCAAAACCAGCGAGATTGAAGGTGAAAAACTTGATCCAAACTCGGTCCGCTCATCCATTGCAAAACGGCTGGGTATCGATATCGGAGCCTTAGCTCCGGCAGATCGTCATATCGATGGTGTGGTTGATATGGTGCTCGACGCTACCCAACGCCATCAGAACAATTTAACGCAAGAACGACTCTTCGCCTGGCATGCCGCCCTCTTTCCTACGGGCTATAGCGGCCTATCCAAAATATTGGTCGGCACTTGGCGCGATGATGCCCTAGGACCCATGCAGGTTGTTTCGGGCCCCGTGAGTCGCCAAAAGGTTCACTTTGAGGCGCCGCCAGCACCATTCTTGCCACCAGAAATGGCGCAGTTTTTACTCTGGTTCAATGTAGATCAGCAAGATGATCCAATTATTAAGGCAGGTTTAGCTCACCTCTGGTTTGTGACGCTGCACCCTTTTGATGATGGTAATGGTCGGATAGCAAGGGCAATTGGCGACATGGCATTAGCTCGAGCAGATGGATCATCGCAGCGTTTTTATAGTCTATCAGCGCAAATTGGACGCGATCGTAAAAATTACTATGATCTTCTTGAGAAAACACAGAAGGGGACGCTGGATGTGACGCAGTGGCTTGGCTGGTTTTTGAGTAGCCTACTATCCGCCATTCAAGTTGCGGAAGCGGCACTCTCAACAACTCTAGTCAAAACCAATTTTTGGCAGCACTGGTCTGGAACACCAATGAATGAGCGACAAATCAAGTTACTCAATAAATTGCTTGATGGATTCGATGGGAAGCTTACTAGCAGCAAATGGGCCATTATTGCCAAGTGCTCACCAGACACCGCATTACGAGATATCACCGATTTATTAGAGCGCGGCGCCTTAGTGAAATCGGATGCGGGGGGACGAAGCACTAGTTACGAATTGCAGGACCCTATAAACAACGCTTAATAACACTTACCGCAAAGCCACAGCCACAGTATTCACCAAAGATATATTTGACTCTGGAATCAAAGTAGGTTTAGACTTATCCTATGGTGATATGGTAATGTATGATAAAAAAGAATGCTGAACATACGCTGGAGTTTCTACTGGACTTTAACGGGCGCATCCACTGCTATGAAAAGGGATATTGGGTGAAGTTCGAAATCACACAGGGAGATAAAAGTGAACTAAGGCCGCATGGATTGAACTACTCGTTCACTCTGCACGACCCTAGCAACCAGAGATTAATTGGTTTTGACAATGCCCATGCCGTTCCTGAGAAAGGGTCAAACTATAAGGCGCGTTCAAAAGCAAGAGATCACTGGCATAGGACTGAAAAGGACAAGGGGCGTCCTTATGAATTTAAGAATGCAGAAACATTGATTGATGATTTTTTTAACGAAGTTGAGCGTGTACTTGCTGAGCATGGCATTTCGCTTGAAACCATTGAGACAAAAGAAGGAAATAGGCCATGAAGAACGTTAAGATCCAAAGCCACGCATCTTTGCGCGATGAAATGAAATTGGTTGCACGCGGAGAAAAAAAGGCGCCAAAGGATGCCGGTGGAATGAGTTTTGATTCCGTCGAGGCCTTGTTGCGCCTCCTGACGCCGCAGAACCGCGAGCTACTCGCCGCCATTCGCGACAAAAAGCCCCAATCAATCGCAGAACTGGCTAAGTTGACGGGTCGAGCCCAACCTAATCTGACACGCACTTTGGGGAAGTTGGAGGCCATCGGTTTTGTACACTTTAATACCGTCGAGCGTCGCAAGGTTCCGACAGCCTCAGTTCAATCGCTCCAAATCAATATTGATCCATTCTCACAAAATGATCGGCTCGAGTTTGCCTAAGCAGGATTGAAAAGTATGACTAAAGAAGCGCCAACATCGGTAAAGATGGAATGCGATATGCGTGATGAGTTCAGGGCGCCAGCCAATGAGCGCAATTGCTCCAGCACATACAACGAAATACCCAACACATTAACCGCCAAAGCCATTGCTAAAAGCCGCAAAGGTGAAGGGGTATTTAACGCAACAAGCAGCTCAAAGCTATATAAGCAATTGGGCATTTAATGTTGCTGGGTAGTCGCATAGAACAGCTCAAGTAATCGCGGCCAATTAATTAAACGCAAAATATAAATAATCGATGCACAAGCATCGATAAGCTTTGGAATATGGGTGACATGAACATTATCGATGCCTATGCATCGATAAATAGGGCGCCTAGCATGATGCTCTTAATCAAGATTTACCCGCACTTATTGTCGCCAAATAGCTATGATCTGAATAAAGATCATGCTGAATGTCGCTTTATAGCTAAGATAGTGGCGATATTGTCGTAATTTAGCTATTTAACTGGGCAGGCGCCTCTCAGCATCCCTGAGCCAAAGGATCTTTCCTATTGATAGTTTTGTCTTTTAGATGCTCCAAACTAAAACATCTCGGCATCTAGATACAGCAACACAAGAACCTGGTCAGCATACAAAGAAATGCACTGTTCATGCACCTCATAATTTGCAGCATCATCACCTTCAAACCAAGCATCAGCAGACTGCTTGCCCAAATGCAAACACTCCTTTCCTTTATTTAAAAGATCGAATGTGAACGTGTCCTCATCTAGCTTTTTCTTCAAGAACCATCGCTTAGGCACATCATTTGCTTTTATGCTCCAACGATAGCCGTTGCTGTCGTAACAGGCTACGATAATGGGCAATGTATTTATATTAGCCAAACGGAGCGCTGTAGCCGTCAAGCTAGTATCAAATTGAGTTGCCACTTCTTTTAGTTGCTTAAAATTTGGCTTTCCCAATTGCTTAATCATTGGGTTAAACAAGATGCCAGGCATCAATAGATGCGCTGCAAAGTTATCGGCCTCGCTTTCAAATACTCGATCGGAATAAATGTTAGCGCTTTGGTCATCTACCCTACATTGAAATGAGCGTCCTCGATGTAAATTCCAGTGGCCAACCTCATGGGCTATAGAAAATCGCTCCCGTCCGCGATTACCAGATGGGTTAATCGTAGCAATAGCTCGATCACCATACCCGACTAGCGTTGCCTCGCATCCAGTTAAAGCCTCATATATAACTGAAACCCCGGAATCATAGGCAATTGCCTCCACATCAAGATCGCTGGGACATGAAATTCCAAGATCTGTAATCAGTAATTCAGCAAGCTTTCCTACCCTTGTCATTCAGTACCCCCAGAGACCCCTCCATCAGACTCGACTGCTTTAAGCTGTCTATATATTCGCAATGCCTCTTCGTCGCTAATTTGACTTAAACTTCGCGCGGCCAATGTGTACCTGCTGTCGTTACTTGCTTGAGTAATATATCGACGAACCTCATCCATCGAAACCTCTGGTTGATCGGCTGCATCATATTGCTTTTTAAATGAAGCTGCCCCGACTTTTGCGGCCGCTAACCGCCTTTGGCCAGCCCTCATCTTTGCAGCTGCTAAAAGTTCACGACCCGCTGCTTTCTCAGCTTCCGAATCGGCACCATCCAGCACCTCCTCATCGGTCATAGCAATTAACTCATCGACCATCGCATCCATGAAATTATTAAAAGGGGTTTTTAATTTGTCTATCATTTGGCTCTCCGTTCCGGATCCAAGGCTTTTAACCTTCTGTTTAATCGATTGCGTGCTGCATCGTATTTCTGCCTATCCCAACCAAGCTCCCGCTCAGCCTCATTTCCCCGTAAACCATCTGCCCAAGCCATCGCTAGAAGCTCAAGATCCTCATCACCAACAATCGCTTCATATACAGCTGCTAACTGCTGCCTACCCGAAACTTCATCTTCGGGCGTAATTGTGGTCCTGCTATCCACTATCGCAGCCATGCCTCCATCCGTCTCTGCTGAGGGATCCAGTACAACAGCCCCATCAATGGGGCTAATCCGATTGCGTTTACGCGCATTACTCGCAATGCTATGCATTGCGGTTTTTATCACTACCAGTGGATGTTTACCCAATGGCCATCGGCGGTCTCCTGCCAAAAACTTGGTAAGAGCTTCCTGAAGCAAATCGTCGGGCATCCAACCATCCAAGCCTTGGCAATAAAGGGCGGCTATGCGCTTGGCACGAGCCCAATCTGCCCCCGAAAATGTGTCCAATAACGCTGCAATTTCTTGAACAGTGAGGTCTGCTTTAGATCCGGTAATAACTGACATCTACATCATCGCCTATTAAGACTCTTTAATTGCGGCCCATGGACGTCCAAGTTAAAGAAATTTTTTAAGTAGCAGCGTCCACAACGTCAATCTGGGGAGTCCTATCTAGTAGGGGGTGACTTAATTCACCCTATTTTAACAACCCAAAAACTGAGACTGATCATGCACATTAACCGAAAAACCCGCGATATATCTAAATTCCTGAAACATCTACAACCTTCCAACCAATTCATGCTGGGTGTAGCTATAGATGCGCATATTGAATCCTGCCTTATAGGGCTTGGTTTTGAGTCGCCCATTTCTCCAGGACAAAGCCTACTTCCCCCAAAATCCAAGGGTCCTGCTACCCGACGCAATTCCGAAGGTTTTGAAATTATTCATCGAGATCAACCCATGGAGATTGCCTATCGGCAAGCCGAGTGGCATTGGAAACAATTTAGTGGCCACGATAGTTTTGAGGAAAAATCCAAAATTGTTGACATCCCTTATAAGCGATATCCTCGCACGCCGGTGCCGCCTTATGGCATCGAACTAGCAATCAAAAAGCGCGAAGATGGAGCAATCTTTGTTGTTGCCGGACCCTTTTTAAATAATGAGGGCAATTTATCTGCTGCAACCAATACCGCAAACATGCTGCATGAATTATTTAATGGTTTTGAGATATTAAGCAAAGATCTAGCTAGCTGGATTAGCGCTCCAGTGCGTCGATTAAATTGGAGACTTTTACCGCCAGGTAAAAACCCATGGGTATCCGCGGGACCAGTATTAGAAGAAATGATTAGGCGTGAGCCAGCTGGCAATCAAAGTGTTCTACGAGCACGTTTAACCGCTGTGGGCGAAAAAAAACCTGATTTTGTTGCCGTCGGGCTTGGTGGATTTGACGGCTACACCGTCTTTGGGTTTAGTAACGCAGGGGTATGCGTACTTGAGAGCCCGAAAGTCAACAATGCTACTTACCTGTTGCCGATGGAATCTTGGGAAGCAATCTCTCAAATGACTAAGGCAGAAATTTTGGATACAAAGGCTCATAAAGCACGGCTTATTCACAATCGAACTTGGTTTGCAGATCTCGATAGAACGCTAAACCTCTACCGCAAGGCTGCCTAGGCGAAGGAAGATATCCAAACCATCGGAATGCATTCGTGACTACAGTACCACCACTCGATAAACCAGCATCTCCAGCAGGGAGAATGACTTTTATCGAGCTGTCAGCCAACCAAATTGTGCTCGATCCCTTGATCATTCGAAAAACGATGCAGGCTCTCAAACAAGGTAAATCTTCCGTTGGCCTTATTCAGGATGACCGCAAACAAATCGATCTACGAATCAATCCTGATATTGCCTTTAACCAACTGCAAGTTGACCCACCGATAGTCATCCCCATTAATAAAGAACGTACACACTACTCATTGATCGCCAAATACTGGCAGATAGAGCTCATCGCACTCATCATCAAAATCAATCCTAATGAAAAACTTAACTGCTTGATGCAAGCTAAAAATAGCTCCGAAGCACTTGCCAACACCTATGCGGATACCCAGTTCTCGGGGCGTCTCGCTTTGTCAAACATGCTATCCCAGCAATGGAATGCAGCCCTGTTACACGACTGCTTTGAGCTGCGTCCTACGGATGCACTGTTTGCGCAGTTTTTAGGCGTCCCCACCAAAGCCTTCCAAGACATGCGCGCTGCGCAAAACCGAAATAAAGCCAAACCCCATGAGTGAAACCTACTGCCCCAACTATCACATCAGCCCTGAGCTCAAGGTCATTTATGACCTGCTCTATCCCCAATCAAACTTTGAGGATTTTCTCGCCAAATCGCATTCAGCAATTGCCGAGCCTTTTCATGTAGGTTTTTATGACTTGTCGCCAGAAGCTCAAAAGCTAGAGCCCGATCGAGAGCTACGGCAATTTTTATACTACTTAAAACCCGCCGCTGATTTTCGGGCCTATCCCGAGTTCGTCAAAGTCCTTCGCCGCATGGTCAAGGCACTGATTGAAAGCGGCATTGACCTGACATCACTTGCCATCCCTTTTGAAAGTCTATTAAGGACAGCGCTAAAAATTGAGCAAGCAGTACAGCGTGATTACGAGACGACCTCCCTAGGCACCCTTTTCCCGCTATTTCGCTCTCCAGCAATGAGTGCTCTCAAGGTAAGAACTGAGGATTACTTTCACACCTCTAACCCCATGTACCAACATGGATGTTCGCGCTTTCCGCTCTACTCCATGGCGCTGAACAATATTCGCTGGCCCCAAACAGAATCGGACCTTGAAATTAGGGAGTATCGCGCTACCGATACATGTAATGCCCTACTCATCGCTGCGATTTATCTCTGCGCTACCGAGCGCTGCTTAACCCCCATTAGTCAGGATCGCGATCTAAGAACCCTTGCTAAAGAAAACTTGTACCGCAATCCCTATACCTTTTTATTGCAAGATCCAAAGCTTGCTCCCGATCGCTCCAAATTCTGTGACATTGACCGTAAGATTCGCATGCAAAGTCAGTCATGGCCTGATCTCTCGAAAAAAACACGGCTCCAACTAGAGCGCATTATCAACCGCCCCTATTCTGATTTGGTTCGCGTGAGCGGCTTCTTACTCATCAACCCCATTTTTGATGAACCCCTCATCAATCCGGGGGTTGCCAATCTCAAACTTCTATTGCAATTTTTTTCAGAGACTCGAAAGGTCCATGGTAGCTCTGGCAAAGGAGGAGGATCGGGCGGATCTTCCGTCCCTTCAGCCGGAAACCATACCTGGGAAATTCCGCCCCAGTTCATTACTGAGGAAGAAGATCTCTACGGCAATATCGTGGAAGTTTATCGCCTACCACAAGCCCCCATTAACAAAGAGCGCATCAAAGAACTGGAGGATCTGGGTGAAGATCCCTATGAGGATGAGTATGGCGATCCCCCGATTGAAGTGCTTTTTATGGCAGATGGGAAATCGTCCCAACTCAAGCTCGATAAGCACACCAGCCACACCCAGCTTTTACTAGCCTCCAAGAATCAAAATCTCTGGTGGAATCACATCACCCCCACCCATGAAGAAATGCAGACTTTCCTCACCTTTATTCGCAGTCAACCGGGCATAGCGCCACAGATACTGTTGATAGTGGCCATTTTGGCCGTTGACTTAGATATGGCACTGTCTCTAGAAGTTTGCCCAGCGCAAGAGTGGGATTGGCTCAGAGGCCAATCTCGATTTAAGATTGGCGGGACGAATGACACATTACGTGCCTGCTCAATTACTGGACATACCAACCCATTTGAAGTTTGGGTCTACCCCATTCCCATCCATGCCCTACATCACCACGCCAATATTGACGCGTCAACTCGTTATCAAAGTCATGCCAGTGCTATTCCGTTTACTGATTTTTCGGGGGTTGCTAAAAAGCTGATCGACAAACAGCTTTCCAGCGGACCACTTTTAGGTCCAGTAGCTGCCTTTAGCAATCAAGAGAAAATCGATATTGCCCAACAATGCAAAGAGCTGATCAAAGAATTTAATCGCCAGCAAAATGGGGGCGTCAAGCTCACTGCAGGCAAACGAAACATCAGCATCGAAAAAATTCGGCAATACAGTAAAAGTTGCCTCATCAATCTCGGGTTTGATTCCTTGTTGGTCGACGCCCTTGATTGGAAAGTGCCAGACTCTAAAAAGCCAGCACTGCATTACTACACGAGTGATTTATGGCAAAAACCCAAGCACGGTAAATGGGGGCTTCAATATTACTTAGCCAATCGCACTACACTATTGGAACATTGCGCTGGCCAACCATTACCTGGAATTAAAAACCATACGATTTTCGCCACTGGCTTAGTCAAACCGGAGATCGTAAAAGCCTACATTCTGGCCTTACATCAAAAGATAGCCACTTGCCCCGAAGCGATCCATTCCAAAGGTGAGTTAGTACAGTTTGTACAGGCACTGAATGCCTATAGCCAATATGTGGC
>CAIOIX010000009.1 GCA_903858445.1 uncultured beta proteobacterium
CATCTCCGGAGCCATCCAACACTTAGCAGGCATGAAAGACTCTAAGGTCATCGTAGCCATTAACAAAGACCCAGAAGCACCAATCTTTAGTGTTGCTGACTATGGTTTAGTGGCTGACTTATTTACTGCGGTCCCAGAGTTAACTAAGGCGCTGGGGTAGGTTGGAAGCTTTTATTTTTAGTTGATACCTTTAGGCTTTAACTAAAAATTCCTTTACAGCATCTATCACTTGTTGTGGGTGTTCTCGATGGGGAAAGTGTGCTGTGTTTTCCATCAATATCATACGTGATGGGCCTCCAGTAAAATCCACAATTTGCTGTGGATGTTCTGTAGTGCCATATTCATCATTGATTCCGTGAATAGCCAATAACTTTGTTTTTACTTGAGGGAGTATTGTCTTAAGTGACCAATCAGAAAATGCATCAGCAAGCCAAGTATTTATCCAGGCATCTAAAACCCACTGCGTTTTATTCCCGTGATATTTTTTTAGTCGTTCAACTTGCCTGGGGTCCTTGAATAATTGTTGGGCAACTCTAATGCCTTCAAGGGTTCTATCTTCCACAAAAGATTGTGCTGCTAGAGTAATAACTGCCTCACAATTACTTTGGTAATGAGCGGCACAATGTATAGCCATGCCACCGCCGACGCTATGTCCAAGCGCAACAAATCTCTGAAGACCAAGTTGCCTGCGCACATCAGCAAAAGCGTTGACTGCTTCATCTGCTATAAATTGAGTAGATTGAGATTGATGAACTTCGCAAGATTTACCAAATCCTGGTCTGTCATAAGTAATTACGGTTCTTTGAGTTGCTTCACTTAATAACTCAGGAAAATTGCGCCATAAGTCTACTGAGCCCAAAGAGTCATGAAAGAGCACAATCGGGCTTTGGCTGTTCAATGGATTGCTCCAAACTCTGGCAAATATCTTACCTTTTGAGCTTGTAAGCCATATATCCTCATAATTCATTATCTAAATCCACTCTTTATCAGTACTTTTAATCTAACATAGTTCAGCATATATAAAAGAGCCCAGCGAATGCGGGTATCCTCATGGTATACGTCAGCTCCGACAGACCTAAGTTTTTAAGTCCTTAAAAAATCCCTCCATTGTTTGGCACCACCAATAGAGAGCACATCAAGTCAACACCCAAGAAAGCCTGTTATGAAAAAGTTATCATCAAAATCGATCCTAAAGCGGGCCAGCCATATACTGTCCCAAGAGTTTTCTACGCCTAAAGACATCGCTTGGGCTTGGGTTACCTTATTGTTATCGCAAGAAGAGCCAAGGCGAGACAGCGAAGAAAAACGCTATAGCCGCACTGCAGAATTTGAAGCTTGGATCTTAGGATTAGACCTTCCTAGCGACCCAAAAAATACTCAGGTCTACACAGTAAGCCCGGAGGCTGTAAAAGATGCCGCTCGAAATGTATTTGAATGGCCTCATGAGTATATTTTTGAAGCGCCAGCGAGTCCTAACCATCCGGATGCAAAAGTCACCTACAAAGATACGATCACGAAACCTATTTTGGATGCGCTCAAAGATGCAAGCGGATCTGATGACCGATCTGTATTAATGGCGATTCTTGAAGGCTATGCAAAAGAGGGCAAAGAGCCTTTTGCTAACATTACCGACGAGGGTATCGAGTGGAAAGGTAGTAATTGGTCTGAGGGTGATAAATGCAATCTTCTCACTATAAAAAGTTTGAGCAATCGATTATCTAATTTAAGAAATAAGAAAATTATTTAAAAAATGATTATGTTGAGATAGACAAGAGAATAAGGATCTGAAGATGACAGTGATGATTACCCTTAACATTCCTCTTTTCCCCAATCAGTCCGATGAAATGCTTGCCTTATTGAAAAAGGCGCTTGTTGACACTCGTAATTATGCAGGGTGTCAAAGCATCGAAGTTTTCTTGAGGGAGGATCGGGCTAGCCTCTTATTAATTCAGCTTTGGGACTCTAAAGAACATCAAGAGGCTTATCTCAAATGGCGTATTGATACAGGCTTGGCTGGTCTAGTGGAGCCATTTATACCAAGCCCATTAGTCTTTAAGTACTATGAGATCGTGCCCGATTGTTAATTTCACAAACCATAAGGCGACAATAGAAAAAGCCTCTAGATTTCTCTAGAGGCTTTATGTACGACTCGACACATAGTTAACACTTTATACCGGACACATACTTTACAGTTTTTGGCATAGGAGGGACCACTCTATGCCCTGGAATGAAAGTACGAAGATGGATGAAAAGCTCAAATTTGTGTCTCGCTACCTAGATGGCGAGAAAATTACTACTCTTTGCCAGGAATTTGGAATCTC
>CAIOIX010000010.1 GCA_903858445.1 uncultured beta proteobacterium
CCCATGAAGGTCTTCTTAATGCCACTTTCTGCCACAAAGTATCTTTTCTTTGGCCGGGTGAACAGCTAATTGTTTGATATCAGTCGTTAACCACTCGTTTTCACCACTCAAGGTATTACGATAACCTTGTTGTGGTTTTTGCTGAAACGGTCTAACTGCTTTAGCAGCAGAAGCAACCCTATCTAATAAATCATAAATTGCTGGATACAACACACCTGCATTAGGCTTATAAAACTTCCAATCCTGATCTGTACCAATATCTTTATTTAAAACCTTCCATAACTCACTACCCAAAAAACCCGGTAAGTTAGATTCAGGATAGAAGGCTTGCATCGCTTGTTGTAGTGCATCGGTATTGACTTTGCCATCTTTCTCGACACATAGCCAAGGCACTGCTGCCCAATAAACTTCAGGAAAGCCATCCAGTTGATCTTTTAATTGTTGATAACAATATAAATCTGTAGATTTATTTATGCCGGCTTCCTTTAAACAAATGTCAAGCATTGCCAATGCTTCTGTTTGTACCCATGCTCTAACACGCTCAGTCACTTCAAGTGCCAATTCTTTAGCTAATGCAGACGGCACCAAGGCGACAAACTTGGTGGGTAATGTCGCGGCAAATAATGGATTAGCATCCGTTTTTGCTTTACGCCACTCACAGTCATTAAAACGGGCAGAAGGTATTCCCATTTCATTTTGCAACCAGAGATCAACTATAGGTACGCCACGTAATTGCGGAAAAATAATGGCATCGGGCCCTAATCGTTCGCAAATCACTTTCATGCCTTCCCAAGCGATGCGTGATAACAAATGAGATCCAGCCCATAAATCAGAAGTAGAGCGACCCGCAGCAATAAAAGACTGCACTGGACCAAAACTGACATTAAGCAAGGCCGGTTGCTCATTGGCATCCGCAGCAAATGCACCACAAAAAGCTGATGTTAAATCCAAATGCGCCCAGATGGTATGATCCGGTACGCGGGTGTCAGCAGGCAATAAGCGCCATAACTCACCTAAGCCCTTTGGATTAATATCAGACCCAAAGCGCCAAAAACTCAATAATGTTTTTTGCCAATCAATCTCACCTTCACCCGTATGTTCGATAAGATCAATAAAACAGTCTGTACTGAAAGCTTTAATATGCTCAGCATCAATAGTTAACTGACCTAAATCAGCAGATTTTCCTGTCAATGGATGTTTAATCTCAGGATGTTGATCAAAGCGAACTTGTGCCCACTTGGCAAATCGATTATTGGCATCCTGTGGAAATTGTGGCCGATCAGCTGCAGAGGCCCAATGATCTGCTTTCTTAATCCAGTCTTTCGTTTTTGTATTCAATCCACTGGGGAAAAACTTGTTTAGAAGTGTGCGAGTTGTACCCCCTTCATGTCCGGCTGGATCACGCATTAATACCAATGCTTTTTCTGCTGGATCATGAACTCTCGCGGCAAGTTTCGCCTGCCAAAGTGTATTTTCTTTCATTGAATTATCCTTTTAATAACACTCTGTTGGGCATCCAAAGAACCATGAACTGCTTGCCAAACTTCTATTTGCTTTTGTATAGATGGCGCATCACGACGAAGACTCTGACTCATTTCTGTAGGTAAAGCACAA
>CAIOIX010000011.1 GCA_903858445.1 uncultured beta proteobacterium
AGATATACAAATTAAAGATTTCGTCAATGCGGCTAAAGAAGGTTTTGATAATATTGAGTTAATGAAACGCTTTACCACCGTAGGCATGGGTCCAAGTCAAGGTAAGCATTCAAATATGAATGCAATCCGCATTCTGGCTAAAATTCGTGATTTGCCGGTAGAGAAGATTGGTAGTACCACTTCTAGACCGTTCTTTCATCCCACACCAATCGGGCATTTAGGTGGTCGCGGTTTTCATTCACACCGTCTCACATCAATGCATCAATGGCACGAAGCGCAAGGCGCAGTATTCACAGATATTGGCGCATGGAAACGTGCGGCTTATTATCCAGCAGCAGGTCAAACTAAAGAAGAGGCTATTCAAGCTGAGGCCATGGCCGTAAGGAAAACAGCGGGCATTATTGATGGTAGTTCCTTCGGTAAGATTGAAGTGCATGGACCAGATGCCGCTGAATTTTTAGAACGATTCTTCACAGGTATTTATGCAACACAAAAAATCGGTAGTTGTCGCTATGTGATGTTGCTAGATGAGTTGGGGGTGGTGGTTGACGACGGCATCGCAAGTCGCTTGGCAGAAGATTTATTTTACCTGTCGATTGGGACCTCCAATGCGGCAAGCGTCTATCGTGAAATGCAACGCGTACAGCAGGTGTGGCAGTTGAACTTAGGTTTGGTCAATGTCACGGGTGCTTTTGGCGCAATTAATATTGCTGGTCCCAACGCACGTGAAATTTTATCAAGCTTAACTGAGCTTGATCTTTCCTATGAATCTTTCCCAATTAGCAGTGTGCGCGAAAGTCAGGTGGCTGGGATTGAAGTTAGATTGATTAGAGTGGCATTTGTTTCTGCTAATGGATATGAACTACATCTGCCTATGGCGCAACTGCCAATAGTTTGGGAGGCATTGCTACGCGCTGGTAAAAAGTACGGCTTACGACCTTTTGGCAGTGATACCCAGCGTTTATTGCGACTAGAAATGGGCCATGCCATGCCAGGAGTTGATACCGATGGATTAACCAATCCATTTGAAATTGGCGCGGACTGGGCACTAAAAATGAATAAGCCCTTCTTTATTGGCCAACGTAGTCTGCAAATTTTGCAAAAAAAACCGCTTAGAAAATGCTTGGTGGCCTTTGTTTTAAATAAAAATTTCCAAGGTCAAATGCCTATGGATTGTAATTTGATTATTGAAGGACGTGAAATTTTAGGGCGAGTCACCAGCATTGCTTACAGCGATTTTATCGGCCGTTGTATTGGTTTGGCTTTTGTTACCCCAGCTAAAGCGGGCATTGGCGCACAGTTCAAAATTCGTACTGACAACGGTTCAGTGGTGGCCGCGACCGTAGTCAAACCGCCATTCTTAAAGAATGAAATTGGAGCTTGATATGCAAACGCTAGCAGAAAAAAATGAGCATCAATATCTCGTCGTCACTTCTCCAGTAGCGCCAGCGCTGACTAATACTAATGTGCAATGGGCAGAAGTAAATCAGATGCAAATAGCACAATCGTTTGCTAGCCATGACATCGAACAAGCAAGAAAAAAAGTGTTGGGAGTGACAGATGTTAGTTGTTTGCAGCGATATGGTTTTAAAGGGCCACAAGCTACAAAGTGGGCAGCTGAGCATGCGTTAACAATCCCTGTTAAACCTAACACATGGACGCTTAGTAATCATAATGCCTTGGTGCTGCGATTGGGTGGCAGTGAATTCTTGGTTGAAGATCAGTTTGAGGGTAAGACTAGTCAACAATTAGCCAGCGATACCTTACGGGTGCCCGGTGTTTATAAAGTACCTCGGGCAGATGCTGCTTTTATTTTAACTGGTAGCGCCGTATTAAATTTATTTTCAGAATTATGTGCGTTGGATCTTCGCCCATCTGCACTATTAGAGAACGATTTGATCATGACGCAGGTGGCCGGTATATCTGCCACGGTATTACGACAAACAAGAAATGGGGAGATGCTCTACCGTATCTGGTGTGATGGCACCTATGGGGCTTGTATGTGGGCAGCGCTAATTGAAATAGCGAATGAATTAGGTGGTGGAGCAGTTGGTATTGCTAGTTATCAGTTCTAACACAGCAGCGACTAAATGGTTGCAGAAAATATAGATTTCAGGGAGCGATAAATGAAAACCTTAGAGCAAGCAAAAAAGTTTTTAACTGACAATAATGTCAAATATGTGTTGGC
>CAIOIX010000012.1 GCA_903858445.1 uncultured beta proteobacterium
AAAGAATTGGCGATATGAGTATGGAGATGCGCTCGATGTAGAAACCGTTGTTTCTATGGCAAAGAAGCGTGGCGCAAATAACAGGCATGTGGCGTTGATAAAGCCATTGGGCGCGACTGCGTTCAAATATTTCCAGATAGCGAGCATGATATACGAAGCCTGCAGCATCAGTGTCGGAATAACAAACCCGAAATAAAAAGGGGGTAAGGGACGTTGACATGTTGTTTAGATAACCTATTTCAATAAGAGAATCATATTACGGTGAGGTATTCCTGCTTCATCATAGATACTGCCATAAGGTAAAAAGCCAAACTTTTCGTAAAAAGGAATAGCCGAGACTTGAGCGTGAAGCTCAAATTCAACTATTCCTCGAAATCTTCCTAGCTCTATCAGGGCACTTAATAGCTGACGGCCAATGCCTTGCTTGCGATGGCTATTTAGAACCGCCATTCGGCCAATTTGACCCTTTCCATCTAGCTGCTCAACTAGCCTAGCAGTACCTATGCATTGATCCTTTATATAGGCCAAGGCATGGTGAGCTTTTAGGTCAAATTGATCAAGCTCCAGCTCTGCTGGTACACATTGCTCCAGAACAAATACACTAGTCCGGATGGGATGAGCCTCTGAAACCGCCTGATTCCAGGGTTTAATCAAAATCATGTAGATTACTTATCAATGGGGTGGTTGTTATCGTGTGGTTCACTCTTAATGTATCAAACAATCTGTTTAAAAGCTGGTTCGCACCTTAAATTGTCATAAAAAACATCAAGATCGTAGTTACAATGAAAAAGCGGGCTTGGTAATTCGCCCCCTTTTAATCCTTTATTTATCCAGGAGTTATCTTGAAAAAATCCTTACTTATTATTTTATTTTCATCCCTTGGTTTAACCATGGCATCCTCCGCCTTTGCCCAACTTCCAGCAAAGATGATTCCTTTGGCAGCTGATGTAGTGGTTTTAAGTGCTACTGTTGATTCAGTCGATACCCAAAAGCGCATTGTTGTATTGAAAGATGCTAATGGTAATTTGGCCCAGATGAACGTATCTAAGCAAGTTAAAGAGTTGGATAAAGTAAAAAAGGGTGACGTATTTTTGGTTGAGCATGCTCAAGCCATTGCGATTGGTCTAACGGCTGTTGGTAAAGATGCCAAGCCAGGCGTTTCTGGTGTTCATTCTGTTGTGATTGCAGGCAAGGGATCAGCTAAGCCATTTGAAGAAACTACCGATACTGTTTATGCGACTGTAAAAATTAGCACTATTGATGCTAAGACGCGCATAGTGACTTTTACATTGCCTAGCGGTGAAAAACAAAGAGTTAAAGTGGATCAAAGCGTTCTTGGTCTTGAAAAATTCAAAGCTGGCGATGATGTCATGGTTGAGTTTGTTGACGACACAGCGATTGGTTTTGTAACACCGAAGAAGTAATACAGCACAGCAGATTTCATCCTGCATGCAAACAATGCCCGTCAGGTCGCTATCTGCCGGGCATTTTCTTTGTCTTAATGCTTTTAATGCACCTACAATTAAGCAATGAATCTAGCTCAGGAACTTAGCTCAGAAATAAGCCGTTTTTCAAAGGTCCAGCATATCTCTTTGTTAAATGAATTGGGCAGCTCGATGGAGGGATTGCGAGAGGATGTCGCCTTAGTCAGGCTTCGTCAATATGGTCCCAACACCATAGACATCACCCGAAAGATTCATCCGCTATTACAGTTTTTAGTGCTATTTCTATCGCCATTACCCCTACTCTTAATTACCCTCTCTATTATTTCCTTGGTGACAGGTGGGTTAACGGGATCATTGGTGATTGCTGTCATGGTTTTTTTATCCACGGGCTTGGCTTTTCTGCAGGAATATAAATCTAATAAAGCTGCAGAAAAATTACGTCAGCTAGTCAGTATCAAGGTGACTGTTTTACGCGATAACCGAGAGCAAGATATTCCCTTGAGTGAGCTCGTCCCAGGCGATCTCATCAAGCTCTCTGCAGGCGATCTCATTCCGGCAGACTTACGGCTACTGACAACAAATGATTTATTTATCAATCAATCTTCTTTAACTGGGGAAGCTATGCCAGTGGAGAAGGTGGCTGGTAGCAGTGATGTTAAATCTATTTTTGAGCTTCCCAATATTTGCTTTATGGGTAGTCACGTTGTTTCCGGTTTAGGGTTGGCTGTGGTGATACATACGGCCTCTAAAACAATGTTTGGTCAATTGGCTAAAGATATTGTTTCGACCAAAAAGACTTCTAGCTTTGATAAAGGGATCAAGCAATTTATCTGGTTGATGATTAAGTTTATGGCCGTCATGGTTCCAGCAGTCTTCCTGATCAATGGATTGATTAAAGGGGATTGGATGGAGGCCTTGTTGTTCGCAACAGCAGTTGCGGTAGGGCTCACCCCTGAAATGCTACCCATGCTCGTTACGATCAACCTCGCAAAAGGGGCGATTGCAATGTCGCGTAAGAGGGTGATTGTGAAGCGCCTCAATTCAATTCAAAACCTAGGCGCTATGGATGTTCTATGTACGGATAAGACCGGCACTCTTACTCAAGATGAAATTATTCTTGAGCGCTACGTAGATATTGCTGGAAATGAAGATGAGGCGGTGCTTGAATATGCCTATCTTAATAGCCATTACCAGTCTGGGTTGAAGAATTTATTGGATGTAGCGGTGCT
>CAIOIX010000013.1 GCA_903858445.1 uncultured beta proteobacterium
AGCACAGCTTGTCTGTACCAGCGCGCCAAATTAGTACTGGCGCAGCATCAGCAATAATCCGAAAATTTTCTTCCGCCTCTTGGGTGGACATTTGCCACTTGCGTTGATGGACTTCTGCAACATCCACTTTGGAGGTGCTGGTTTTAGGGGCATTCATGGGATCAGAATCGCGATATCAATTTTTTACAAAAATGGAATGTGGCTTTACTAGGGTAAATTATGAATTCTTGAGCTAAATTTGAAGCCCTGAATAAGTGGTAATTTCTGCCTTATATGGGGTAATTTGAGCGCCTAATAGGCTGTAAGGACCGCCATCAGGGCTATGGAGTGGGTAGATTGAACTATTTATGAGACCCAAAATAAATTCTGGAAATATTTTGAAATCCCTTCTCCATTCAAGTTGTACGGGGGCTGAGTACCTCTCAAATTCACCCTCAAAACTAAAGAAAAGAGCTGTTTTATCCGTAATAGATATGTAGCCCTATTTTTTAAGAAATGACGCCCATGTCTATCGCCCCCATCGCCAATCAAAAGAGCGTTAGCCTTTTGACTCAGGGCGTAGCGTTGCCTACGGCTGCATCAAGTCAAGCGGCTCCCGTTCAAAAACCATCAGTTTCTAGTATTTCGCCTTCAGTGGTTGTAAAGATCTCCTCAGCTGCGCTCGCGCCATCTGCCCTAAATCCTGCGACATTAACGGCGGCCAATATTGGTTCTTATAGTGCTAGTGAGCTAATGGGTCTGTCGTCTACTCAGATAGGTAAAATTTCAGGGGCTGCTATTGGTGGTCTAAACAATACTCAGCTAGGAAGCTTAAGTAAGGCGTTCTTTTCGAGCTTATCAGCTATCCAAGTTCGCGCACTTAGTGCAATGCAAATCCAGGCGGTTGGCTCAAGTAATATCGACGCCTTAAATGCGGCCATTAGAGTTAATACTTCAACCGATCGCGCTTTTGCCCTCATAGCGCTCGGTCAATCAGGCATCTCTATTGCCGATACTTCATCAAATTTTACTAATAACCTAAGTCAAATTGCCTCAAATAGTGGAAAAATTAACGCTATTCGCTTTAGCAATGCGTCGCCAACCCTTGCTTTAACTTATAACCAGTACTCAACGATCGCTGGATTGGCGGCAAAGTTGCCAGTATCTGGCTACTCAATGGCGGTATCTGGGGTATCGGTAGCAAATTTAGCCAGCTTGGCTCAAAACGCTAAAGTACGCTCTATTAATGTGGTGGATTTGGCTGCTAATATTTCAAGCAATATTGCCTCAACAACAAGCGTGGGTGCACTGAAGACCTATTTAGCTAAGTTAGCCAGCATCACGGCAAATGATGCAACAAGGCAAACCATCACCGTTAATCAATCGAACACCTCAACCCAATATTCAACGTACCAAGGGGTGCTTGCCAAACTGACGGGTGCGACGCTAAAGTTAAATTTAACGGGTTCACTGGTTAATAATCAGGCTAATACCGATCAATTAAACAACTTTCAAAGTACAGCCAATGCCGATGGTACGTTTAACATCCAGCAATGGAGTGGCTCGGCCTGGAAAACCCTTCTGGCCAATACAAAAGGTGTGAACCTCCTGCAAGCGAGTAATGCCACTGTGTATTTGGATTCCGGTAGCGCACAAGTTAATGCAGTATTAAATAGTGGGCTTACCAATAATTGGCAAAGTGGCTCTGCCGCCACCCCGAGTGCCAGTGTTTCCGGTAGTCAAATTGCTGGCAATTTGTATTCTCTAAAGTCATCGGATAGTAGTAGCACGACTCACTTAAATATCAGCTACCTTCCCAGTATGAAAAGTGAAGTACTTAATGCACTCGATTACATTTCATCTGTGGCCAACATATCGTTTACAGATGTCACTGGAACCAGCACTACGCCCGATATCGTTTATGGGGAAAATGTTCAAAGCAATAGCGCCGGATATGCCACGGGAGGCAACTCCCTCAATAGGTCGCTCCATGCGAGCCAGAATAATGGCGTGGCAACCAATAATGTGAATTCTGTGTATGTAGAGCTAGCCAGTAATCAAGCAACAAATTCCACATTTACCCCCGGCAGTTATGGTTGGCAAACCATCATTCATGAGACGGGCCATGTCCTTGGATTGAAGCATCCTGGCAACTACAACGCAGGGGGCGGTAGTACGCCCGGGCCTTATTTACCAAGTGGCGATGCCGGATCAAATATGTGGTCAGTGATGTCCTATAACAACCCTTCGGATGCCTTTAATTGGTCGGTACCCACAAATTCTATTTTTTATTCTGGTAAAAACTTAAATCCCAGTACTTATATGCCGCTAGATATAGCTGCGCTTCAGTTTCTTTATGGCGCTAACAATAGCGGCGTTAGTAAAAATTCATGGGATTCCCAAAGTTCAGCACCAACTGTCGATAATTTTCAAACAACAACCTTTAATTCAAGTTGGCAGAGTTTTGAAACTATTGATACGGCACACTCATCAACGCTTAATTTAAGCGCAGTATCCAACTCAAATATCGTTGACTTGAGAGCGGGTAATTTCAGCTCAATTAATATTTTGCCAAGCAATACCAATAGCAGCTTTTATAGCGGCTCTAAGATAGCGCAAACCTATTTTGGCTTGAATAACGTCGCCTTAGCCTATGGCAGTGCAATTAGTAATGTGATCGGTGGATCTGGGAACGATACCTATTTTGCTGGAAGCAATAATGAAATAATAAACGACGCTTCAGGCAATAATATCCTGGAGCTAGCAGGTTCAGCGGCCAATTGGACTAGTACCGCAACTCAAATTAATGGCACCAGCTATCAAGCCTTCGCAAACAATCAAACCCATCAGGAGATTGACGTAAATATTGCCAATCTAACCCTGAAATACTATGACTCGTCAGTGGTAGCTACGCACACTAGGTTGGATTTGGTGGCATAGCAGATCTAGCAAGCCCTAAAAATCAGATGTCACTCCTTGACTTGAGAGGGGGAAAATAATTTCCATGAAATCCTTTTTGAGCGCAGGAAATTCTAGCGATTTCAATTAAATAGGCACTTTGATTGGATGAAGTGGGTAATTAAATAGGCCCTATTTTAGGGAATTAAGGGGTGGTCTCAGCATTAGTATTTGATGTTGTTATTGCAAATATTTAATATTTCCACTTGCTTGTCAAAGCTTGACGGCGAGGGGCATCCGAAAGCTCTTGATGTCAAAAAAATTTAAAAATACCCTAAAGCAAAAATTAGTTCCCATGGGTGGAGAAATGAAGGAGGTTAATAAATTTAAAGAGGCATATAGACTCCATCAAGGCGGCCATTTTGATGACGCTCAAAAAATATATGAAGAAATTCTGATAAATAATCCAAAGCATTTTGATTCTTTGCATCTGCTGGAAGTCATTTTGACTAAATCAAATCCGCAAAAGGCGGTAGATCTCATCAGTAGCGCAATTGAAATTAACCCCACTTTATCTGAATGCTTTGTTAATGCTGCTAATGCGTTGATTCAATTGGG
>CAIOIX010000014.1 GCA_903858445.1 uncultured beta proteobacterium
ATGAGGCCGATGTCTCAAAATACCTCAATAAACAATTTTATAACTTTAAACCTTAAGCAGAATTTTTAGATCATGGATGTTGTAGATATTGCCTCACTAACTAAATCAGCTTTGCTTGCAAGCTTTATTGCGACTTTTATTCTTGGTGCGACCATGCAAAAAACAGGCTTTTGCAGTATGGGCGCTGTCTCAGATGTTTTTATCATGGATAGTTGGGATCGTCTCAAACAATGGTTTCTTGCGATTGGTGTGGCCATCATTGGTTTTGCTGTGATGTCCTATATAGGCTTCATAGATCCGCTCAAGAGTTTCTATACTGGCAATAAATTTCTTTGGCTCTCAACCATTGTTGGTAGCATTCTATTTGGCTTTGGTATGGTTTTGGCTTCTGGATGCGGAAGTAAAACACTGATTCGTATTGGTGGCGGTAATCTCAAGTCGGTCATTGTTTTTCTTGCGATCGGACTAAGTGCTTATATGACCATACGCGGATTTCTTGGCGTCATTCGGATCAATACACTGGACAGTGTTTTCATTAACTTCAATACCCCCCAAGACCTGCCAAGCCTGCTAAGCGCCTCAACTGGCATGATGCGATCTTCTTTGCATCTTGCCCTTGGACTGGTGATCGGCTCTGCATTTATTGTTTTTGCTCTGGCTAAGAAAGTCTTTTGGACAGCTGAAAATCTTTGCGCTGGAATAATCGTCGGTCTCATCATTTGCTCGATCTGGGCAATATCCGGCCACATGGCTTTTGTTACCGAAGATCCAAATACCTTAGAAGAGGTTTTCCTGGCCACGAATTCAGGAAAAATGGAAAGCCTTTCCTTCGTTGCTCCCTATGCTTATTTCTTGGATTGGCTCATGATGTATAGCGATACATCAAAGGTGCTCACTATTGGCGTAGTTGCCGTGATGGGCATGATCTCAGGTTCGGCGGTAGTGGCACTATTAACGAAATCGTTTCGCTGGGAGACTTTCCGCAACGTTGAGGATACAGCCAATCACCTGATTGGCGGTGCACTGATGGGTTTTGGTGGTGTTGCAGCCTTAGGCTGTACAGTAGGGCAAGGCCTTAGCGGTATTTCTACATTGGCACTGAGTTCATTTATCGCTCTACCGGGATTTATTTTTGGTGCATATTTAGCTTTGCGTTATCTGCAATACCGACTCGCTCCAAACCCCTGTAGTTAATCTATTACATAGATAGGACATTTAATGCAGATCAATTGGCTGGAATTTACTCCTGGACCTGCGCTGTTGGGTGGTGTGCTACTTGGTCTTGCAGCTGCGCTATATGTCAATCTGCATGGACGAATTCTTGGAATAAGCGGGATTATTTCAGGCTTGCTAATACCAAAAGTGGGTGATGTAACTTGGCGCTTAAGTATGCTATTTGGCTTGTTAAGTGCACCGCTTTGGGCCTCATGGCTTTTTGATATCCATCCTATCCAAGTTATTGATTCAAGTTGGGCATCGATAGTGGTTGCTGGATTGCTAGTTGGATTTGGATCTGCCTATGGATCAGGTTGTACCAGTGGCCACGGCATTTGCGGTCTCTCGCGCCTTTCCCCAAGATCTTTTGTAGCAACGCTTTCTTTTATGTTGGCGGGCTTCATCACAGTATTTGTGATCCGTCACTTGATTGGGGTTTAAGATGAGAAAACACTTTAGCCTCATTAGCCAATATTTGATTGGCGTCCTTTTCGGCTTGGGATTACTAATCTCAGGGATGACAAATCCGCAAAAGATTTTGAACTTTTTGGACCTTGCTGGCTCGTGGGATCCCTCACTTATTTTTGTAATAGGTGGTGCAGTGCTTGTTGGTTTGGCTGGCTTCTATTTGCTTACTAAACGCAGTAAAGCCTTCTTTGGTGGCGCGCTACATATTCCTACTCGGCGTGATATTTCAAAACCCTTGGTGATAGGTGGCATTATTTTTGGAGCAGGCTGGGGAATTGCAGGATTTTGTCCTGGTCCCGCTATTGTTTCTGTTGGGTCTGGCCATGCAAAGGCCGCTGTCTTTGTAATCGCTATGCTTACTGGTATGTGGATCTGCGAACACTTTTTTAGCGCACATAAAAAATCGACCTGATTTAAAATCTGAGCTATTAAATCCATCCTATTTGATTAAATTTTGAGGTTGAAATGAGTCTTCCTATTGCCTGTCATAACGATCAATTCGGCACCCTTGGTCAAATCGATCCTAGCCACCTTGCTGAGATTGCAGCGCAAGGCTACAAGAGTGTAATTAATAACCGTCCCGATAATGAAGGCGGCCCCGATCAGCCAAAGAATGCCGATATTGCCGCGGAAGCTGAAAGACTTGGTCTTCATTATGTGTACTTACCAGTGGTAAGTGGTGCCTTTACACCTGATCAAGTTGTTGAAATGGCCCGTTTATTAAAAACTATGCCCAGTCCAATTCTGGCTTTTTGTCGCTCTGGTGCAAGATCAAGCAATCTTTACCAATTAGCGTTACAGGTTCGCTAAGTAGTCTATGCGCATTGAAATACCCAATGAGAAGCGGCTTGTTCATGAAATGATCATGCCCATTCGTTGGGGTGACATGGATGCATATGGACATGTAAACAATACAGTTTACTTTCGCTATATGGAGCAAGCTCGCTGCGAGTGGATTACGGCAATGGGCTACGAGGTCGCTCCCGGACGAGAATCCATGTTGATGTTAAATGGCTTCTGTAATTTTTATCAGCAACTCTCATTCCCAGG
>CAIOIX010000015.1 GCA_903858445.1 uncultured beta proteobacterium
GACTTTGCTACCGATTGGATGTGGACATACAATCATGAAAGACCGAACATGGGCTTAGGTGGAATTACGCCAAAGCAAAAACTAGCACTTGCAGTACCAGCTTCTACTTTTAGCTTAAGTTAAAAATGGGGGGATTACCCAAGTTCCTGCTTAATTAAATCAACAACTTAGCTATAGGTCGCCCACCATAAGTTGCAAGCAGAAGCCTCCCATAAGCTGCAAGTTTCTTCATAAATGTACACATAACCTGCAAGTTCCTTCAGATTTATGCGATGTTTCTTAATCGATCCGCTGGTATGTCACATATTTATTTCAAAAAGGGATTGCAAATAGTGCATTTCGCAGTATATCGTTAAGCTACGCACAGACTCTTGCTTATCTGTCTGATGCTGGGCAACTTGAGGGTACCCCCATTTGGTTGCTGAATGAATCATCTAAAATTCTGTCGGGTAGTTGTTAGGGTTTGACGAGACCCCATTGAGTTTGCGTTTCTGAACTGTAGAAGCCGTACCCATTAGTTGGGTAGCTTATGTTCCCGATGCCAAATTGGTCAATGGCATCGAGAACTGCAGCCATTTTGAAAGGGATGTGAATTACTCGTGCTACGCCATTCGATATACGTGTGGCCAAGGCTCGTGGCCAATAGTTCAAGAGTTGCGCGGGAGCGAGTATCGAATCAAAGCCTGGATATACCGCGATGATTGGCATGTGACACTCATCGACTGCATGAGCAATTTCAAATGGCACCCAGTCAGCGTCGCTCTTTGTTTCTGGGGTGAGGATGAGCACCATATGTTTAGAGTTATTTAAGCGGGTAATTAAAGCTCGCCGTAGGGTCTCCCGAGCAGATGTGTCTCGAACCGCAGATGTCTTTTCGTGACTATTGATCAACGAAAAATCAATATTTTTGTTGGTGCTCCACATCTTCATGGTGTTGTAGTACTTGATATCAGAGGCTGTGGGGTCGGTTGTGCCTCCAGCATGGAAGGCCACATAGGTTCCATTTCGGTATGTCACGTTATCTCCAAAGGTATTCAATTAAGCGTAAATCAATTTCATCAAATCGGTCGGGGTGAATCACGACCTCAATATCAAATGCGAATTGGCTTTTCTTGGTCTCATTGACGAGCACTAAGAGAATTAGCTCTAGGAGTTTATTGGCGGGCAACCCAATACTGGACAACCCAGAGCCAACGAGGGGAATAATCAGCCTTTCCCCTCCAAGTACAACACGAGCTTTTGCACATAAGCCCTCAAGTGCTCTTGCCAAATCAGGCACCGTAGTAGATGCCTTGAACGTCGCTAGATCGGTGATGCTTAGTGCAAAAAGAAGTAGCCGATGAGAATTTATCTTAACCTCAGCCGTGGTGCCTATTGGGTATAGAAGAGTCTTTGCGCCAATTCGCTGGATATCTTTGGTAGGTGTATTGGCGAGGTCGGCTGCAACAAGCTCGTCGAACGAGGTGGAAAGTCCACCGAAAAACTTGTTGATTACGATTCCGTGCAGCGACCTAGGTGACACAGGAAGACCGATCTGGCTATCAAAGAACTCATTTACTGGGATTGCTAGGTATCCATCGCGGTCAAATAGGTCTCCGAACAGAACGGTAATTTTAGTATTGGAGTGGCCAATCTTGAAGTTAATAGAGCGGCACGGGTATGCGCGTATGCATGCGACTAGGACGCCGAGACTAATGAGTGCAAGATAACAGTTAATACCTTGTAGTTTTATGTCTGGGAAAAAGTAGGAGGCAGACTCGACAATCGTCCAAAGAGCACTGTACGCTAAGAAAATCTCGCCCATAAACTTAAGCGGATGACGCTTTATGCCAAGGTAGATGTTGTGCGTTAGTTTCATTTTCGAATGGTAGTTGAAAAACAATAACCTGCCATTGGTATTGTACGACCGTATTTTGACAACTAGTCTACCGAGTGCTTTTAGCCGCTCCGGCTGTCATGGACTCTGGCTTGACCAATAAATTGAAAGTTTGGCACAAATAGAATCATTAATTTCCACTCTTTTTTGTTGGCTCGAAGATCGACTTACAACTCAAGCTGACTCATGCGGGGAGGCGTGTCGGAGAGGCCGCCTTTAAAGCGCTACTAGGCGATTTAAATGCATCTTAATTTTTAACTCAAAACGCCTATCAATAATCTCTTGTAGGGCACTGCCGCTATTGGTGTGAAATTGAAGGGTTGGGACTTGGAGAGTTTCGAGCATACTTTCTAGAAGCTCTAAGCTAATATTGAGTTTTTTACTTAAGCCTGCTGGGGTAATAAATTCATCTTCAAACACCCTAAGTGATGTCGAAATCACATACTCAGTTTCATTTTGTATAAGGTAAACGTGTTCCCGAGTCCGTGATTGAGCGGGACTATGTTTTGGCTTGGTTTTTGACCGGACTTGCCAATCATCCTTTACGTGAGATATTAGTCTTTAAGGGTGGGACAGCCCTACGACGTTGCTGGATTGATCACTATCGCTTTTCAGAAGACTTGGATTTCACTTTAACTAAACCGATTGAATTTTCAGAAATCTTGGTTGGATTAAATGAGGTATTTGAAAGCGTATATAGGGAGTGCGGTTTAAAAATAGAGTTCGATAGAGAAGATCGGGCTAGCCATCAAAATAGCTATACTTTTTATCTAAAGTATCAAGGGCCGCTGCCAGCATCCAATGATGTCAAGGTGGATATCACGATTAATGAAGTATTTTGTTTTGGAGCGCAAAGCAGGCCTATCTTTCAAACCTATGATGAGTTCGAAGATCTGCCACAGGGACCAATACTTAATGTATATGCCATTGAAGAGATTGTGATTGAAAAGGTCGCAGCCCTCAGTGATCGGGCTAGGAATGAACCTAGAGATCTTTATGACCTTTGGCATTTATTTGGAGAGCATTCGATTGTTCTTCAAGAGTTACGCCCTGAACTTGAGCGCAAGTTAGCGCATCGCAATAGGCTCGTAAATGGTCTTGAGCAAGCAATTGCTGTTAAAAACGAGCGTTTAAGGCGTCTTTGGACAGGCCGTCTAGCTCATCAGATGAGTGCTCTTCCAGAGTTTGATGGCGTTTTCAGGGATGTTATGAGGGCAATTAGAGCTGCTGATTTACCGGAATGAAGGTGTTTTTTGGATGAGGTTCATTTAATAATGGCAGTTCTCCATCAAAATTTAAGGCAGCTTATAAGTAGCAATCCGAACCCTAGAGAAAACGGTGACTTTGCGTATGATTTTTTCTTGGGTATGTCTACGGTAAATAATTGATATGCTCCACATACCTCATGACAGTATCGGTTTTTGACCACCGACCCATGCTCATAATGATGGGAAAACTAGCGCCCGATATAACCAAATCTTGAGCATGACCTACTCGCATTGAGTGGCCGCTAATTCTGGCAACAAAAGATTCATCTAAGCCGGCTTTTCTGGCAATGCGCTTGAAGATCCTGTTAATTTGACCTCCACCCAGATGTGAGGATATCTTCTGTGATTTTCCAATGCCGCGAAATATCTGGCCTTCTTGAGCCCCAATTTTCCCAATCCACTCCTTTAAGGCAAGATGAGCTCGTTGACTAATATGTAGCCATTTTCCAGTAGAGTCTTGATCGGTTTTGCTTTTCCTAAGCAAGATAGTCGTAGATTCAATACTATTTTTAATAGAAACTCTTATGTCTTGGATTTGTAGGGAGACTAACTCACTTCGCCTACAAAGAGTGTCATAGGCAACCAGTAGAAGCGCTCTATCTCTAATGCCCAGATTATCTGCATCGGTTGCGTCAAGCATTTGCTCTAAAACATCTTGATTAATGCCTTGGGCTTGTTCGGACGCGCGCCCTAGTTTTCTATGCATTCGCCTCATTTCCAATGTGACATCTGGATCTTTGCTTGGATCGTCAAAGCGATTTAACTTATGGATTGTGGCGATCCCTGTAATTGCACGTCGAATGCTAGCGGACGTTCTGCCACCATTCGCAAGCTTAACAATATAGTCTGCAAGGATTAGTGGGTCGACAGGTAAGGCAGTTTGATTTTGCATACTGCAATAAGTAATGAAATCAATAAAGTCAGCGCGATATGCCCTGATGGTCGAGGCAGAATAAGCGCCATCAATTTTTAGAACTGTGTTGGCCAACTGATCGCTTGGACTGAGTATTATTTTTGGCATTTCCA
>CAIOIX010000016.1 GCA_903858445.1 uncultured beta proteobacterium
CACGCAAGCCGCCAAACTCCACAGCTTCAAACGGGAAATCACATGCCTTGACTAAGCGATATTCCATGCCATTTTTATTACCCAACCAAGAAACCTTCCAGCCACAAATACGCAAATATTCTGCAACAGCAAGACCTGGGAAGATATGCCCGCCAGTGCCACCAGCCATCACTAGAATTGAAGGTTGAGTCATAACTTCCCCCCACGCATCAAAATACGATTCTCATAATCAATGCGCAATAGCATTGCAATCGCAATAGCGTTCATCAAAATACCGGAGCCGCCATAACTCACCAAAGGCAGAGTTAAGCCCTTGGTAGGCAATAAGCCCAGGTTCACACCCATATTGATAAATGACTGCCAACCAATCCAAATAGCGACGCCCTTTGCCGCTAAACCAGCAAAACTGCGATCCAACTGTAAAGCGGTACGGCCAATTAAGAAGGCGCGGCGTACGACCCAATAGAACAAGAAGAGCATCACCACCACCCCAAAGAAGCCCAACTCTTCTCCGATGACGGCCAAAATAAAGTCGGTGTGCGCTTCGGGTAAGTAATGTAATTTTTCAACACTGCCACCTAAACCAGTACCAAACCATTCACCACGGCCAAAGGCCATGAGTGAGTGCGTCAACTGATAACCTTTATTCGCAGCATTGTCGACTTGCCATGGATCCATGAAGGCCATGATGCGTCCGCGACGAAATGGTGACAAAGCAATAATGGTTGAAGCGCTAAATATGCCGACAGCAATTAAGCCCCCGAATAGTTTGGCATTAATGCCACCCAAAAATAAAATACCAAAGGCGATTAAAGCAACTACTACAAAGGCACCCATATCTGGCTCTAACATTAAGAGCGCGCCAACTAAGGCAACTGCCACGCCCATTGGCAACATCCCCTTCACGAATGAATGAAGATATTCTTGGCGCTGTACGGTATAGGTAGCAGCAAAAATCACTGCTGCAAATTTCATCAATTCAGATGGCTGAAAATTCATCAAGCCAAGTGGTATCCAACGTTTTGCGCCATTGACGCCTTTACCGATACCCGGAATCAGTACTGCAATCAAAAGCAATACCGTGAAGCCAAAGATGATGGGCGAGTAACGATCCCAGACCTTGGTAGGGATCTTGAAGGCCCAAAAGCCAACACCAATAGCAATTCCCAAAGAAATAACATGGCGTATTAAAAAGTGATTACTGCTGTAATTAGCGTACTTCGGACCATCAGCCAAGGTAATAGAGGCGGAATACACCATTACCAGGCCAATTAAGGCTAGAGATAAAACCGCCCATACCAATAACTGGTCATATTCCATCATCCGCGAACGAGTTTGCTCAACACCGGAAACTGCATCGCGCAGACCGCTACGGAAATTATCAATTCCACCTCTGGAGAAATTCCAAAAGCGATTGAAGCCTAAGCGGTTTTCTGGAAACAGTTTTTCTCTTAAGCTCATACTTGAACTCCGTCGAACTGCATTTCCAATTCCTGAATTTCAGAAACAAATGCAGCAGCGCGTGCAACATAATTACTGAATTGATCGAAGCTTGCACAAGCAGGCGATAAGAGCACAATATCCCCAGCCCGCGCTTGCTTAGCAGCAGCTTGAACTGCATTTGCCAGTGTTTCACTGGCTACACACTCAACATCTGGGCCCAAGGCATTTGAGATGAGCTGAGCATCTTTGCCAATCAGGAATGCTCCCTTGACATAACGTAAAGCAGGCTCACGCAAAGGACTGAAATCCTGACCCTTACCTTCACCGCCAGCAATCAACCAAATTCGCTTACCTGATTCGCTATTGCCAAGACCATTTAATGCCGCTACTGTCGCACCAACGTTGGTACCTTTACTGTCATCTACATATTCAACATCGGCAACGATGGCAACGCTTTGTACGCGATGCGGTTCACCATGGTAGTCACGCAACCCATGCAACAGTACATTCATAGGTAGTCCAGCAGACCTAGCTAGTGCCAGTGCTGCCAGAGCATTCAACGCATTATGACGACCTCGAATCCGCAATGCATCGGCAGGAATTAAACGCTTGAGCCTTAGTTCTTCGACCTCTACAACTGTCGCTGCTTTACGACGACGTTTTGGCTGCGGCTCAAGGTCCTCATCTACTTCTGCCCACACTAACCAGTCAATCCCACCAGCACGTAAATCATGTTCAATTCCAAAGGCACCCTGCTCATCTGGTCGACCCGCGCCAAATGTCAGGACTACTTTTTCTAGTTTCTGCTGTTTGCTGAGCAACCCCATTACCAAGGGATCATCACGATTCAAAATACAGAGAGTGTCGACCCCGAAGATTTTGGCCTTTGCATCAGCGTATGCTTGCATATCGCCATGCCAGTCTAAATGGTCTTGTGTAATATTAAGCACTGTTGCAGCTGTAGCATTCAAAGTATGGGTATGAGCCAATTGGAAGCTTGAGAGCTCCAATACCCATATATCCGGCATATCTGAAATTTGGTCTGCCTGCTCTAAACAAGAAACTAACTTGTCCAATGCGGCTGGGCTAATGTTACCTGCGACTGCTACTTTCTTACCAGCACGCTCACACAGTTGGCCAGTTAATGCCGTAGTAGTAGTCTTACCATTTGTTCCTGTAATAGCCAAAATCGTAGGTTTATATTGCGCACCTTCAGATTTCGACATGTGCTCCATCGCGGCAATTGCTCTCGCAAAAAATTCGATCTCACTCCAGACATCAATGTGGATTTCGGTCGCCTTAGCCAAGAATGATTGCACCGGCTCTTGTAATGGCGATAGACCAGGACTGATGCCAATAACCTCTACACCCTCTAGAAGATCATCACTTAAAGGGCCGAAGTGCGCGCTCTTGAGACCTGCAAGCTCTAACTCACTCAGCCAAGCATTTTGACCCTCACTGAACTGTTGGATATCCCGCGTGTCAGCAAGAACAACGGATGCACCATTACGCAAACACCACTTCGCCATAGCAAAGCCTGATTCACCAAGACCCAGAATTAAAAAGCGCTGAGGCGCTAGATAAGTCTCATCTGAGATCAATAGTGGATTAGCGAAGGTATTTTCTAGATTCTGCATTTATATACTTTGGCTCACCGTAATTTAAGACTAGACAAGCCAATTAAGACCAACAAAATGGTGATTATCCAGAAGCGCACGACAACTTGCGTCTCTCTCCATCCACCCAATTCAAAATGGTGATGCAATGGAGCCATACGGAAAATACGACGACCTTCTCCATAGCGTTTTTTAGTGAACTTAAACCAAAAAACTTGCAGCATGACTGAGACAGTTTCCGCAACAAAAATACCGCCCATCACAAACAAAACAATTTCCTGTCGGACGATCACTGCAATTGTTCCCAATGCACCTCCTAATGCAAGTGCACCGACATCACCCATAAATACTTGGGCGGGATGAGTGTTGTACCAAAGGAAAGCCAAACCAGCGCCGCCCATCGCCCCACAAAAAATCATGAGTTCGCCAGCGCCTGGGATGTACGGGAAGAGTAAATATTTGGCATAAATTGCATTCCCCATTACATAAGCGAATGCACCTAGCGCGGCACCAACCAAGATCACCGGCATGATGACCAAACCATCAAGACCATCGGTTAAATTGACAGCATTGCTACTGCCAACAATCACTAGATAGCTCAAAATGATGAAGCCCAAAACACCTAAGGGATAACTAATTTCTTTGACGAATGGAATCAACAGATTCGACTTGGCCGGAAGATTTAAGGCAAAACCACTTCTCAACCATTCAAAAAATAATTGCAGCACCTTTAAGTTATTCACTTCCGAAACGGAGAAAGCCAAATAAATTGCGGCGAATAAGCCGATCAAGGTTTGCCAAAAAAACTTTTCGCGAGAAGCCATGCCCTTAGGGTCTTTGCGAGCAACCTTACGGTAATCATCTACCCAACCAATCAAACCAAAGCCAAAGGTCACAATCATGACAATCCAAATAAATCGATTACTTAAATCAGACCAAAGCATGCAAGAAATAAAAATACCAATCAAAATTAACACTCCACCCATAGTTGGAGTGCCAGATTTCACCAGATGGGTTTGGGGGCCGTCAGTACGCACTGCTTGCCCCATCTTTAATGCGGCTA
>CAIOIX010000017.1 GCA_903858445.1 uncultured beta proteobacterium
AATTGCTCATTCCAAAAGATTTCACCTGCAGCAGGTTTAGTTAAACCAGATAAGAGCCGCAAAAGGCTGGTTTTGCCAATGCCATTTTCGCCGCGAACATGCAGCCACTCACCAGCAGAAACTTCCAAATCCAAACCCGTAAAAAGGGTGCGCTCACCCCGAACGCAGGTTAATGCATTGGCGCGCAGTGAGGATGGATTCAAAGACAAATGAGGGGGTTCTGAAATATGAGTAGTCATGAATAGAAAATGGCCGGGATTGAACCATCCCAGCCATTGTCCAAGAGCCTTAACAGGCTGTCAAACCTTAATCGTCAGACTCTTCATACTCTTTAGGTAGTTGATGCGCAATACCCTTATGGCAGTCAATACAGGTCTTACCAGACTCTTTTGCCTTCATATGCTTCTTATAAGGGGTCTGCTTCTGCAATTCTGGGCTCATCGCATCAAAATCATGGCAGTTACGGCATTCGCGTGAATTATTACCCTTCATACGTGCCCATTCGTGGCTAGCCAACTCCATACGCTTAGCCTCGAACTTCTCACGCGTATCGATAGAACCCGTAATCTTGCCCCAAACTTCAAATGCAGCCTGTGACTTGCGAATCATCTTATGAGTCCAGTCTTTTGGCACATGACAATCAGAGCAAATAGCACGCACACCAGTACGGTTGCTATAGTGAATGGTCTCTTTGTATTCCTGATACACGTTGTCACGCATTTCATGACAGGTGGTACAGAAAGCCAAAGTATTAGTCGCTTCCATTCCCGTATTGAAGGCACCCCAGAACAAAATACCCGAGATAAAAGCAACGGAGAAAATGGCTAGGATGGAATACTTGGCACTAGGCTTCTTAACGAAGGCCCAAAACCTCTTAATAGCGCCTGGTTGTTTAGTTTCCATAATTTAATCCGTTCTTTTATTTAAAGGTATTCCGAAAGCAAAAATCAAGCATCAATCAAATGTGTAGGTGTAATTAGCAGAAATGACATTTACGCTATAACCATTCGAACTCTGATTGGTCGGCATAACGCCAGATGGGGTATAGCCGACTTGATAGGGGTTATTCAGCCAATCATTGCTATACAGGTGCTGATACCAATACATTAATCCCACCTTTGAATTCTTATCTAACTGGTAATTTCCGCCAAGTTTGATAGCTGCCATATTATTTTGAATGCCTGGCAGGATTCCACAAGTTTGAGTCGCAGCCGCAGAGCAATTACTGCTAGATACCGATCCTGCGTATTGAGTATTTGTACTGTAAATAGAGTTGGCTAATGAAACTGTGGCATCGGCAGTTAGCAATAGTTTTCCATCTAGTAATTCTCCTTGGCGCACACCAACACCAAAGGTAGTAGCGTTGGTTTTTAAATTATTCTGCCATGTGGTCAGTGCCGTAAGAGCTCCAGCCGTATAAACAGTATTCGCATTTGATACCGAGCGCTGTTGATTTTGCTGCGTTACATAGGCCACTAAAGAACCGGCTTCGGCATAAGCATAGGTGCTATCTAGATTCAAACTCCATGAGTAGCCATTTTGAACACCATAAGTGGAGTCAGGGTAGATATCATTCGTATACTTTCCACCCACGGTAAAGGATAATTTATCGTCTGCCTGCCAGGTTGCATTAGCTTTTCCAACAAATTGTTTGCGTGATGCTTCAAAAAATGGTTGGAATCCCAATACATTTCCGCTGTTATAGCCAACGGGTTGAGCTGATGGATAACTAATTTCAGTGGCAAGTGGTAGTGCAACTATTGCATTTTGATTCCACTGGGTTTTCCGATTGCTATATCCACCAGCAAATTTAAGACTCACCGACTCAGAGGCTTTAAGCTTATAAGTTAAGTCAGCCTTATTTTCATTACTAGATGTAGCTGAAACACAACTAGCGCTGTTGTAATAAGAATTGTAGGTGTTAAGCCCGCCCGTAGCGCTTGTGACCGTTGTCCCCGGTGTTCCGTACTGATTACACCAACGATCAACAGCATTGTTTGCCAAAACCAAACCAACTCGCTGATCTTTAGTTATGCGATAGTCACCTGACAGTGCTAACTGGTTTTGCTTGAAGCTCATTGGTGTATTAGGAATCTGCCCACTATTAGGCGCTGCAGCAATCGAATTAAAGTTATACATGTTTGATTGCGATAAATTATCTCGCTGATCAAATTTCGCCATAGCGCCCAACGTTAAATCCTTGATCGATTGATCGGTCAACTTGACGTCTGCGTGAGTGGTATTTACCAAGCCATTCATTGAAGCCGCTGGCAGTGTGCCAATGACCATGCCTGGATCATAACTACCAGAGTAACCTTGATTTTGAGTATTTTGACCTGCCGATAAATTAGCCGTTAGTTTTGTCTTATTTGAGAAGTCATAACCACCATTGAGATTGAGTTGATTGAAAGCATTCGATGGCATTGTGCTCATTGTTTGTATCGGAGTTGTGGTGCCGCCAGCAGATTTATTAATCACTTGCCAATTTACGCCGTTATATCCATCATTAAAAAATGAACCAAAATAAGAGGCGGTAAAGTGTGCATTGTCATTCTTCCAGTTAGCTGCAAGATTGACAGTGTCAGTCGTATAGTTTGTAGGGTTAGGTAGGATTGAAATTGCAGAGCCATTTCCAGAGGAGGCGCCCGTTGGAATTGTTGCTCCAGAGAAGGCCTGTAATTTTGCCCCCGTCTGAATCAAATTGTTATATTCAAATGTGAAATTAAGATTTTTATCGACAATTGCAGCACCGCTAACTGTGGTGTTATATCTGGTTGTTGAAATGGTCATCGCCCCTAGGTCGCCTGGAATCTTGCTGGCGCTATCAACGATATTTGTATTTTGTAGGTTACTTGGCAAAACAAAACTATTGCCACCCATAGTCCCTTGATAGGGCGTTTGATACGAATTAGTAATGTTGTGCTGGAGCTGATCAAAGTTCACTCCAAAATTCCAACTACCCTGATCGGCAATCGAGGCATTGGCTGATCTTGACGTTAGGCCAAGGTTATCTCCAGTTACAGACCAACGAGTGGTTTCACCTTGTTCATTATTCGTATAGGCACTGCCTCCACGAACGTTTAGAGCGCCATTGGGGTATGCGCCAGACGGATGGCCATAAAGACCGTTATATTCACCAAATTTTGCAGAATTTTGGTCTACCCCGATCACCTCAACCTGAACGGTACTTTGTGGCTGAGTTAATGCTTTGATTTCCTCATCATCTGCCATCGCAGAGCTTACTGCGAATAATCCGAGTACGCCAAAAGTAATTGCGCTTAACTTTAAATTAAATTTAGATCCGTTTTTCATCACAAGCCTCTTATCTGTCAACCATGTTCATTAACGTTGTAGGAATCCGCCAGCTGGACTATTTGATCCATGAACCATCACATGACAATTCATACAAGCTCGACCGGTATAGCTAGTGCTCGGAGTGGTGCCGGGTGCAACTTGTTTTCCACCAGCATTTAGACCAACGGGGGCTTTACTGTTATGAGGACCATCATGGCAGTCGTCACACAAGAATGGTGGACGATCTTTCAGCAATGGAGTGATGTTGGAACCATGAGGTGTGTGGCAGTTTGCGCAGTTCTCAACTACTGGTTGATGCTCGAACAATACTGGACCACGTTTCTCTGCATGACAGAGGAAGCAGGTTTCATTCAGAGTATTTTTCTTGAGCAATGATGGACCTGCAGAACCGTGTGGGTTATGACAGTCGGAGCACACTACTTTTCCTACTTCAATTGGATGGGTAGATGTTTTGTAGCTATCTGCACGTTGTTCTTTGTGGCAGGTATAGCAAACCTGAGTTTGAGTCTTTTTAACTCTAACTTTATCTACTGGGTTATGCACTACGTGGCAATCATTACAAGCCACATCGTTTACCTGATGTTGTGAGCCGTTCCAGTTGGTGCGTTTCTCACCTTTATGGCAAGTTTGGCAACGATCCATACGTTCTGCACTTGGGCTCTTATCGTATACACCCTTCTTAAATACGAAATCTGGTGATGGACGGCCCTTGCCGTCTTTATCGCCAGCCAAGTGTTTGTCACTTTGACCATGACAAGAGGTGCAGCTTGGTGTGCGGGCATCGCCCTTCACGCCATGCTTAGTTTGATAGATGGACAAGATTGGAGCGTTTTCACTCTCATCGTGGCACTTGGTGCACTTGGCATCTTCTTTGAATGCGGCTTTTGCAATATTCGCTTTTGATTGCCCCAACTCTGGCAAGTTGGTTTGTGCAAATGCAAGGGGCGCCAAACCAATGGCACCCATTACCGCGCTGATTACTAGAAGTTTTTTGAAGATCTTCA
>CAIOIX010000018.1 GCA_903858445.1 uncultured beta proteobacterium
AAGCTCAACCATCTTGATCGCAAATTTGGAATTGGGGCACTTCTCAATGACAGCATAGTCAATCGACTCACTGGGAGTCGCATTAAAAGTCTCTTTACCTGGACGAATAAAAAGAGCATCGCCAGAATCATCTTGGGTTTTTGCTTGCCATGCTGCTTGAGTAGCTACCAGAATATCTGGGCGAAACTCGCCTAGGGCAGAGAGCCACACGCTGGCTTTGAGTACAAACATACCGCCATTCCAAAAATAGCCACCATCTTTTAAATACTGCGTTGCTGTTGGTGCATCGGGCTTTTCAACAAAACGCTCAACGGTATATTCATCCGCACTGTCTGTGGAAGTTTTATTTTGTGTCTTGATATAACCGTAACCAGTTTCTGGGGCGCTAGGTGTAATACCTAAAATGGCAATCGCGCCGCTTTGCGCAATCTGCACGGCCGATTGCAATGCTTTGGTAAAGGCAGCGCCATTAGTCACCGTTTGATCGGCGGGGGTGATCAATAAAATCGGATCATTGCCTTGCTCTTGCGCTTGCAAAGCAGCAAGCGTTAAAGCCGGCGCGGTATTTCTGCCAGAAGGCTCTAAGAGCAAGGTGGCCTGTACATCTTTAAGTTCGCGCAATTGATCAAGTGCTAAAAACCGGTGTTCTTCGTTAGTGACAATTAGGGTTGGGCCGAGCTGGATGCTGGCATTAGTAACCGAGTTGGCGCGCTCAATGGCCTGCTGAAATAAGCTCCGCTGAGATCCCCCTCCCGACAGCACTAAAAACTGCTTGGGAAAGCCTGACCGAGACAAAGGCCAAAGACGGGTACCCGATCCACCGCACAAAATCACGGGGATTACTTTAAGATTTAGCGCAATATTACTCATTGAGTATGTTTTTTAACAAAATAGTCCCTATTGTAAGGCTCAAAGTCTAGGATCCGAGCACGACGCACTGATTGATGCTAGATCCAATTCACCCCCTTCTTTGGGGGTCTAGGTTCGTAGCAGCAGAGCCAATTGCTCTATAAGCATACTAAAAACATCTACACTAGCTATGCCAAATCCCCTTTTGAGAACACACTCGTTATGCATTTATTTGAAATTATCCAAACACTTCTCTTTTTTCTAGCATCCCTAGTCTCGCTTTATGGTTTTGGCGCACTGATTACTCGGTATACCTTTCCGCAGTGGAGCCACTATCTTGGCATCAATACCTTAATCGGCTTACTGCTATTTTTAGCCTGTAGTGGGTATATCGAGTTATTTCACCTAGGCTCGCACCAAACTTTTCAGGGAATCATTGCTTTGGGCATCGCCCTTATTTTCTACCTCAAACTGACAGGGGTCCACACGGTCAAAGAAGCGGGCTTTTCTTGGAAAAAATGGCCGGCGAAAAAGGCATTGGCCATCTTCGCAACCAGCTTTTTTGTGATTGCCTATTGCATCAATATGCTATTTCACGACTTTAATCATGGAGATGATTACGGCGGCTACCTTTTATTTCCTTTACGTATATTAGCCGAGGGATTTTCTGGCGGTGACGCATTTAATCTGCGTGGTATTGAGCATGGATTGGGTGGTGGTGATTACATCAATGCGCTCATTCTGAGCGTGAATAATTTAAAAGGTTTATACCTTGCTGAAGCAGGTATTGGTTTTGTGTTACTAGGACTTTTGTGTGTTGATCAAGTACGCATCAGTGGGCAGGGATTTTGGATATC
>CAIOIX010000019.1 GCA_903858445.1 uncultured beta proteobacterium
ACACCAAACATCACATGCAAGTAACGAAATACGAAAGGCAGTTCGGCGGTACTGAAATTGCCACCTAAAGCCAGAATAATCAAAACAAGAAGCACAAAACCTGCCAAAACTGTGCGTCCCAATGAGGTCAAAATTGAAGCCATAAAAGGTTCTCCTATATATATGATTGCGATGTAACTATAAACGATTCTGCAGTTTTGGTTCATCTGCACCAAAATCGGAATTTTTTACTTAAAATAAGTACTTAGCCAACTTTGGTAGCCTGCTTCAAAGATCAACATGACCAAACCCTTAAGTAACAAACTAAATAAACGAATTTATATTCAGGAAGTGGTCACGCGCGATGGCTTTCAAGCTGAAAGTGCCTTTATTCCAACCCAGGAAAAAATCACCCTCATTGATCGACTTAGTAATGCTGGTTATGCCAAAATTGAAGTCAGCTCATTTACCAGCACGAAAGCAATACCCATGTTGGCCGATGCTGAAGCAGTGATGCAAGGCATCAAGCGTGTTCCTGGAGTTGAGTACACCGCTTTGATTCCCAACCTTAAAGGGGCGGAACGTGCCCTTGCTGTTGGTGTGGATGAATTCAATCTCGTGATGTCGGTAAGTGAAGCGCATAATCAGGCCAACCTTAAAATGAGCCGTGAAGATTCATTCAAAGCCTTAAGCTCGGTAATAGAACTAGCCCACGCCAATAAGACCCCAGTCAACATCTCACTATCAACTAGTTTTGGTTGTCCGATGACTGGCATCACCCCACTCAAAGAATTAATGCATTGGATTGAACGTTTCTCAGCACAAGGGATTCGGGGGATTACGATATGCGATACCACTGGCATGGCTAATCCAGCCCAAGTTCAGGAGGTATGCGAGTTTGCGCAATACAAACACCCCAATCTTCAGTGGACTTTACACTTTCACAACACCCGCGGCATGGGTCTGGCCAATGCGCTCGCAGCAGTGAATAGCGGTATAGATCGTTTTGATTCTTCGCTTGGTGGTTTAGGCGGTTGCCCTTATGCACCTGGAGCTACGGGTAATATCTGTACTGAAGAATTGGTACATATGCTTGATCTCATGGGCCTCAAAACGCATGTGCAGATTGATGCCTTACTAGAGTGCTCAAAAGATCTACAAAAATTAGTTGGTAGAACATTACCCAGCCAATTACTCATGGCTGGTAAAGTAGATCGAATATACGCAGCTCCATGCTAGAGATCATGAGTGTTTAAAAACATTAACAATATCCGAGACCAGACTATGAAGTTATCCACACTCGCTAAATCTATTACTTCTATTGGTCTTGCTTTTTTAAGCACCATCTCAATAGTTCACGCACAAGAATTTCCACCAAAGAAAACTATCACGATGGTGGTTGGATTTGCTGCAGGCGGTTCCGCGGATAACGCAGCTCGAATCATTGCCAAAAAGCTCAGTGAAGATCTCGGACAAAATGTTATCGTTGACAACAAGCCTGGCGCAGGTGGCAATATTGCCCACGCTTTTACGGCTAATGCGCCAACCGATGGGTCGGTTATTTTGTTTGGCTCAATTGGACCTCTATCGATTGCGCCCCACCTCATGAAGCTGTCATACGATCCACAAAAAGATTTAGCACCACTCACCATGGGTGTCACCTTTCCCAATGTCTTGGTTGTTATTCCTGAGCTTGGCGTAAAGAATTTTAAAGAATATGTAGCTCTTGCCAAAAAGAATCCCGGCAAAATTACTTTTGCCTCAACCGGTAGTGGCTCAGCGTCCCACCTGCAAGGTGAACTCTTGAATGTTAGAGCAGATATTGATACAGTTCACGTGCCTTATAAGGGCGGTAGCCCTGCTATGGTTGACTTGTTGGGTGGCAGAGTCTCTTCCTACTATTCTGCACTGGCCACGGCTGAGCCATACATCAAGAGCGGTAAGCTGATTCCAATCGCTACCACTGGGCTGAAACGTGCCCCAACCCTTCCAAATATTCCCACAATCGCTGAATCAGGCTATCCAGGATTCGATGCCAGTAACTGGTATGCCTTTGTTGCACCAGGAAAAACACCTGAAGTTATTTTAGAAAAATGGAATAAAGCCTTGGTAGCGGTGTTAACCGATAAGGCAACCAATAAGCAGTTGGCTGAGCATGGCTTAACACCCAACCCAGGATCTCGCGATGATTTGGCTAAATACATTGCAAGTCAGTCTGCTACTTGGGGCAAGATCATTGCCGATAGAAAAATTACCGCCGAGTAAGCTTCTATTTAAAATCAACTCGGCGGTTTTAATACTAAAAACTGGATTTAAATCTTACTGAGCAGTCCAGCCGCCGTCCATATTCCAAGCAACACCTCTCACCTCTGAGGCATCAGGCCCACAGAGAAATACCGCTAAGGCTGCGAGTTGCTCCGGGGATACAAATTCACCCGAAGGTTGTTTCTCTGAAACCAAAGCAATCTTAGCGGCATCATTCGAAATATGCTCACGCTCAGCTCTTGCGTCGACTTGTTTCTGCACTAAAGGAGTTAATACCCATCCAGGGCAAATAGCGTTGCAGGTAATGCCTGTATGGGCATTTTCAAGAGCGGTTACTTTAGTTAAGCCAATAATCCCATGCTTAGCTGCAACATAAGCTGCTTTTTGAGTTGAGGCTACTAAGCCATGCACGGAGGCGATATTGATAATGCGACCCCAGTTGCGCTTTTGCATTCCGGGAAGCGCATGGTGGGTTGTGTGAAATGCAGAGCTCAAGTTAATGGCAATAATGGCATCCCATTTATCCGCTGGGAAATCTTCAATATTGGCCGTGTACTGTATGCCCGCGTTGTTAACTAAAATATCGAGAGAACCAAAACGTTTTTCGGTTTGCTGAATAAGGTCTTCAATTTCTGCCGGCTTGCTCATGTCGGCACCGTGGTAATCCACCGCTACGCCACATGCTTTAATTTTCGTAATGGCGTCATCTTTTTCACCAAAGCCGTTAACCATAATATTAACGCCCTGCTTTGCCAGAGCAATCGCCATACCCAAACCAATACCACTAGTAGAGCCTGTGACCAGGGCTGTTTTACCTTGCAATGTAGACATATTCGCATTCGCCATCAAGTTGAAAATTTTTAAAGCTATGGACTTGATATTACAGGATCAAATCATCCTTGCAAAATGGGGTATGCACCAAGTTAACTCACTCAAGACCTCATACTAACGAAAGCCTCGGGAATAAGCTAAGTTCAATAATCTTCGCACAGCGGGACTGTTTTATTTACACTGGATTTTGGGCGTGTAAATCCCCTAATAAATAGATTGACTCCAACTTTTCGATGCTGGTAATGAGCTCAGCCAGTTCATCGCCATACGCATGATTACTTATTGAGCCAAATGCCTAGGAAGCGCTGAGAATTTCCGCTAGAACCTACATTTTGAATCAAGATGGAATAGTGTTTCACGACACTGCGCAAAATGCATTACATAATGATGAGGTTCAGCAGAAATATTGTCCGTTTAAATCAAATGAAGCCAGTGACCTAACTGGTGCCAAAAACTACTAGGCACTAGAGTAAGTAACCACGTCATGGTGAGATAACGAAGAAGTTTGCCAAAAAACATGTAGATCAAACAAGGCCCCCATGCAAGACGCAACCAGCCGGCGGCTAAGCACAAAGGATCACCTAGACCGGGGAGCCAGGATAAAAGCAGTACTTTGGGGCCATGCCGCTCTAACCACGCCTTAACACGGCCATTTTGTGGGCCCTTAAGCGACTGAAGCTTATTTTGAGCAAGTAAACCTAGCCACCAATCAAACATTCCACCCAAAGTATTGCCGATAGTGGCAACAAGAATTGCAATCCAATAGAGATGAGGATTGACCGTGATATAGCCAAATAAAATGGGCTCTGACCCAATCGGCAAGAGAGTTGCTGAAACGAAGGAGCTAATAAAGACTGCTGGTAATCCAATCGATGGCATACCAAACCATCCAAAGAAATGTTCAAGCATCTGCTCCATTAAGCGAGAACCCCAGATTTCCTCAGGATAGTGATTTGCTCTTGGGTTAAACCGGCAGATTTCATAATCTCATCAGTATGCTCCCCCAGAGTTGGAGCCCGGTGGCGAATAGCGCCAGGATTCTGCGAGAGTTTTGGAATAATTCCGGGCACTTGTACCTTAAGGCCATCAGCACTCTCCACGATTTCAATTACACCACGTGCTTGGTAATGAGGATCTTGTGCAATATCTTTGGCGGTGTAGATTTTTCCAGAAGGAACTTGAGCCTGAATCAAGCCTTTTAAAACCGCATCCAAATCTAGAGTAGCGGTCCATGCATTAATGGCGGCATCAATTTCTACTACCCTCTTTGCGCGTCCATCGTTCTGCGCCAGAGTTGGATCATCACCCAAATCAGGTCGACCAATCAGACTCATTAAGCGCTTGAAGATAGAGTCACCATTGCCGGCAATCAAGACGTACTGCCCATCGCCACAGCGGTAGGCATTTGACGGAGCAATACCAGGCAATGCGCCGCCAGCAGGCTGCCGAATAGCGCCAAAGACCGAGTACTCTGGTAACAGGCTTTCGGTTAAATTAAAGATAGACTCATAAAGAGCGACGTCAATCATTTGCCCTTCACCACCACGTGCATCACGCTCATATAGGGCCAGCAAGACACCCAGGGCACCATGCAAACCAGCGACAGTATCTCCAAGTGATACACCTGCCCTGACGGGAATCTCATTCGGATGGCCGGTGATATAACGCAGACCAGCCATAGCCTCACCGATTGCCGCGAAACCAGGCTCATCTCGTTTTGGGCCATTCTGACCGTATCCAGAAATACGGAGCATGATCAACTTAGGATTTGCTTTGTGCAATGCTTCCCAGCCTAAACCCCACTTCTCTAAAGTACCGGGACGAAAATTCTCAATAACAACATCCGCTTCAAGCGCTAAGCGACGGGCAATTTCTTGGCCTTCTTTCACACGAAGATCTAAGCAGATTGATTGCTTGTTACGCGACTGTGCCTGCCACCATACAGAGGTGCCTTTATGCAGCATACGCCACTTGCGTAAAGGGTCGCCCTCACCAGGCGACTCAACCTTAATAATTTCAGCGCCAAAATCGGCTAATGTTTTTGAGGCAAAAGGGCCGGCAATCAACTGTCCCAGCTCTAAAACTTTAATTCCTGAAAGGATCTGTTGCGGCTTTAAATTTGTCATATTTTTAAAGTCTCATGTTAAGTTTTTTTATCTTAACCTGCTATTTTCATGGATTTTCAAAACTTGCTTAAACTATTGATAAATACCTGTAATGCGCTTTACATCACAACGATTGAGACTTCTATGAAACACCCTATTCCCAAGCCAGATCAATATCAAGACATCCGCGAAGCGCTTCGAGACCTGTGCGGTAGTTTTGACTCCACTTATTGGCAAAAAATAGACCATGAGCGTAGCTATCCTGAAGCCTTTGTAGATGCAATAACGCAAGCTGGCTGGCTGGCTGCACTAATTCCAGAAGAGTATGGCGGCTCAGGATTGGGCTTAGCTGAAGCCTCAGTCATCATGGAGGAAATTAATTTCTCAGGCGGCAATGCTGGCTCTTGTCACGGCCAAATGTACAACATGGGCACTTTATTGCGTCATGGTTCTGAGATTCAAAAAAGGCTCTATCTACCCAAGATTGCCGCTGGCGAATTGCGCCTTCAAGCTATGGCAGTCACCGAACCTACCACTGGAACGGACACTACCAAACTCAAAACTACGGCAGTAAGAAAGGGTGATAAGTATGTAGTGAACGGTCAAAAGGTTTGGATCTCACGCATTCAGCACTCTGACCTCATGATCCTATTGGCGCGAACTACCCCACTGACTGAGGTAAAGAAAAAATCCGAGGGAATGTCGATCTTTATTGTTAGCCTCAAGGATGCCATCGGCAAAGGCATGGAAATTTCGCCGATTGCCAATATGGTGAATCATGAGACCAATGAAGTCTTTTTCGATAATCTAGAGATTCCTGCTGAGAATCTTATTGGCCAAGAGGGTCAAGGGTTTAAGTACATCTTAGATGGCCTGAATGCGGAACGTGTTCTGATTGCAGCAGAGTGTATTGGCGATGCCTACTGGTTTGTAGATCGTGCACGGAACTATGCAAATGATCGCGTGGTGTTTGATCGCCCCATTGGTAAAAATCAAGGGGTCCAATTTCCGATTGCAGATGTTTTTATTGAAACTGAAGCAGCCAATCTCATGCGCTTTAAAGCCTGTGAGTTATTTGATAATAAGCAGTCTTGTGGCGCAGAAGCGAATATGGCCAAATATCTTGCAGCCAAAGCCTCGTGGGAAGCCGCTAACGTTTGCCTACAAACCCATGGTGGCTTTGGATTTGCAAACGAATATGATGTCGAGCGGAAGTTTAGGGAAACGCGTCTATATCAAGTGGCGCCAGTCTCAACCAACTTAATTTACTCCTATATCGCAGAACACGTTCTCGGTTTACCAAGATCGTTCTAAAAGAATCTCTAATATGACATCGAAACCAGTGCGCCCGCTTGACGGCATCACCATTGTTTCTCTTGAACATGCGATTGCGGCTCCTTTTTGCACTCGTCAACTGGCCGACTTGGGTGCACGTGTTATTAAAGTTGAGCGCCCTGGCTTGGGCGACTTTGCCCGCGCTTACGACAAGCAAGTTAAAGGGCTTTCTTCCCATTTTGTTTGGGTGAATCGCTCAAAAGAAAGTCTGACGCTAGATCTGAAACAGCCATCCGCCCTGGCAGCGCTCAAAACCTTACTAAAGACGGCTGATGTCCTAGTGCAAAATTTGGCCCCAGGTGCCGCAGCACGCATGGGTCTCACTGCTGAAGCTCTACAAAAAGAAAACCCACAACTCATTTTGTGCGATATCTCCGGCTATGGAAATAATGGTCCGTATCGAGATAAAAAAGCTTACGACCTACTTATTCAAAGTGAAGCAGGTTTCCTATCGGTCACCGGTACGCCAGAAACACCAAGCAAAGCCGGAAACTCGATTGCAGATATTGCCGCCGGCATGTATGCCTATACGAACATTCTTGCTGCCCTGCTACAAAGAGGTAAAACAGGCAAAGGTTCCAGCATCGATATCTCTATGCTGGAATCGCTAGGTGAATGGATGAGCTTTCCGATGTATTACGCCTTTGATGGTGCTGAGCCGCCCCCGAGAAGTGGGGCATCGCATGCCACTATTTACCCATACGGCCCCTTTAAAGCTGGAGATGGTGGCACTGTCATGCTGGGTCTCCAAAATGAACGAGAGTGGGTCCAATTTTGCGAAGTGGTTTTAGAGAATATTGCCATGGGTAAAGATGAGCGCTTTAATCAGAACTTCAAACGCAATGAAAAACGTGAAGAGCTTCTGATAATAATTGATGCCTGTTTTAGCAAACTCACAACCGTACAAGTTATTGCAAGACTAGAAAAAGCCCAAATCGCGAATGCACGCCTAAACAATATGGCGGGACTCTGGAAACATAATCAGCTTAAGGCGCGCAATCGCTGGGTTGATGTTGATACGACGGCAGGCTCAATTCCGGCATTGCTGCCACCAGGCCTAAATGACAGCTATAAATATCGTATGGATGCCATACCAGCCGTGGGAGAGCACACCCACAAAATCCTTACTGAAATAGGTCTTAGCGAAGAACAAATTCAGATAATGGCTAGTAGCAAAGCAATCTAAAGTAGTGGTGAAGCCAAATGCACTGCATTTTCTAGTAGAGTACGCCACCGCGGTTTTTTAGCCCAAACTTGAACATCCACAAAATCAGACTGCTTCAAATAGGAATTTACAAGTTCTTCAAGCTTTGCACAAAAATCTTCGTTGTACACGATCAAGCTAATCTCGAAGTTCAAACGCAGGCTGCGCTGATCGAAATTCACAGATCCAAAGATCGCAATGCGTTTATCAATCAGCATGCTCTTGGTGTGCAGAAGGCCGCCACGAAACTCTGCGATATGAACGCCAGAACTTAATAGGTCACCATAAATACTACGACTACTCCAGGCAACTAAAGTTGAATCATTTAATTTAGGCACAATTAAAGTTACCCTGACACCCCTACCCGATGCAGCCATCAAGGCCTGAATCAAACCGTCATCTGGCCCAAAATAGGGGGTGGTAATCGTGAGCTCCTCACGCGCATCCATGATTGCTGAGAGTAGTACCTGGTACAAAATATCATCGCGATAAACGGGGCCAGAGGCAAACTCTTGGGCTAATACACCACCAGCTCGAGCAGTGATTTCGGGTTCTGGATCATTGAACTTTTTCACTCTCGGAGTTGCAACACTCCAGTCAAAAAGAAAAGTGAGGTCAAATTGGGAAACAACTGGGCCCTCAACCCTCACTAGCGCATCCACCCACTCACCCACCCCGGAGTCTTGCTTAAAGGTTCGTGGATCAACCATATTCATACTGCCCGTCCACGCAACAGATCCATCAATCACAAATATTTTTCGGTGGAGGCGAATGTCAGCACGACGAAACTGAAATCGACCAATCTGAATAGGCAAAGCCTCAGTGACCTGAATTCCGGCATTTCTAAAACGTGCTGGCCACTTAGATTTAAGCCAATCTTTGCTACCCAAGGAATCCAATAAGACACGACAGGCAATACCTCGTTGTGCCGCAGCTATCAAAGCCTCACCAACGCGATCAGCATCTCCACCTAAAGCCCAGATATAAAACTCAAGATGTAAGCTTTTTTTGGCCCCGTTAATGGCATCAATAAATTTTTGCAAAATTTCCAAGGAGTTAGTAAACAACTCTATATGGTTTCCTGCTATTACTGGTGAGCCGTTTTTGGATTCCGCTAGAAAACTTAAGGCCTTTCCCTCTAAAGGAAGATGCTTACGATCATCCTGAAACCTTTGACGCATCCTCTCAGTAATTAAAAGATAGTCTTTGCTCATACGCTCGATTTTTAACATCAGACTGCGCCCCACTGGACGCTCTCCGATCAAAACATATAAAGCAATGCCTAACAAGGGTAATAAAATGACAATTAAGAGCCACGCAAAAGCGACACCCACAGGCCTTCTCACCCAAATCAAGCGAATAAAAAATCCAATCACAATTGAAGCATGAATCGGCGTCAGCCAGACCAAATTAAAATGAAGATTAAAAAATCGATCTAAAAGAATAACTAAAAAATTCATATCAGTTCCAGCTCCGCAGTGATGCCTAAGTGATCAGACAATTTAAGCCATTCGTACAAGATGTCAACCGAATGAACTTTTAATCCTCGTACATAAATTCTATCCATTGGTAGCATAGGCTTAATACTCGGAAAAGTTTTGGCCGGCGAACCAGTGAGAACTTCAAAGACCTCATTGAATCCCGCCACTTTCATGGGTGCGCTAATACGATTACGCCAATCATTAAAGTCCCCCGCCACAATGACGGGACCATCTTCAGCTAAATCATCAATGTATCGAATGATCTCCCCTAATTGGCGCTCCCGACCACCTTCAAATAAAGCAAGGTGCACACAAAAGCAGTGAATTGGCTTTGAGGAGCCCTCAATATAAGTCACGCTATGTAATAAACCGCGCTTCTCAAATCGGTACGCCGAAATATCGTAATTACCACCCTTGTGCAACGGATGTTTTGATAGGATGGCATTACCATGATGGCCATCTGGGTACTCTACATTTTTTCCATAATGCCAGTGATGCCAAAAATCTTCCGAGAGAAAGTGAGTTAATTCGACCACAGGCCATTGACCAAACCTTCTCACTCTGCCGCGATGCTCTTGCTGCAGCTCCTGCAAAAAAAGCAAATCTGGATGATTTACCCTCATCTTTTGACGCAACTGATAAATCGTAGATTGGCGATGCAAAGGCGACAAGCCTTTATGAACATTCATCGTCATAACACTAAACCGCCCAAGCTTATTGAGGGACATCAAATCATGCCTGCGCTTGCTGGCGCCTGATGCGCGCTTGATAAATCTCACTTTCAACCAAATCCTGGCATTGCATACACTTGTTACAAATAGATGCCCGCTCCCTCAGCTCTTCTATAGAGCTAATCGGATGAGCATCTAGATACTCGCGTAAATCGAGATCCCAGACTTCATTGCAGAGGCAAATCACCTCAGCCATTGGTAAAAATTGGAAGATTTAATTGCATTAGCACCATTTTGCCATTGCCTTGATAGAATCGAGCGCATGTTTATAGCCTTTCAGGATGCCCTCTCACTTCTAGCCCACCTGGACAATGCTGTAACAGGGATTGTTTTGGTATCCCTGCAGGTTAGCCTTACCGCCCTTTTCTTTGGAACCATCATAGGACTTCCGTTGGGAGCCCTCCTTGCAACCGAAGAATTCAAGTGCAAAAAAGGGATTATTGTCACTCTAAATACCCTAATGGGCGTTCCAACTGTGATCGTTGGTGTAATCGTCTATCTCCTCCTCTCTCGCACAGGGCCCTTGGGAGCTTGGGGATGGCTCTTTACTGCTAAGGGCATGATCCTAGCCCAAATACTGCTGACAACCCCCTTAATAGCCGCCCTTAGCAGGCAAATACTCGAAGACTCCTGGCGTATTCACAGAGACTCCTTCCTAGCACTTCATCTACCCCGCCTGTCCTATCTAAAATATCTAGTTTGGGACTGCCGATTCTCGCTGAGCATTGCCATTCTGGCTGGATTAGCAAGGGCTATATCTGAAGTGGGCGCCGTGATGATCGTTGGTGGCAATATTGATCATTCCACCCGGACCATGACCACGGCCATCGCTCTTGAAACTAGCAAAGGAGACCTCCCACTTGCCCTAGCGCTCGGGATGATTTTGCTGTTCATTGTGCTAATGGCTAATCTCGTTACTTTCGCCGTACGTCAAATTGCAGAACGTCGCTATGGATAAGCAAAACAAACAATTTAATAAGTTCATTGAAATCAAGGATGTGCTTGTCAGGAGCGATGGCAGGACTATTCTTAATATTCCACATGCAGTCATACCGGTTGATCGCATTACTGCCTGCATTGGGCCCAATGGTGCAGGCAAAACAACCTTACTAAAACTATTGGCAGGATTAATTCTCCCGGACTCAGGTACAGTTACCTTCTCCTTTGCGCCGGCAAAGATTGCTCTCGTTCTACATCACACACCCATGATTAAAGCCTCTACTCGCGCCAATCTGAGTATGGTGATGGATACGGATTCGAGCATTACCACTGAACAGATCAATAGCATTCTGCAGCAGACCGATTTAAGCCGCCTGGCCGACAGCCCTGCTCATAAGTTATCGGCCGGGGAAAGACAGAAACTTTGTCTCGGCAGAGCTATTCTGCAAAAGCCCAATGTGATTCTTTTGGATGAGCCCACTGCCAATCTGGATCCCAATACCACTCAGCAAGTAGAGATCATGATTCGTGACTTTAGAGCGCAAGGTCTTGAGTTAATCTTCTCCTCGCATCAGCTTGCACAAGTGCGGAGGATTGCCGAGCACATCATTTTCATTGATGATGGTGAGATCAAAGAAAAAGGACCCGTAGGTCCTTTCTTCTCTAGCCCTCAAACACTAGCAGCTAAACACTACCTTAACCAAGAGTTGCTCGCAGATTAATTACTTTACTGCTGGCAATGTTGCAGGGGCTGGCGCTACAGCCACAGGAGCAACAAAAGGTGGCGGCGCTACACAAGCAGCAGGGGCTGCTGTACCAGCAACCTTAAAGCGATCAGCCACTTTATTTTGAGCTTGGCATAACTGATAAGCCCCAACTTTATCGCCATAAGCGGCTTTTGCCTTTGCTATGGCTGCCGCCTCTTGAGCCTCTGGCGCCAAAGGCGGCAAGGTGGCAAATACAGCGGCACTAGCTAATGTGCAGAGAGTGAAAGCAATGATTTTTTTCATGGCCTTTTCCTTATTTATTAATCTTGTTGTACCAAATCTCATGGTGCTCTTTGGCCCAGGTAGCATCTACATAACCAGTCTTCATGCCGTCAATTGAACCTTGCATGCCGATCGTTCCGATGTAGATATGCCCCATAGCCATGGCGGTCATTAGCACAGCCCCTGAGCTATGAATAATATTGGCCAGCTGCATCGTACCGCGCCAATATTGAACCTCCATAAAGGGCACAATCATATCAAGCACAAAACCTGATGCCGAGATTGTTAAGCCCAAGAAAACCATGCCAAACCAGAACCAGAATTTCTCACCCATATTGAAGAAACCGGCTGGTACATGTTTACCACTCAGCATTCCACCGAAGGTTAGAAGCCATTGCATATCACCCTTCTCAGGAATGTTCTTACGAACAAACAGGAAAAAGAAAATTACAATACTTAAGGTAAATAACGGACCGGTAAAGTTATGGATATTTTTACAAACCATCAAGAATGATCCGTAGGCCATACCACCCATTAGAGGCAAGGCAAAATACTTACCGTATAAGATCATTAAGCCAGTAAATGCTAAAGCCAAAAAGCTTGCAGCCATAGTCCAATGAGTGAAGCGATCGAAGCCATTGAAACGCTTAACCATAACACCTGAAAGAGGCTCATGCAATTTGATAGAGCCCTTTAGCGTATACATCGCGATCATGCCAAAAAACGCAATTGCTAAAAGCCAGCCGCCGTAAACCGTAATGATGCCATTGCGAATCAAGCGCCATTGCTGACCGGATCTTTGAATCAATACGCCAGCTTGCTTGTCCGGGATACTCACGTAATTTAAAGGATCGCTATTAGCAGACTCCCAAATAGGACCGCTCGCAGGGGCGCTATTTGCTGGTTGTGATTGTGCTTGGGTTCCATTGGGAATGGCGCTCAGATTCTTAGGGATATCAATGCCACTCGGGGTTGGGAGTGGATCCATCGGCCCACGATCTGCCAAACAGATACCACTGAGGAGGCTTAGCGATACACCGAGAGCCAGAACCCAAGAGCGACTTGCACTAGAGAATGATCGATTCATAAAAAATGTCCTTAAACGTCTTCGTTATCTTTATTGTTGTTTAACTGATCACTTAATGCGTGAATACTCAGACTGACCCTGATTACGCTTATTAATCGCTTCAGCCCAGCTTTCCTGGTTGCCAGGCGTCCAACCCTTGGTCATGAAGCCGTTATCGGCCCCCATGTAGGGAGCAACATCAGGACGCTTAGCTGCCTTAGCAGCAATCTCAGGGGGCTCAGAGCAAGCGGCTAACAGCGCCCCCACCGCCAAACAGATTCCGAGAGTTTTGAAATTCAATTTCATGATTTCGCTCCTGGAATTTTGTCAGCAGGTGTTGGAGTGGGCGCTTGCGTGCCTGAAGAACCATATGCCGTCGACCAGCCAAAAATACCAGAACCAGCATATTTGCCATTTGATTCACGTACCGCTACACGCTTGTTGTAGATGCTTGAAATAATTTCGCTATCGCCACCAATCAAAGCCTTTGTTGAGCACATCTCGGCACATAGAGGTAACTTACCTTCAGCCAAACGATTGCGGCCATACTTTTCAAACTCCGCAACACTACCGTTTGCCTCTGGACCACCACTACAGAAAGTGCACTTATCCATCTTGCTACGCACACCAAACGCACCCTTGCTCAGGAATTGTGGTGCGCCAAAAGGGCATGCAAATGAACAATAGCCGCAGCCGATACAAATGTCCTTGTCATGCAGAACCACACCTTCGTCGGTGCGATAAAAGCAATCCACTGGGCATACCGCCATACAAGGGGCATCCGAGCAATGCATACAGGCAACAGATACTGATTTTTCCTGACCAATAATGCCGTCATTTACAGTAACCACGCGACGGCGATTCACCCCCCAAGGTACTTCATTCTCATTCTTACAGGCAGTGACACAGCCATTGCACTCGATGCAACGCTCGGTATCACAAATAAATTTCATTCTTGCCATGGTGTTCTCCTGACCTTATTTTTTAACTTAGGCAAATTTTTCGATTTGACACATGGTGGTTTTGGTTTCTTGCATCATCGTCACCATATCGTAACCATAGGTAGTTGCAGTGTTAACCGCTTCACCTAAAACTATTGGAGCGGCACCCTCTGGATAGTATTTACGCAAGTCGGCACCCTGCCACCAACCGGCAAAATGGAATGGCACAAATGCAGTTCCTTGGTCGACACGCTCAGTGACCAGTGCACGGACCTTGATCCTGGCTCCTGTTGGAGATTTAACCCAAACATAATCCCAATTCTTAATACCGCGCAACTCAGCTGCTTTCGGATTAATTTCCACAAAGTTTTCTTGCTGCAACTCAGCCAGCCATGGATTGGAACGAGTCTCGTCACCACCGCCTTCATACTCAACTAAGCGACCAGAGGTCAGAATGATTGGGAACTTCTCGTACAACTTCTCATTCAAGTTTTTGTCTTGAACCGTTTTGTACAGAGTGGGCAAGCGCCAGAAGTTTTTCTTATCAGCCGCTGTTGGGTACTTACGCATCATTGGCTCATTGGTACTGTAAAGAGCTTCGCGGTGAACTGGAATGGCATCTGGGAAATTCCAAACCACTGCGCGCGCCTTCGCATTACCAAATGGATGGCAGCCATTCTTCATCACAACACGTTGAATGCCGCCAGATAAGTCAGTCTTCCAATTTTTACCTTCAGCCAGCTTTTTCTCATCATCAGTAAGTTGATCCCACCAACCCAGCTTCTTCATGAAAACATGATCAAACTCTGGGTAACCAGTGGTAATCGCTGAGCCTTTGGAATGAGATCCATCCTCTGCCAGCAGGCTCTTACCCTCTCGCTCAACTCCGAAGTTGGCGCGGAAATTACCACCACCCTCCATCACACTCTTGCTAGTGTCATAAAGATTAGGCGAGCCTGGATGCTTGATAGCTGCAGTACCGTAGCAAGGCCAAGGCAACCCATAGTAATCTCCAGTTGTGTCGTAACCTGATACAGGGTCAACACCACCGCGTGACTTCAGAGTTTTAGGATCAAACGTAGCAACCATTCTAATATGCGCCTTGAGACGCTCAGTAGTTTGACAGGTATATCCGATCTTCCAGCAGTAGCGATTAATCTCACGCAAAATATCCTCAGTCTGCGGCTCTCTCCACTGCTTACCAGCGTACTTCGAGCTCAACATCTTGTAGTTGGTTGATAGCTCCTGACCAAATCCAAGACGATCTGCAAATGCCTGCATGATCACATGATCCGGAACAGATTCAAACAATGGATCAATGACTTTTTCACGCCACTGAAGTGAGCGGTTGGAAGCGGTAGCTGAACCACAAGTCTCAAATTGCGTGGTAGCTGGCAATAAGTAAACGTTGCGGTTTTTATTAACAACATCACCTTCAGCTGGTGGCATCGCTGCCATTGCTGCGGTGGCACTTGGATAGGGATCTACTACCACCAACAAATCCAACTTATTCATTGCGCGCTTCATATCAAGACCGCGCGTTTGCGAGTTAGGCGCATGACCCCAGAAGAATAAACCCTTCACATTGGTCTGCTGATCGATCATGTCATTTTTCTCGAGCACAGCATCTACCCAACGGGAAACCGTCGTACCAGACTTCTCCATCATGTCAGGAGCGTAGCGACCCTTAATCCATTCATAATCAACACCCCACCCTGCGGCGAAATGCTTCCATGATCCAGCTGCAAGGCCATAGTAGCCCGGCACTGACTCTGGGTTAGGGCCAACATCTGTAGCGCCCTGCACATTGTCGTGACCGCGGAAAATATTGGTACCGCCACCAGACTTACCAACGTTACCTAAGGCCAATTGGACAATACAAGAGGCGCGAACCATAGCATTACCAATGGTGTGCTGCGTTTGACCCATGCACCAAACCAAAGTACTTGGACGATTCTGAGCCATCGTCTTAGCGACTTGATAGACCTGAGCTTCAGGTACGCCACATGCCTGCTCTACATTGGCAGGCGTCCACTTTTCCATTACTTCTTTGCGAATCTCATCCATACCGTAAACGCGGTCGTTGATGTACTTCTTATCTTCCCAGCCGTTATTAAAGATGTGGTACAGAACGCCAAAAAGGAAGGGAATATCAGTTCCCGAACGAATGCGAACGTACTGGTCAGACTTGGCTGCTGTGCGGGTATAGCGTGGATCAACAACAATAACTTTGCATCCATTCTCTTTGGCGTGCAAAAGACTTAGCATGGACACTGGGTGAGCTTCAGCAGCATTTGAACCGATGTACAAAGCAGCCTTGGCATTCATCATGTCGTTGTAGCTATTGGTCATTGCACCATAACCCCAGGTATTTGCAACCCCAGCTACAGTTGTAGAGTGGCAAATACGCGCCTGATGGTCTGTGTTGTTAGTCCCAAAGAATGAAACCCACTTACGCAATAGATACGCTTGCTCATTATTGTGTTTAGAAGATCCAATAAAAAACATTGAATCAGGACTGTACTTGGTGCGGAGATCTTTCATCTGCGCAGTAATCTCAGTTAAAGCCTGATCCCAAGAAATTCTTTCGTATTTGCCATCTACCAACTTCATTGGATAGCGTAAGCGGAAATCTCCATGACCATGTTCGCGAAGCGCTGCACCCTTAGCGCAATGGGCACCCATATTAATCGGAGAATCAAATACTGGGTCTTGACGTACCCAAACACCGTTCTCGACCGTAGCATCGACCGCACAACCTACAGAGCAGTGGGTACAAATCGAGCGCTTTACTTCAATCTTGCCCTTGCCATCTAACATCGCCTTATCCGGCTCAGCTACCGCTTTTTGTACCAGAGTCAATTGGCTAGCTGCAATACCTGCGCCCACTCCAACTCCCGAACGTTTCAGGAAAGTACGGCGATCCATCGTTGGTACTGCGGCCTTTAATCCACGCGATAGACTGCCAATCAAACGGGAACTAGGTGCTATACGACTGCTTTGTGGAATATTGGATTTACGAGTCAGACTCATATTTTGTCCCTGGAAAAGATTTTTTTATTTTTAAAAAAGATGAATTCAATGAAATAGCGATAGTCGATTAAAGCAAAGTGGTTTCGTAATACTTGCGCACATGTGCGGATAGCTGATAACCATCGTCTTTACCTTTAACCTTGCTGCCAATTTCCTGCATGACTGCCTTACCAATAGTGGTTTGTGAGGCTACTGCCACAGCGCCTACGGCAGCACTTGCACCAATAAAAAATTTTCGGCGTGATGGCTTGTTCTCTTCAAAAGTTGCAGTTTTAGATTTAGTACTCATTGCATACTCCTATTTCATTTATTCTTGATTTCGATCAAGTGTAAAACGAAATGACACTTTTGACATGCCCTTGAAATATTTGTTCTATATAAGCAAAGTATGCTGCGACGCAACATCAAATCATATCGAAACTCTGACCTTCAATCGCTAGAAATTCCCTAGTAAGCTCAGCCACTGGACGATATAGGTGCATCTCAGGCATGTCCTCTATTGCATCGCATAACTGGTCATACCAAGGACGAATATGGTCATTGAAAAAGACCCTTTGATTAGTAAGGTTTGATATCTCAACATCATCTCCAGCGATGAGGTAGCGCATAACTTCACAAAGTGCAGAAATATGATCCTCAGTCTCCGTAATTTCCTCAGCCGCCTCGAGACCAAATAACTCTAGAGCTCGACGGATCTCAACTAATGGTCTTTCATTTAAGTGGCCAGCCATATAAAAGGAGCCATTGAGAACAACGTTAGGTCGACCAACGCTAATGAAATTGGAATCAAACTCCTTATGCCAAGCTTTTGCAGTATTTGCCCTTGCAACTTCAACTACGCTATGCCATAACCTTAAGAGTGGAGCATCTTCTGGCTGACTTTCTTGACCCTCGGGAATAGAAGCAGTAATTTGATCGAGCAAGTCTTGCTCTGGGGGCCGGTGGAAGAGTCTGGCAATTAAACCGTACAAATCTGCCCTAGCGAGGTCCTCCGGCAGACCTATATCGCCCACCTCAGTCGAGGTGTTTTCTTTTGGTTTCTCACTCATGTTTCTTTTTTCACCATATCCACTACACGACAATCACTACACATCTTGAGCCTATCCATTGCTGCGCCAGCGAAGGCGCCATGCGCACCCAACTTAGCTAGCATTAGATCGACCATTTTCATTGTGCCAAAGGGCTTCCCACAGCTAATGCAATAAAATGCTTGAGTCTCGTTGAGGTCAACCCTTTGCTTGCGCTGCTCAACCTTTAGCAGACGTGGGGCTAAAGTAAGAGCCTTTTCAGGGCATGTCTGTACACAAATGCCGCACTGAACACAGTGCTTTTCAATAAAAGAAAGTTTAGGCTCTTCTGGGTTATCTAATAAAGCACCCTCAGGACAACTACCTACACATGACATACAAAGAGTGCAGGCGTCTTTGTTAATGTTGAGTCCGCCCAAAAGAGATGATTTAGGTAAAACAAAACCCTCCTCCGGAATAGGGGTCTTAGCCTGTTTTTGGAGATACTCTAAAACAGCCTCAAGAGTTTCACGCTTTTGATTACTCAAACCAAAAGTTGCTGGGGTACTTATAGGCAGTTGGGGGCCGCGCTGGCGTAATTTACCCATAGCAAACGAAACTTGCTCAAGATCATCAGCAGCTCTTGCTTGTATCAAGGAAACACGCGCATCAAATCCATAAGCTTGAAGAATGGAATTAGCTAAAGCGCTTTGAGTTTCTAATGCGTCGCGATAAGCAGGATCTTCATCGCCACTTAAAAGCAAAACGACTTCACCAAAGCCATAGCTTAGAGCCCCTAACCAAAGATCTAGTCCGGTAGAAGCAATATGCTCGATGCCGTATGGCAAAACAAAAGATGGCAAACCTTCAATCCGTTTCGGCTGTAAATGCGCTGCTCGCCCAAGAGCATCGATTAATTGCGTACCAGCCTTCAGAGAGTGAAGTAAGAGGCTGGGCGTAGACGCTTGCTGAGCTTTGGTACTTTGTGCACTAAATACATTGGCGAGTAATTTAATTTCTTTACCTTGATGCTCAACGCTAGGGTAGTTATAACGCATTGCACCCGATGGGCAAACCGTAGAGCAGGCGCCACAGCCCATGCAAAGATTGGGGTTTACCTGAACAGCGCCCTGACCATTTTTAAATAAAGAGGTGATGGCGCCAGTTGAGCAAACATCAATGCAGGCATTGCAGCCGACTCTTCCATTCCGTCCGTGAGCGCAGACCTTTTCGTTATAGGCAAAGTATTTTGGTTTTTCAAATTCGCCAATGAGTCCTAGCAATTGATTGGCGACGAGCGCTTGTTCGAACGGATCCGTCCCAGGAGCGAAATACCCTTGGGGCGGCTGGCTCATGCGCATTATGGGCTTAATCCGTAAATCCATAATCAAATCAAATTCCGAGCTACGCTTTCGCTCCAACCGATCAAACTGGATCGCGCCAATACTGGCGCATGCCGTTATACAAGCGCGATGTGACTTGCACTTGTCCAAGTCAATCTGAAAGGAGTCATCAATTGCATTTTCTGGACAAACGTCTACGCAAGCGCCGCAACGCGTGCACATTTCTGGATCAATCGGATTTTGTAAATCCCAGTCGACAGAGAAATTACCCAGATAACCATCCAGCTTCGTTACTTGGCCCGTATAGACGGGGAAGTTTCTGGCAAGCGGTAAGGCGCTAGGCTCGGTACACAGGACTGAGACATCAAGAGAGTCGCTTAATTTTTCGGCCCAAGGCAGAGCTTGTGCTCCAGGTCCAATAATGAACAATCTGCCTTGACTCTCATAATTCACTACGGGAACTGGTTCGGCCTCTGGCATATCAGCCAAAGCAAGCAAAGCGGCAATCTTTGGGCTAGACGTTTTAGCCTCTTGGGTCCAGCCAGCGATTTCGCGAATGTTCACAAAGCGCAAGGGTGCAACTAAAGGCTTTTCGGTTTGGGCTGCCAGCTCACTAAATAAAGCACCCTCCTGTGTGCAGGCAACCACCAATGGTTCATCGCCATCTAAGGCCTTCAGAAATGAACCTACCTCCTGTCGGCATAAAGATGTGTGCATAGTAACGCCTAGAGCTCTTGCATCTAAAGGCATCGTGCCATTACAGTTACAGACTAATTTTTGGCTCATGAATCTTTTTCTTAGCTATTTTTCTGATCCGAGGGAATGTCGTCCGACGACAGTTCTCCTAGATCGGTATTTAAATGGGTCGATCTTAAATCGGCCTGACCTTTCATGGCCAAGCCTTGGTCAGGCAATTCCATCTGCGAAGACTCTTCAAGGTCTACTGAATTAGCGACAAACTGCTTCTCGCCATCATCTGCACTGCCATTGCCCTTGCGGAAAATATTAAGCATGTCGGACTGCACCATCCGCTTGAGCATTTCCAGGGGAATAGGGTCAGGCTTAGAGTAGTCGTCAATATAAATATCTAAGCCATCCATCACATTAAAGTGAGGATCTGAAAACATTTTCTTCATGGCGGCTTGCTGAACCGTAGGATCAACCCCTGGTTTCATAAAAGCAGAAAAGTCAGGGGCAAAACGATCAATCTTCTCAACATCATCCAAAGTGGCGGGCGGGGGAGTCTCTTGCTCCGTCTTTGAAACATTGAGATCGGCAGACTCCTTAACCACTAACTGTGGAGTTGAATCCACCTGCTTTTTTTCTGGCTCAATTTGCTCGCCTGACTTACGACGTGACCAACGATTTAAGAAGCCGCCAGCCATCATTCCTCCGTGGGGCGATCAGCACCCTTGAATGAAGCTGGGCGATGACGCTTCTTTGGCTCGGGATGGTAATGCTCATTTACATATTCTTGCAACCACGAAGCATGCTCAACTGTCATAGGGACATTGTCTACAGACTCGCCACCATCCAAGAGGCGCCCAGCCTCGTTGTAGCTTACCGAGATGCGGTGAGGCACGGCAATAGTCGCCTCAGATTTAGCAAGTGGCATTGATTGCTCATCGATGTAGCGCTCAATATCCTCCTCTAAACGCCACATGACAAACCAGCATGGCTCAGGAGAGGATAAGTTCAGGTAATAACCTTCTGCCTCATCGGGAAATAAATTCAGTTCATATCCAGTAAACAGCCAAGACTCACCATCAGTATCGCGCCCCAAAAACTGACCGCAAAACTGATTACTCTGCTTAGCAGCTGAATCAAGTTGACCAAAATCAGGCAACACCTCTTTAAGCACCCACTTGTATGTAATCCATGGGTTGTCAACATTTTGCTTACGCATCAATACCGCAAAGCGCATAAGTCCCTAGGTGTTCTGAACTACGATATTAGGAAATTTACTACTCATATCTTTTGAGAGAGTAGCAACACGAATTGCTACCTGTCTAGCAATATTTTTATAAATAGCGCTAATTGCACCGTCAGGATCAGCCACCACGGTTGGTCGACCAGCATCTGCATGCTCCCGAATAGAAAGGTTTAAGGGCAAAGAGCCTAAAAAGTCAGCCCCATACTCTTTGCACATCTTCTCGCCGCCACCGGTACCAAACACATGCTCCTCATTACCGCATTTAGGGCAAACGTAGGTACTCATATTTTCGATAATACCAATGATGGGTACGCCAACCTTCTCAAACATCTTCAATCCCTTGCGTGCATCTAGCAGCGCAATATCTTGAGGGGTCGTAACAATCACGGCTCCAGTAACGGGCACCTTTTGGGAGAGTGTCAACTGAATATCACCCGTGCCTGGCGGCATGTCGACAATCAGGTAATCCAAATCACGCCAACGCGTTTGACGCAATAGTTGCTCGAGCGCAGAGGTCACCATTGGGCCACGCCACACCATCGGCGCATCTTCCTCAATCAAGAAACCAATAGAGCTCGCTTGCAAACCATGTCCTTCCATGGGCTCAATAGTATTTTCTTCAATCGATTCTGGCCTACCAGTAATGCCAAGCATCATCGGCTGACTTGGTCCATAAATATCCGCATCCAAGATGCCAACCTGCGCACCCTCTGCCGCTAAAGCAAGCGCTAGGTTTACAGCAGTAGTTGATTTACCAACACCACCCTTCCCACTAGCGATAGCGATAATATTTTTAACACCAGGTAACAATTTCACGCCACGCTGCACTGCATGCGAAACAATTTGACTGCTCACGTTCACGCTAACATTTTTGACATCAGGTAAATTACGCAGAACATTAATCACGGATTTACGGATAGCATCAAACTGGCTTTTTGCAGGGTATCCCAACACTACATCTAGGGTAATTTCGCCACCCTCTACCCGCAGATTTTTAACAGCCCTGGCTGTTACAAAATCAGTCTTAGTATTTGGGTCGACTAACCCTTTTAATGCTGCTTGTACAGACTCAACAGTAACTGCCACTACATTCTCCTAAGAATAGCCACAAACTCATTGGGCATATCAATACGTCTAATTGTGAATTAATGCGAATTTTTTAATAGTGCGTAGATTAACCGCACAAAGGATTCTTTGCTTTTAGATCAAAATTACCTGACCCATTAGGCCATGGTAAAAATAAATAAAACCCTACTGTGAAACTGGGAATCCAGCATCTGCCATGAGTTGACTGGCGATCTCAGGACTCAAGCTTGTCTCTATATCCACTATCTGCGTAGCCAGGTCCGCAGAGACCTTAGCTTGTGGGTCTTGAGCCTGAATCGCTCGAGTCACTGCATTAATGCACCCACCACAGGTCATTCCAGACACTTTTAGACTTAACATAACAGGTCCTCTTCGGGTTTAAGCAAGTAATGCCCCCATAAAGGAGTCATCGGGTAGATTATCTTCTATATGAACAGCCAAAAAGCGATAAATTCAAACTTTTACACACTCGATATTGGCGGGATGACCTGCGCTTCCTGCGTTAGTCGAGTTGAAAAAGCTCTAGGCAAAATTCCAGGCTTAGAAGCGGCAACCGTTAACCTAGCAACCGAACAGGCTCGTATTAGACTAAAAGGCGACTCTTCAGCAACTATCGCTGAAGTGATCGCAGTGGTAAAAAAAACGGGATACGAAGCAAAACTCAGCAATTCCAAAGGCTCAAACCCAGAAAAGCCGCCAAAATCTTTTTGGGCAGCGGATGGCTTGGGTCGCGTGTTACTGAGTTTTACCTTGTCTACCCCCCTCTTTCTGCCGATGTTTCTCATGCCATTTGGAATTCATTGGAGTCTATCTCCGGTTTGGCAGCTTGTACTGGCAACGCCGGTGCAATTTATTCTGGGGTGGCGCTTCTACAAAGCTGGATTTAAATCACTGATGGCTGGTGTCGGTAATATGGATTTACTAGTTGCACTGGGGACCAGCTCAGCCTATGGCTTAAGCCTCTACCTCATGCTCCATAAAGATGATGCACAGCATGATCTTTATTTTGAAGGTGCTGCCGTCATCATCTGCATGGTCTTGCTAGGAAAGTGGCTGGAAGCTCGAGCTAAACGCCAAACCAGCGAAGCTATTCGGGCGCTCCAAACACTCTGGCCCGAGCATGCGAAGGTGCTGGATCCATCTCTTCAAATAAATCCACATTCAGTTTTAGATCAATATCGAGACCTACCTCTAGATCAAGTTCTCCCCCGAGATCACGTGCTCGTTTTACCAGGCGAGAGAATCCCCGTTGACGGTATCATCCTTATGGGCAATAGCCACGTGGATGAATCCTTGTTAACCGGTGAGAGTCAGCCCCTCAAGAAGGAGGCGTATTCTCAAGTCATTGGTGGATCACTCAACGGTGAAGGTGCTTTAGTTATTGAGGCACAAGCTGTTGGGGTGGAGAGCGTGCTCTCCAAAATCATCACGCTAGTCGAAGAAGCGCAAACGCAAAAAGCACCGATTCAAAAACTGGTGGATCAAGTCAGCGCAATCTTTGTGCCCACAGTGATTTTCATCGCCTTTCTGACTGGCATGGCCAACTGGTTTTATCTGGATTCAGTCTCTATTGCGATTTTGCGTGCGGTATCCGTATTGGTAATTGCCTGTCCTTGCGCACTCGGATTAGCTACCCCTGCAGCCATCATGGCTGGTACCGGTGTAGCTGCACGCTTTGGAATCCTCATCAAGGACCCGCAAGTATTGGAGCAGGCCCATCGACTAGATGTTGTTGCATTCGACAAAACAGGCACGCTGACAATTGGTCGCCCTAGATTACTCGCACTTATTCCCTTGTTGCCCTTACCTGAATCTGAAATATTAGCCACCGCTACAGGATTGCAATTGGGTAGCGAACATCCTTTAGCCAAAGCACTGCTAGATGCAGCAAAAGAGCAATCTATAACTCCGATCGCTAGCGCACAGAGCAAAGCATTACCAGGAATTGGAATAGAGGGCACCCCCAGTTCAGGTACGTGGAATGGCCAACGACTTTGCCTGCAAAGCATTGCCTCGCTCCATCAACATCCAGAGTACCAATCTATCTTGACCTATGCGCAGTCTCACCTTGATGCAGGCCAGACCATCTCTGTATTAATGAACACAGCAGCGCCATCGAGCCCCATTGCCATAATCACATTTGGCGATGGACTTAAACCCAATGCTATGGCTGCGATTACCGCTTTACACAAACTCCATATTCGCACAGTCATGCTTTCTGGGGATAACACTGTTGCTGCGATGCGAGTAGCGCAGTCAATTGGAATTGATGAAGTCTTCGGGCAAATCATGCCAAGCAATAAAGCGGAGATTGTGCGGAGATTGCAAATCCGTGATGGCAAAAAACGTCATTGGGTCGCAATGGTAGGTGACGGTGTTAATGATGCGCCAGCCTTAGCTTCCGCTGACGTTGGGATGGCAATGTCTACTGGCACGGATGTCGCTATGCAAGCTGCAGGAATTACCTTAATGCGCGGTGACCCTAGCTTAGTTGCAGATGCCATTGACATCTCCAAGCGAACTTGGAATAAGATTCGGCAGAATTTATTTTGGGCTTTTATATTTAATACAACAGGAATTCCGCTAGCAGCCCTAGGTTATCTTTCGCCAATGCTCGCTGGTAGCGCCATGGCTCTTTCCAGCTTCTGCGTTCTCAGCAATGCCCTGCTACTGAAACGGTGGCGCCCTAGTCACTCATAAGCTGAGCGAGCATAAGCCCATATTCAAGGTGTTATTTTTGACTCTTACGAATCAACTCAATGTCCCCATAAAGCGCACGCGTTTCTGACTTGGTATTGTCTGTATCAGTCAGCAATGCGATACCAATTACTTCACCAGCATTTTCTCCGTAGGCGCGCTTGTAATCAGCCGCAAGATCCCGCTCATGCTTGCGCCAATCACCTAGACCTTCCCAGCCTGAATCGACAACAATCATTTTGATCCGCGATGTATGGGCGTTATCCAAAATGGTATTAATTGGGGTCTTTCCTGACCAGATATACATTAGGGTTGCATAAGGCATCTCTTGGCCACTAATCAGGTTAGCCATCTCAAATGTCATCTTCTCCTTAAGTGCCAACTTAGATTTATTTCCATCAAATGCAACTAAGATTCGAAGCGGTGCATCGTCAAGATTGCGTTCAGCGTTATCAGCTTCCGGCATCGACACTACCGCCTTCCACTCCCACTTCAGCCAAAGATTTTGAGCTTGGCGCGGCTTAAGCTTAATAGCCAAGCCTGATGCGGAAGTTTTTGAGTTGGCACTAAGTACTATTTTTCCTTGGTAGCTTTCCAAGCGATATACCGTATTCTTTTTATATGGAGCTATGCGGTAAAAGTGCCAACCCACTGGCATTCCATCACGCACAGTCTCAGTAGAAAATTTGGGAAGATCTTCCTGTGCAGGCAACTGATCTAATGACAAGACTTGTCCTGATTCGTCTTGAATCGAATCCCTAGAAAGACCAGCGCAAGCAATTAAATTAAACGCCACAATCAAAATCCAGCTGTAGCGCCAAAAGCGCGCATTAATAGCTTTATGGATAAGGGATGGGTGTTTAATGCTCATCTGTACATTGTCCCAAAGAATTGGCCAAGTAAGTCTAAAATCATTTCAGACAAAACAATAAAGAATCAGATGCGCTATCAACTACCCCCGCAATCACCTTCGACATGGGCAGTAATTTCGATCTGCATCGCTGCAGTCATTCACTTTGCACTGGGTTTTTCAATTGAGTTTTCTGTTGATGAGGCACATTACGCTCTTTATGCCCAGCATTTAGCTTGGAGTTATTTTGATCATCCCCCTTTGGTAGGCTGGATTCAATGGCCACTTGTAGCCCTAACTTCTTCAGAAGGCATCATTCGACTGATCCCAGAATTACTGTGGATAATTTCTTGCTACCTCGTCTATCAAGTCACGATTGAAGTTCATCACCTCATTCAAGGTCTTCATAAAGACTACCTTACCAGCGCGCTTCCATCAGCCAGTAATTGTGGCTTGTTCGCCGTTCTTGCGATGATTGCCGCACCCCTGCCCCACATTCTAGCGATTGGCTTATTGCCTGACAGCCTTCTGGCGCCATTGAGTCTTGGTCTAATGATGATGGCTATTCGCTGGTGTAAACAAGGCCAATTCACCATGCTCGATTGGGTCATCACTGGAGTTCTGCTAGGCTTGTCTGGCTTAGCTAAATACACAGGTGTATTCGCTGCTTTTGCCCTGTTATTCGTCTTTTTAAGCTCCTCAAAGCAGCCCTGGTTTTTTAAGAGGGGCTTTTGGCTTGCCACCCTCATCGCCTTGCTAATCATTGCTCCAGTCCTCTATTGGAATTGGATGAACGATTGGATCTCCTTCAAGTACCAGATTGCGCATGGTAGCGGAAAGGCTTGGGCATGGCGCAGACTGGCTGCCTTTTTAGGAATCCAGATCGCCTGCTTTGGGCCGCTATTACTTATCGGTGGGTTTCTTTTTCTGAAGGACTGCTTTCGGGTAGCCAAAATAACTTTAGCCGCTTTGCTCAGTTTTTTCTTGATCCCATTTGCAATCTTTGCAGCTCTTTCTGGAGGTGGTGGACTGCCTCACTGGACAACCCCCGCTTGGTTTTGCCTTGCCCCCTTCGCAGGAATTGGCTTAGCTAAGGCGTGGTCAATGCACCATAGAAAATTCATTCGCCTATTTTTTAGCCTTCAAATAATGCTTTGCTTGCTTGGGTTTGGGTTGGTGTTGGCGGGCGGAATTTCTTCGGCATCTGTAAAGTCAAATCCCATTGCAGATCTTTATGGCTGGAAAATGGCTGGCCATAAAGCTGCTGAACTTGCTCAAGCAAATAAGGTTGATGGCATTGCAGTCCAAAACTGGACCTTAGGTAGTCGCGCAGCTTGGTATGCGAGTCCGATACCCGTATTTGTTCTGGACCAACGCCAAGATCAATTCGACCTCTGGTTTGGACAGCTGTCCCCAGGCGACAATGTGCTACTGATTAATTGGTCGGGGATGAACTTTCCTAGTCCAGCAGGGAGTAAGCCAGGATTTGAGCATTGTGAGGCACTCGAAAGCATTGAAATTCAACGTTTTGGTCAGAATTTATCTAAATTTGACTTCAGCCTTTGTAGTAAATGGCAAAAAGCTGCATTACCGGAGTAATTTCAAGACCTTAGGCGCTCAAGGCATTATCCTTACTCCTATGAGTTCACAACCCCAAATCACCCCTAAAGCCACATCCGGGTGGAAAGCAATTCTGAAGCGCGCTTGGCCAACAATTCGTATTTTGTTATCAATTGCCCTTCTGTGGAAGGCTACTAGCGGCATTGATTGGCACACCCTTCTAAACTCCCAAATTCAGATGCAGCCAATATGGTTTTTGGCGGCACTCATCTCTATGATGACCGCCTTCGTTTGTGGCGGCTACCGCTGGGGTTTATTTATGCAAGCGGTTGGCTTTCCCCGTCGAATCCAATCCTATATTGGACTGTACTTTGCAGGTGGGCTCATCAATCAAGGGCTACCAAGCACTATCGGGGGTGACAGTTATCGTGCGATTTCCGCTACTCACCTCACCAGCGCCGGTGACCTCAATAAAAAGAGGCAACTGGATGAGGAATTGCATCACTCGGTAGATCTTGAGCATTCAAATCCAAAACTACGTCTCAGTTTCTCAATGGTTTTGGTCGATCGCCTACTGGGTTTAGCAGGCAACAATCTGCTTGGTGGCATCGGCCTCATCATCGGCGGGGCAACGCTAGCCACCTGGGGAGCCAGCTTAGGTTATGCCGTGACTGCATTTATGATTTTTTCAGGCTTCATCATCGCCCTGATATTGGCTTGGATTCCATCACGCAAAATGCTGCAAAAACTTCTAGATAAATTCCAGATGAACAATGCTATGCCCGGTATTCAATTGGCTTTCTCTTGGCCCATGAATATTGGACAGGCTATTTTTGCGGTTAGCATCCACTTTCTGACAATTCTGACGCTGCTATTTTGTCTGAAAGCTTATGGGGTCGAAGCCCCAATTGAAGGGCTCATGATTGGCCTACCCGCGCTTAGCCTACTTCTCATGCTGCCCATTAGTATTTCTGGCTGGGGGTTACGCGAGGCGACACTATCATCAGTGCTGGCGTTATGGGGGGTTAACCCCTCGCTTACAGTCCTAGCATCCATTAGCTACGGCGCAATTACTGTTATCTCAGTATTGCCTGGCGCTTACTTTTTATTAAAACGAAAATAATTTTAGAGTTCAATTATGAGTATTAGTGTGAATACCATGCGCGCCATTGACCACTGGGTTGGTGTCCCACTGTGCGCAGTTGCAACTCCGTTCATTGCCTTAGTCGACGCCATCAAAAACGTCTTCTCTCGCGGGTCAGAAACTCCGCGCAAGCTACTATTTATTGAACTGTCTGAAATGGGCAGCGCAATTTTAGTTGACCCAGCAATGCGCAATGCGCAAGCTCGTGGCGCTGAAATATTCTTTCTGATCTTTAAAAGCAATCGTGCCAGCTTAACTCTATTAAATACTGTTAAGCCTGAGAATATTTTTACGATTGATTCCTCTAGCCTGAGTGGCTTAATTAAAGATACCTTACGTTTTTTAATGTTGGCTCGTCAGCATCAGATTGATACAGTCATTGATCTGGAGTTATTCTCACGCTTTACGGCATTGTTAACTGGTCTTTGTGGCGCGCGTCGTCGCGTGGGCTATCACATCTTTCACGGTGAAGGCTTATGGCGTGGCGCCATGCTGACCCGCAGGGTCCACTACAACCCACATATTCATATTACAAAGAACTTTCTCTCTTTGATTCATGCGGCATTTGCAACAAAGATCGAAATCCCATTTAGTAAAATCCATATTCCTGACTCTGAAGTTCGATTAGAACAAGCGGTAATTAATTCTGTTGCACTGGATAAAGTGCGCCAACGGATCGAGATCCTAGCCAAAGAAGCTGGGATTCTTTTTACCCAAGGTAAAGAACGCCTCATCTTAGTCAATCCTAATGCGAGTGATTTATTACCGCAGCGTCGTTGGGCTCAACATCGCTTCTCGGAACTGATTATTGGCATTCACCAACAATATCCTCTGGATTTAATTTTAATCACCGGGTCGCCCGTTGAGTTTGAGTATGTCGAAAAGGTGCGCATTGTTGCAAATGTAAAAAATGCTATCAACTTTGCTGGTCAAGTAAGCTTTGCAGAGTTACCACCTCTTTATACGTTATCAGATGTCATGGTAACCAACGACTCTGGGCCAGGACATTTCTCTGCTGTGACCCCACTGAGAACGGTTGTGTTGTTTGGCCCTGAGACTCCCGCGCTGTATGGCTCGGTTGGTAACTCAATTGCCATTACTGCAAACCTTGCCTGCTCGCCTTGTGTGAGTGCGGCCAATCACCGCAAAACACCATGCCACGATAATGTCTGTATGCAAGCCATTACGGTTTCTCAAGTGCTCGAAAAAGTGGCTATTCAACTTCAGGGTGCCGATCAGGCAAAGATTCACCAATCCGCATGAGCACTAAGAACTTCTCACTAGTGGTGTGGCTCATTCCGCTATTGCCACTAGCTTTAGCATGTGCCATTTACTTTGGAGACTTACAGATAAGTAGCTTCCTGCTGATCAACGGCTTTGCTCGGGACATTCCAGATACTGCTTGGGCTTTTCTGACTTTTTTGGGTAACGGCTGGGGTATTTTTGCAATCTCATTTCCCCTACTATTACTAGCACCACGCTTATTAACTGCTGGCATCTTCGCCGGCGTCATTTCAGCTATTGCCAGCTCTACCCTCAAGCCTGTTTTTGATTTGCCTAGGCCTGCAGGTACTTTGCTCGATGGCAGCTTTCATCTTATCGGTGAACCACTGCTCTACAAGGCCTTTCCTTCGGGCCACACACTTACAGCTTTTGCTATTGCAAGCGCCCTATACTTTGCCTGCGCAAAAAGTAAACGTGGTCCTATGCTATGGCTCTTTATTGCCGCATCATTGGTTGGGCTATCGCGCATTGCCGTTGGAGCCCACTGGCTCACCGATGTTCTAGCTGGCGCGGGAGTGGGTCTTTGGTGTGGCATGTTGGGCGAAAAACTCTCTGAACTTGTCAAGGACCACTATTTAGCACCCCAGAAAATTTGGCCTCGCTTTATTGCCATTGGTGGACTTGTAACCATTTATGCGCTGCTAACACAAACCATGGATTTAGTCTTAAATCAGCCTCTGCAATATGCATGCGCCGGCTTAATTGCAGTCACTTTAGTTTTATTTATCAAAGCCCAAACGTCTAAGGCCGCCTAAGTCACTATGCCAAATAACCATGTTTAGTTATCGCCATGCTTTTCATGCGGGTAGTCATGCCGACATTCTGAAGCATCTAACCCTTATTCATCTTGTAGAGTATCTTCAAGAAAAACCTGGTGCGCTGACCATTGTCGATACGCATGCTGGTGCCGGCATCTATAGCCTAGAGGATGGCTTTGCTGCAGTTAGCAATGAAGCAGATGGCGGCATTTTTCGCCTCCTGAAGTTTGCTGAAGAATGCAATGCCTCCGGCAAGAATCTTGCTGGAGGCATTCAAAACTATCTGGACTATATTCGAGCGGAGAATCCTCAAGAGCAGATCGCCCTTTACCCGGGCTCCCCTTTTATTCTGGCGCGCTTACTCAGACCACAAGATCGTCTCAAGCTTTTTGAACTCCATCCCAAAGAAATTGATATCCTGCGCCATAACATCAACCAACTAAAGCAAGCCAAACAAATTGATGTGTATGCTGCAGATGGCTTCACAAGACTCAAGGGACTACTTCCCCCACCCAGTAGAAGAGGTCTGGTTTTGATAGACCCATCCTATGAAGATAAACAGGATTACCGTTATCTTGAAACCGCCATGGAAGAAGCGCTAAAACGCTTTGCGACTGGTTGCTATGCGATCTGGTATCCCATTCTCACTAGAAGAGAATCTGCCTCATTACCCGATCACATGAAAAAGATTGCAGCAAGCCATCACTGCTCTTGGCTCCATACCGAGTTACGCGTTGAAAATACCCCTGGTGAGCGTCGCCTGCAGGCTAGCGGAATGTTTGTGTTCAATCCACCGTGGACACTCGAAAAGAATCTAGCGGAAGCGCTACCAACACTTGTTAAAGCTCTAGGTCAAGGCGCCGGCGCTGAATATTTGCTCAAGAGCTTTGAGGCTAGGCCTTAAGCTTATCGATCCCGCACTTCTATCATCACCTCGTTACGCCGCAAGAAGGGCAGAGTCCAAGGTGGATTGTAGCGAGCAAAATTAGGGGAACCTATTGCCTGCAAATTTTTTGACTGGATCCAACCCTCTAGCTCTAGAGTTTTTTCTTTTTCTTTTTCTTAGTTATAGAATCCAGAAATCGTGATCACCGCTTTTTTAGTAGCTGGAACTTCACGCAATTGCACTTTTTCATCAAGAGGTTCTGGCAGGCTTGTAATCGTATATTGAGAAGGCATTACAAACGAAACCGTTGAAATACTTTGATTCGATTCAATCCCAACGGGTACTGTCATAGCAATTGTTGTACTTTTTTCTTCGAAGCCAACCGGAGCAGTCATGGAAATCTTTTCATCAATCTTATTTTTTCCAAAAATATATGCTGCAATTAGTCTAAATCCCTGATTAGATGCCTGATCCATATCACCTTGAACCTTAACCTCAGCCAGTATTAAAGGCTCATAAGCCCTTAATTCAAATGGTGGCGTCTTTTCTAATACAGTATATTTTGGCTCTTCAGTTGCCATGACGGTACTCGCAAGAAAGAAAGCGATTAGAAATAGAAATGCACG
>CAIOIX010000020.1 GCA_903858445.1 uncultured beta proteobacterium
ATGAGCAGCTTTCGGTAATTCATCTGGCGTTACTAAGCAAGGGCCAAAACCACCCGTTTGATCAAAGTTTTTACCAATCGTCCATTGAGTAGATTTACGCTGATAGTCGCGCAGACTACCGTCATTAAAAATACTGTAGCCAGCAACAGCCTCCAATGCATTCTCCTTAGTCAATCGATGGCATTTTTTGCCAATCACAAAAGCTAGCTCCGCTTCGTAATCGAGCTTATCTGAAACAGGCGGAATAATCATCGGCTGCTCATGTCCTAACAATGAGCTTGGTACTCTCATAAAGAATGATGGGTAATCTGGACGTGCGTGCCCACCTTCTTTGGCATGGTCTGCATAGTTCAGGCCCATGCAAATAATTTTTTCTGGTTTTGGAATAACTGGTGCAAAGGCAATTCCATTGGCTGACTTCCAGGAAAGGTTTGCCTGCGCCTGAATATCATTGGCACGCTTCATCAATGATGGAGATGCAATCAAGTCAAGCAAGGTTGCGGGGAGACTGGCATCTACCTCTACAAGCGCAATCCATTCCTTTTGACTTGCATCTTTAAACATACCAATACGAGTTTCTTGGTGATTTGATGGACTTGGGTAATAGGTAAATAAACGCATTGAACTGCCTTTCTCTCGTTTCTGTATTTAATATCTTTATTTTGACTCTGTATTTATTCTTTGGTGCGTATGCCGTAATTTTAAAATGAGGATACTCAGCGCCAAGGTAAATGTCAGAGCATTCGCCAAAATCAGGGGCCACTTTTCAATAATGAGCCCATAAATTAACCATAAACCAACACCTATAGTAAATAAACTATACATACCCAATGAGATGCCGGATAAATCCCGACTGCGCCAAGACTGAATTGCCTGAGGCAGAAAAGCAACCGTAGTTAAAAAGGCTGCGCAGTAACCAATGGTTTCAATGTAATAAGGCTCTAGGTTCATGCTTTTATTGTAGTTATTTATTCCCCCAAATCATTGACCTCCGACATGTCTCACTTGCAAGGTCAATAAATGCGTAGATAATGAAATCTCAAGATATACCTAAAACAATTATTAAAAGAAATGATGAGACTAATAACTTCTAAATTGATGGTCCTCGGCCTAATCCTAGCGGCTTTTACTAGCCTTCCACAAGCACAAACTACAGCCATCAAGGCTTATCCGGATAAACAAGTCCGATTAGTGATCCCCTTCCCTCCTGGTGGCGCCACCGACGTAATTGGTCGCATCATGGCTCAAGAGCTCTCCAAATCCTTGAACCAACAAGTAGTAGCCGATAACCGTGTAGGCGATAGCGGCAATATTGGGGCCGATATTGTTGCCAAGGCTCCTGCAGACGGCTATACCCTATTATTAGGCGCCTTAACCTCTCACGCCATCAATGCCAACCTCGAAAAAAGTAGCATTAAGTATGACTTAGAAAAGGACTTCACACCAGTTGCTGTTGTCGGAGTGGTGCCTCTTGTTTTTGTGGTGAACCCTTCAGTTCCAGTCAAAAATATGAAAGAGTTCATTGCTTATGCCAAAGCCAACCCAGGCAAACTTACCTTCGCGTCTTCAGGTGCTGGTGCACCTCAGCGATTAGCCATGGAAATGTTCCGGTTTCAACTTGGCCTCGATTTATTGCATGTACCATACAAGGGTAGTGGTCCCGCCATGACTGATCTTGTAGGTGGGCAAGTACTCAGCATGTCTGAGACCGTTCCAGCCGCCTTGCCATTCATCAAATCAGGTCAATTGAGGCCTCTAGCAGTAACTACCGCAAAACGTATCAGTCAGTTACCGGACGTACCGACGGTGACCGAAGTAACAGGTCTACAAAATTTCGATGTGGTGAGCATGTTTGGTATTGAAGCGCCAGCAAATACACCCAAACCCATTATCGATAAACTCAGTGCGGAAATTAAAATCATCTTGCAACGCCCTGATGTTCAGGAGCGCATGCTGGCTGCAGGTGTTTATGTGAACTACCTATCGCCAGCCGACTCAGCAAAACGAATTTCCCGTGAGCTCAATATGTGGGCCAAGGTCATTAAGGATGCAAAAGTTCAGGCAGATTAACAACTGAAACTACTCGATTGATGCAGCAATAAAAAAGGCCAATGAGATTCATTGGCCTTTTACCTTTTAATAATCGAAGGATATTAACTGGGATGTTATTCCTTCTCAATCTTAGCTTGTGCCGCCACCTGCTCCCATTTCCTCTTCTCTGCCGCAACAAACAGTTTTGTATTTGCGGGTGTATCGCCTACCGCCCAGCCGCCAAGGTCCTTCCAGCGCTGCTTAATCTCAGGGGTTTCCAGTGACTTCTTCACTGCGGCATAAAGCTTATCAATAATCGGCTGGGGTGTACCTGACCGCACAAACAAACCAAACCAAGCGGTCACCTCAAAATTAGGGAAACCCGATTGAATCATTGTAGGGACGTCTGGTAATTCTGCCACGCGAGTCTTGCTAGTAACAGCCAATGCCCTGAGTTTACCGCTCTTAATATATTGCATTGAGCTTGGTAAGTTATCCACCATCATATTGACTTGGCCAGCCAATAAATCAGCGAGGGCTGGTCCGGCACCCTTATAAGGAACATGGAAAATATCTATTCCGGCCTGAACACGCAATAACTCACCAGACATGTGAATCGACTGTCCGCGACCTGAGGAGGCAAAAGAGTATTTACCGGGATTGGCCTTCGCCATCGCAACTAACTCCCCAACAGTTTTCGCTGGAAAATCTGCATTGACTACCAAAACATTTGGATTTGCCAAGACAATCGTAATGGGCTCCATGTCCTCGATCTTGTATGGCAAAGTCTTATAGAGGCTATAGTTGATAGCATTAGTACCGATATTGCCCATAGCCATGGTGTATCCATCGGCTGGCGCTCCCATGAGGGCTTGAAGGCCAATAATCCCAGCGCCACCCGCTTTATTTTCGACAACTACTGTTTGCCCAAGCTCTTTTGACAGTACATCTGAAAGCTGACGAGTCGCAATATCGGTAGTTCCCCCAGGTGCTGCGGTAACAATAATCCGCAGAGGTTTATTTGGAAATGGATCGGCCGCATTCGCCCATGGGGAAATAAAAATAATTGCTGCAGTTGCAGCAAAAAAAATGCTCCGTACTTTGTTGAATGAATGCCTCTGAAACATATTGATCTCCGAAATTTATAAGTGATTTGCCTAGGTGATATACACTCGTTTTTTACGATATTAAACACTTGTTCAGTTTTATGCGCACTTCTTTGTTACTCAATTTTTGCTCGTACCTGGAAAATACCCCGATTAGCTTATCAATTCAGGGTAGCTCGTGGGTAATTCCAGCTGTCCAAACGTCCCATCTCTTAGCAATTGCTGCAGTAATAATCGCCTCACTCATGATTGACCTGAGACTACTACGTATTTCTGGTATCGAATCCTCAATAACGATTGTTATGAGTCGCTATGCAAGCATCATTTGGATCGCTATCCCCGTATTAGCAGTAACAGGTGCAGTAATGATCATTGCAGAACCGGCGCGGTCTCTGGCCAATCCCGCGTTTCAGCTAAAGATGATAATGCTGATGGCAGTCCTGAGTATTACCTTTTGGATGCAACGTATGAGCCATCATAACTCGTTCTTCTGGAATGCCAGCCCAAGCAAAAGAAGGCTTGCATCCATTCTCGCACTTTGCTCTATTGTTCTTTGGGTTGGAATTGTGTCTTGTGGCCGCTGGATTGCTTACACCTAATAACTCTGACACAGTATGAATATAAATACCATTTTGCATATCCTTTATAGCAATCCACTTGCTCAAACGATTCGAGAGAACGAGCTACTGTTCCCCTGGGTTGAAGCAACCCATGTATTAGCCATTGCGCTGGTATTTGGATCTATCGCCTTGGTAGATCTTCGCTTAATTGGTATTCGCTCGATGGACCAGCCTATTAGCAGGGTTAGTAAAGAGTTAATACCAATTACTTGGATTGCTTTTTTGGTTGCTGCCGTCACCGGCGCAATTCTGTTTAGCTCAAATGCTATCAGCTACAGTCAGAATTTTTACTTTTTAACCAAAATCATTTTATTGGTGCTGGCTGGCATCAATATGATTGTTTTTCAATTCGTCATTGGACGCAATTTAGAAAAATGGGATCACTCTTTGCAACTCCCGTTACAGGCAAGAATCGCAGGATTGGTTTCTATCACCCTTTGGATCAGTATTATTATTTGCGGACGCTGGATCGGCTTTACTTTAGAACCTGTTTTAGCTATTTCATAGGGAATAAAAATGAAAAGAAAGCTTCTCCGATTAGCTTTTGGTCTCAGCATCACCTTAGGCTTTACATCCTCAATTTCGCTTGCACAATCTAGCGATAAACCCATCATTAATCCACCTCCTACCGCCAAGGATTGGGCTAATATTGCGAAACTACCCGACTGGAGTGGGGTCTGGAATCCGAAAATTACAGACCAAGATAAACAGGCCAAAACCAATATGCCCCCGTGGACTCCTCAAGCGAATCAATTAATTCAATTTCAGCTAGCAGAAGAAAAGGCGGGGAGACCACCTCCACTTTTTGTTAACTGCCTGCCGGAGGCAATGCCATCATGGATGCTCATTACGCACAATGCAATGGAAGTGCTCTTCACTCCAGGTAGGGTAACCATGCTTGGCGAATCTGACGGCAATCGCCTCCGGAGAATCTACACCGATGGGCGCCCACACCCTGAAGACCCAGATCCAACCTTTCATGGCCACTCAATTGGCAAATGGGAAGGTGATACCTTGGTAGTGGATACAGTTGGCGTTATGCCACAATCTTTAATTGCCATTAGCGAAGCAGCTGGTGCCCCCAACAATGGCGACATGCAGATTGTTGAGCGCATTCATTTGGTTGGTAAAAATGAATTACATGATGACATTGAGGTAATTGCGCCTAAGGTCTTAACCAAGCCATGGAAAACAACCCGCATTTACTTCCGTCAGCGCGCCAGAAAATTTGACATTGTTGAGGGAGTTTGTCTAGAGGGGTACTTTGCTCCCGGCAAAGACAAGGATGGCAATGACATATTCATCCCAGTGCAGCACGATGTTGGTGGGAACCGAATTCCACCACAATAAAATATAAGAAAATAACTATGAACCTTAATCTCAAAAAAATAGCGCTTAACGCAACTTTCTTGATTGGCGCACTCAGCGCTATCTCAGCTTTTGCACACCACTCCACCACCATGTTCGATAAAGACAAGATATTAACGATCACAGGGGTTGTAAAAGAAGTGCAATGGACAAACCCTCATGTTGCCATTTTTGTAGAGGGTACAGTCAAGGGTACGGATACTCCAGCTCTATGGCTAATGGAAATGACAAGCCCAGGAAATCTAACCAGAGCTGGAGGTTGGTCAAGAAACGCTATTAAAGCCGATGATAAGGTTGTGGTTGATTTCAACCCTCTTCGCAACGGTAGTAAAGGCGGCGCACTGAAGAAAATTACACTTGTAGATACGGGTAAGTTTTACACTGCAGATATTCGCGCTCAAGAGAGTGCCAACCTTGAAGAAAAAGAACAGAAGTAATTCTCCCTTAGGCGGCCTGAGCGTTCTGCGACATGGCTGCCTTTACTCTTTCAGGCGTGAGAGGTAGGTCAAAGATTCTCTGACCAAGTGCATTTGCCACGGCATTAGCGATCGCAGCACCGCCCGGTCCCTGGGACCCCTCCCCGACACCAAGAGACTTCTCGTTCCCTCGGTTAATGATCTCGACATGAATATTGGGTACATCTGAAAAACGCAGAATTGGGTATTCAGACCAAGAGCTCACTTGGATGCCGTCTTGATTAAAAGGTACAGACTCAAATAAAGTCCAGCTAGTTGTTTGAACCAGACCACCCTCAATCTGATTTTTAAAGCCGTCTGGATTAATCGCTAAACCGCCATCCGCAGCCGCATATAAATCAGTCACTAATACCTTACCGCTTTTGGGGTCAATTTGAACATCAGCAATCGCGGCAACATATACGGAGAGATTTTTATACTTTGCAAAAGCAATCCCGCGACCATGTAACTGACCATTTTTCTTATATGCAAGAGGTGTTTTTTGCCATGCCGCCATCTTTGCAACATGCGTGATGACATCGCGAGCTCTAGAATCTTGTAAATATTTCAATCTAAACTGCACAGGATCAAGCTTAGCCGCTTTTGATAAATCATCCATCATGGATTCGATTGCAAAAATATTGGCATAGGCCCCAAGTGTGCGCAAAGCAGAAACCCTAACGGGCATGTCCTCTAGTAGGTGGTTGACCACCTTTTGGTTTGGAAAAAAATATAGAGGTAGCGCATTGCGGTCAGAACCGCCAGCAGGTTGCGGAATATTTTTTACTGGACTAGGCTTAAATGGCTTCTCAAGATACCAACTAGCCAGAAGGTTGTCACCAGTTTGCTCCCCGGGCCGAGTGCTATGAGTATTACTCCAAAGCTCATGTTTCCAATCAATAATATTCCCCTCTTGATCCAGAGAGGCCTCGAGATTCACAATCATTGCTGATCCATATGGCTCCCACTTAAACTCATCATCGCGCATCCATTGAACACGAATTGGTTTACCAGGAAGCGCTCTGGCGATCAGCATGGCATCCAAAGCAACGTCATCTGCCCCGCTTTGCCCATACATGCCTGAGCCCTCTTTGTGTATGCATGTAATTTTGTCAGCTGGTAGACCCAATGTTTTAACGAGGTCTGCCCTCAGGGGGTACATGCCTTGACTATGAGTCCAGACCGTTATGCCGTCGTCCTTCATCAAGGAAATTGCACAAGAGGGTCCAATCGAAGCGTGAGCAATATAAGGCTTTGTGAATTGAGATCTTAGTACTTTTGCAACGGGCTTCACTGGGGCCTGCTTTACCCCCATTACTGTATCCACCGTAGGTTTCTGCTTCATCCCCCTGAACCAGGAGGAAAGTGAGGGCGGCAGATCATTTGCTAATTTCCACGTAGTGGTTTTCTTCAAAACTTCACGAGCACGTATAGCCTGATCTTCACGTTGAGCAACCACTGCTAGAAAGCTGCCGTTCTGAATGATGGCAATAACTCCAGGCATATTTTCTACTGCGCCTTTATCTACACTAAGAATCACAGCTCGCGGAGCAGGTGGCCTGATCACTCTGGCATGCAACATTCCCAACATCTTCATATCTTGTACATACGCAGACCCCCCAGAAACCTTAGCGGGAATATCAACGCGCTCAATGGATTGACCAATAGTTGTATGGCGTACTTTGAGTGGAGCTTTGGTAGACACCGGCCTTTGAAACAGCTCATCATTGGCCAAGTTCCAGTAACTACTCCTCTGGCCGGATGTAGCAACAATCTCGCCATCTAGAATCTTCAATTCAGTCACGGCGACTCCAAGCTTGATAGAGGCACGCTCTAGCAAGAGTTCCCTAGCATCTGCAGCGGCATAACGTAAAGCAATTCCGCCGTACTCGACCGATTGACTACCGGAGGTGACTCCCTCATTGGGAGAAACACCAGTCGTCGTTGGAATCATCACAATACGTGACATATCGATTTCTAACTCGTCAGCCACAATTTGCATCAACGCTGTAGTGATGCCCTGCCCAAATTCAACCTTACCAGCCAATACGATAACCTTGCCATCAGGCTGAATATGCAACCAGCTGTCGAGTTTTGGGTTTGCGCTAAGGCTACCAGGTAATGAAGTAGTAGTTTGCGAAAGCAAGGAGGGAGCCCAAGCAAAACCAATAGCTAAGCCAAGGCTACTTTTTAAAAAATGTCTACGCGCAATAGGAGATGTATTCATCATGCTGATAACTCCCGAGAGGCGCGCTGAATGGCTTTAATGATGCGAGTGTGTGTCCCACATCGACACAGATGTCCTTGTAGCGTCTCTTTAATTTGCTGAATGCTGGGGTGTTTATTTTTATCAAGCAAAGGTTTGGCGCGAATCATGATCCCAGAAATACAATAACCGCACTGAACAGCTTGTTCGACAATAAAGGCTTTATTTAAAGCGCTGAGGGTGCGATCATCTTCATAAGACTCCAGCGTCTTTATATTGCCTTTGACACTACCTACCGGCAAAGTGCAAGATAAGATCACCTGATCATCAAGTAATACTGCACAAGCTCCACATTGCCCCGCACCGCAACCATACTTTGCTGAGTTTACCGATGCGTCGTTACGCAAAATGTACAGTAAGGGGGTGGATGGATCGACATCCAAAGTAAGGGCCTGCCCGTTTACCGTCAATTGCACAGCCATTGTTATCTCCTCATTTTTTACTTATTTTTATTTTGAATAGCTTACTCGTTTTTATCAATATTGTCTGAGCGCTATTTTCCGGAGAATCTAAGGCAGTGGAATTGAAAAGATCGCTTTGAGCGTCAATGAATCAGTACTGTTGGAAAAGCCTTTGCCAACACCAGCCTGAAAAGAAATCGGCTTGCCTTCGTAATACATCATCAAGAAGCCTAATTGCTGGGTATTTTGGTAATTGATCGGCTGATTAATCTGGTTCAGACTCGAGTAGTACTCAACACCCAAAGCGAGATCAGGCATTAGCTCCCGGGAGATACGGGTAGCAGTGGAGAAATATGGTGATTGATGTACATAGGGTTGAGACAGCGGCATGTCTACGATCGGATTAAATGAAATTAACCATTCATCAATATGCTTGCCAATAATAAAACGTATTTCGGCGTTATAGCGTGATTCATCAAACTGCGGTTGCACGTTAGCAACTTCCAGGTTGGCGCCCGCAAAAAAGCTATCACCTTTACCCTCCTGCATCGGCAACCACTTCATGCGTAGCTTTGTTGCGGCGTACTGAAATTTATTATCGTAATTAACGTATGAGATATAAAGACCAGCCTCCAGGTCATGACCTAAACCATAAGCTAACTCTGGCGTAACTCGAACGCCATTATTATTCATCACTTCACCTGGATATGATGGGGTCTGAACCCCTCTAGGAGTGCTATTAATGTGTAACTCAAGGCTAGACTCGCCCTTGGTATTGATTTCATCGTCGTAGACCTGAATCTCATCCTGTAAGACTGCATGAGCAGCGTAAGGCAGTATAGCCAAAGTGGCTAGCAAGAGAAATTGAAGAAAACGGGCTTGCATCGACATGATGCAAGAGTTTAGCAATGATTAGGGTTTCTTGACGCGCTCACTCCAAAGCTGCCATGGGCGACCAATAGTCTTCTCAATTGTTTCCTGGGAGGCACTTGCCTCACCTGGGGTAAGGTATTGAACTACACCCATCTTCATTGCTTCAGATTGGATGCTGGCATTCTGAATCGCATAAATCGATCTAAAGACTACCTTTTTAATCGAATCTGCTCCGGCAGCATAGCCATGACCACGCATTAAAACAAAATACTGCAAACCCATGATTTTCGATAATGCATCACCCAAATCATTATTGCTAATAAACATATCCGTATCGGGGCTGGGTTTAGCAAAATTCCGAATCTCAAATATAGGGGCGCCCTCACCTAAAAATGCACTCATGTGATACACCGGCTTTAAAGTAGTCCCAGTCAACCCATACGGCAATATAGATGCTGCATGACCGTGAATTACCGAATTAATATCAGGCCGATTACGCAAGATTCCGCTATGGATAAAGCGCTCCCCGTAGGCGGTCCGAGTATCCCCATTTAATGCCTTGCCATTCATATCAAACTCCATGATGTCGTCAACAGTCACAACTGATGGAGCTAGACTTCTGGCCAAGAAAAAAGTATTTGAATTATTAGGATTGCGAATACTAATATGACCATAACCATCAACTGCATTTTGGTCATACAAAATATGGTTTGCAAGTACAAGTTCTTCAACCGCCGCCTTAACTGCGGGAAACTCCGCCATCTGCTCTTGAACACTAGCTGCTTCTATAGATATAGATACTACTAGGAGAGATATGGAAAGGAATGCCTTACGAAATTTTATATTCTTCATCACTCAACCTTACCAATTTTTTTGACTACGTTAACCATCTGTGCAGACTCTTTATCCCAATACACTTTAAATTCTGGGGCATCCATATACTGAATTGGACTTCCTGCGCCGGTGATAACTGAGCGGACTCGCTCATCATTCGCAGCCAATTTAGCTGCTTCACGTAATTTATTAGTGATCGCTTCAGGGGTAGAGCTGGGTACAAATAATCCGGCCCATTGCGCAAACTCAACCTTAATACCCATCTCTTTAAAGCTGGGTACATCAGGCATGCTAGATAAGCGGCCATCACCCCAGTGAGCCAAGGCACGAACTTTACCAGCCTTGATTTGCTGAACGATGGATGACGGCCCAGTAGCAATTGCATCTACCTGCCCACCCAATAAACCAACAATGGCTGGACCAGCACCCGTATAGGGAATATGAACCATATAAAATTTTTCGGAAGACTTAAGCATCTCCATTGGTACATGCATAGTGCCGTAGTTACCAGATGAACCGAAGTTATATTTACCGGGGTTGGCTCGCATTGACGCCACAAAAGACTTGTAATCCTTCCATGGGCTATCCGTCCTCACAACCAAAACAGTTGGGTCAGCCGTAAATCGTGCAATGGGCTTGAGCTGGCTTAACTGAAAAGACTGCTCACGACCTACGATCTTATCAGCCTCCGGAATAATCGAGATTGAGGATAGGGCCATTAAAATAGTGTAGCCATCAGGCTTAGATTTAGCGACAGCAGCCATCCCAATGCCGCCACCAGCCCCTGCCTTGTTTTCAACGATTACAGGTTGACCCAAAAAACGAGACATAGCCTCGGCGACAGGTCGGCCTACTGCATCCGCCACTCCGCCGGGTGGGAATGGCACCACCATGGTGATTGGATGACTTGGCCAAGCATCTTGGGCAACAGAAAAACTTGAAAAGGATGCCAGACCTGTAAGCAATAGTATTGCTGTGATTTTTTGTCTCATGTTATTAATTTAGTTATTATTTGATTTTCTTTTATCCTACTACAACTTCTAACAATACAACTGAGGGCCGTCTAAGGCGTAACCCCACCGGAGAGATAAACTATGAAATACGCTGCATTTTCTTTACTAAGCGAACCAAATAAAACCCGTGTTGGCTCCATCTCCGAAGATGGGAAGACTATTGAAGAATTTGATTTGGGTGTTGATGTTAGTGAAGATGGCGTAGTTGCAATACTACGAGCAGATCTTGCTGGAAAGTTACCGGAACTAACTACCACTCATCAGTTCAGCGCTATTCGTTTGTTGGCCCCAGTCCCAAGACCTAGGAGGAATATTTTTTGCGTTGGTAAAAATTATCACGAACATGCTAAAGAGTTTTCCAATAGTGGATTTGATGGTAGTGCTAAACCTGGCGAAGATATTCCATCTCATGCAATCTTCTTCACAAAGCCTCCAGAGTCAGTTACCGGTCCAAATTCTAATGTGATTATCCCTACCGCCGTTTCGACTGCAATTGATTACGAGGCAGAATTGACGATCATCATCGGCAAAGGCGGCAAAGGCATTACCGAAGCCGATGCAATGTCCCATGTCTGGGGTTACACCGCAATTAATGACGTGACAGCGCGGGACTGGCAACAACGCCATAAGCAGTGGTTCCTTGGAAAAAGCTTTGACACCTTCTGCCCCATGGGTCCGTGGGTTGTTACAGCAGACCAGGTAAACGCTGAAGATATTTCAGTTAAATGCTGGGTCAATGGTGAATTGCGTCAGAATTCCAATACCAAGGATCTAATTTTTGATATCCCCAATATGATTGCCACTGTTTCCGCTGGAATCACACTCTACCCTGGCGATATTATTGCTACTGGAACTCCTGTTGGTGTTGGTATTGGCTTCAAGCCACCCAAGTATCTAGTGAATGGTGACGTAGTGGTTGTTGAAATGGGCGGCATTGGAAAGCTGGAAAATACTTTTATTGCTGAATAAGTTTTTTTAGGCGCTTCATTAGCGCTTCCGTTGAGAGATGTAAAAAGCCACTCAATATTCATTGGGTGGCTTTTTATTTGTAAAACTCTACAGAGTTATTCGAGTATCAGCCTAGAGTAAATTGCAGATCGCCTAGCTTCTCAATTCGACTAACAATCCTATCACCTTTCTTCAGCCAAACCTGCTTGTCTTTTGGCATGCCAGCAATAACGCCTTGCGGAGTACCGGTAAATACGATGTCACCTGGCTCCAAAGTCCAATATGTACTGATATAAGACAGCATTTTTTGGGTGTTGTGAATAAAGTCTGATGTGTTGGAATTTTGGCGCATTTCACCGTTCACAAATGTCTGTACCTGAAGCTTATTAGGATCTCCAACCAAGTCTGCGGTAACCAAGTAAGGTCCAATAGGTGCGTACTGATCTAAAGTTTTACCAATCATCCATTGACTACTCGGAAGCTCAAGCTGCAGATCACGTGATGAGAAATCATTAGAGGTGCAGTAACCAACAACATAACTGAGAGTATCAGCCATTGGAACATTGCGCATCTGCTTGCCAATGACAATTAAAAGCTCCGTCTCATAGTCCAACTTATATGACACCTCTGGTGGAGGAATTTGTAATAAGCAATTATGGGCTGCAAGACTATTGTTGTACTTATTAAATAAGGGCGGGACACGCGGATGCGCCATTCCGACTTCATCAGCATGTGCGCGATAGTTCAGGCCAACGCAAACAATTTTTCCTGGATTTTTAAAGAGGCGCCCAAAGGTAATATCTGATTCTTTCAAATAAGGAACACCTGACCTATCCGCACTTGCGACTACCTTATTAAAGCCAGCAGCATTGCCCTCTTGCAGTAACTGATCAAGCGTTAATGGTGCAGCGATCTTCATTTTTTTAGCAACCGCACGGACATCAATTACGCCCTTAGGTGTTACTACACCCAAGGTTTCTGAACCATCAGCATTCTGAATGGAAAGAATTTTGCTGTTCTTGACCATCTCACGAGGGCCCGCGTAAACATCACCACCCCAAACTGAAGTTTGATAAGCAGATGCATCCTGCATGACCCCCATGGTCGATACCGCAACAAGACCAGCACCAGCCGCGGAGGCTGTTTTCATAAATTGCCGACGAGAACTCATTCCTATCTCCTTTATATTTATTAGAACTACGAAGAAGATATTACCGCAGGAAGAATTGCGGTGACGCAGCAATATACGGGGTCTACCCTAGCCCGAAGAAAAGCGCCAAATGATAAGTGATGAATGAGGCTAAGTAAGCTAGCCCAAATAAATAGCCCAGCATGATTGCTGGAATCTTCCAGTCACCTGTTTCACGCCTGACGGCAGCGATAGTCGATAGGCACTGTGGCGCAAAGACAAACCAAGCGAGCAAGGAAAGCGCAGTTGCTAAAGACCAACTTGTAGCGATTAAAGGAATTAAGGCTTCAGCAGCATCAGCACTCGAGCTTGAAAGTGCATATACTGTTGCCAAAGAACTCACTACTACTTCTCGAGCAGCCATGCCAGGCACAAGCGCAATACTAATTTGCCAATTAAATCCAATTGGAGAAAAGATATGTGCCAAAGCCTGCCCTAACATACCCGCGATGCTGTATTGAATTGGTGAGCCTGTAGCGCCCTCTGGAGGTAAAGGGAAGCTTGATAAGAACCAGAGTGCTAAAGTCATAATCAAAATAATGCCGCCAACACGGCGCAGGAAAATTTCAGCACGCTGCCATAGGCTAATAGCTAAATTCCCTAAACGTGGCATGTGGTAACTAGGTAACTCCATCATCAAGGCATTAATTCTGAACTGCTCACTGGTAAACCTCTTCAAAATCCACGCAACGCCCATGGCGCCTAAAATACCAGCCAGATAGAGTAAGAATAAAACCAACCCCTGCAGATCAACTCCCACCCAAAGCTTTTTATTTGGGATGAAGGCAGAAATCAATAAGGCATAAACCGGCAATCGAGCTGAACAGGTCATCATTGGTGCAATCAAGATAGTCACCAGGCGATCACGCGAGTTCGAGATGCTTCTAGTTGCCATAATTCCGGGAATTGCGCAGGCAAAACTAGAAAGCAAAGGAATAAAAGATCGGCCAGACAAACCAACCGAGCCCATGACGCGATCTAACAAGAAGGCTGCACGAGGTAAATATCCAGACTCCTCCAAAAGCAGAATAAAGAAAAACAAGATCAAAATTTGCGGCAGGAAGATCACCACACCACCGAGTCCAGCAAGAACACCATTAATGAGCAAGCTACGAAGCCAATTATTAGGTAGAACCTCACCAAGTAAACCACCAAAATACTCAATCGCCGCTTTAATTAAATCCATCGGCAAAGTTGCCCAACTAAAGACGGCCTGAAATATAAAGAAAAGTAAGCCAGCTAAGATGATCGGACCAATAATTGGGTGCAGAAATACGGCGTCCAGTCGATCACTAAAGCGATCAGGAATAATTTCATCCAATCCGAGACTTTGTAAAATACGCTGCACTTGAATATTGTCAGACTCTGAATGAGCAATATGTGAAGCTGCATTTTCTAGGGTGGCATCGCTGGTACCGGTACGCAATCTGTGTAAATTTTTCCAATCCAATTGATTAAGAAAAGCTTTAATCTTATCGGCACCATGCGCCTCAATACCAATGCTGGTCAACACTGGCAGCCCGAGTTCTTGGGAGAGCGCATCGGTATTAATCTCTAAGCCCTGCCGCTTAGCAATGTCGAGCATATTTAAAACAACTACACAAGGTAATCCTAATCGCTTAGCAGCCAGAACTAAACGTAAGTTACGACGCAAGTTCATGGCACTTAAAATACAGATTACCAAGTCGGGGCGCTTCTCCCCATCCGCCCTGCCCAATAAAACATTACAGGTCACTTTCTCATCCAAGGAGCGCGGATAAAGACTGTAAGCACCCGGTAAATCCAAGATACGGATATTTTTTCCGCTATCTAAACTCAGTCGACCTTCCTTACGCTCAACAGTAACGCCTGAATAATTGGCGACCTTCTGGCGACTGCCTGTGAGCAGATTAAATAATGCGGTCTTTCCGCAGTTGGGGTTTCCCAACAGCGCAACTAGCGGTTCGCTCGAAAAAAAATGAACCTTGGATTCAGACATGATCTTTGGGCTCAACTTCAATCATGCGAGCCTCAGATTTGCGCAATGCAAATGTGGAAGCGCCAACTCGAACCATGAATGGGCCTTTACCCAATAAACCTTTTCGTAAAAGTGTTACCTGCTCACCAGGCAGAAAGCCAATGTCCTCCAATTGCCCCTTAATTTGAGGGGCACCCTTGGGGGCATTAACCCCGCTGACTCTATAGGGCCAATTTAAATCGACTTGATCCAAATTCACGGTGTTGTGTCACTTCTGTCATTTAATAGGAACGATTCTCATTAGAGACCTTACAATTGAGAATCGTTATCATTAAGAAACTGTCAAAAATTATGAAAAAATTCCTCCCAAGGGTTGTATTTATTACCTGTGCACTTTGTGCTGCAAACCAAATTTATGGAAGTCAAGAAGATGGGGAAGTGAAAATAAGGATCGAAAAGGGTAGATTTATACCCTCCAACATTGAAATCTCAACAGATACAAAAGTGAAATTGGTCATTGAAAACCTCGATGACACACCTGAAGAATTTGAAAGCTATGATCTCAACAGAGAAGTTCTCATTAATCCCCTTAGTACAGCATCTTTTTATATAGGCCCACTAAGCCCCGGCCTTTATAAGTTTGAGGGTGAATTTAGTCCAGAGACAGCCCAAGGCATTGTGAGGGTCAAATGATACTTAGCAGCCTTAAACACCTTATTCTCGTTGGTCTGCTAGCCAGCACCCCCCTTCTTCACGCTGCGGAATACTTAAGTGGGCCAGCCGACTATGTGTATAGCCCAATCGTAGAAGAAGGTGAAAAAGAGATCGATACCAAGTTTGGAACGCAGTCACCTAGAAACGGTGATGAATCAAGACAATCGGGTGCATCCATTGGATTTGGTTATGGCGTTAACTCATGGTGGTTTACTGAAATCTACGGGAAAGCAGTGTGGGATGGAAATACTTCCAAGTTTGATGCTGTTGAATGGGAAAATAAATTTCAACCAACGCCAGAACCGCCCACAGTCTAATAATAACCTTAGCAAGCCGTTCAACCAACGGGGAACTGAGGAAAGGAGGTAATAATGACGTAGCAATCAAAAAG
>CAIOIX010000021.1 GCA_903858445.1 uncultured beta proteobacterium
ATGATTTGGCTATCGGTAAAGCGGGAGGTTTTCATAGAATTTCCTTTAAATCAAACAACTTAGAAATTCTACTTTTAACTCAGGTTAAGGGGCGGGGGTATTACCGACCCATCAACGTTCATTATATAAAGCTGAAATTTTCCATCTCGATTAGATTCAAATATGACTTTTTTTCCATCAGGGGAAAAACTAGGCACCAAGTCAATACCCTTTGATGAAGTTATTGGATGCTGTTGCGAGCCGTCTGATCTCATTAGATAAATATCAAAATCACCATTTCGCATGCTTGAAAAAACAATTTGATCGCCAGAGGGAGAATAACTAGGATGACCATCTATTTCGGAATTAAATGTCAGTCGTCTAGGCTCAGTACCGTCTAGTGATGCTGTGAAAATATTTGATGAGCTACCGATAGCGCTGGCATAAATAATATTTCCATTGCGCGGCAAATCATGTAAATTTGAAGATATACCAACACCATGACCGCATCCAACAAGAGGACATATCAAAGAGATTAGTAATAAGTAAAATTTACTAGAGTAACTACTGAGATACATAAAGTATTGATCGCCAATAAGTTGAGGGCCAAAGAAAGCCATAGCTAGTTATGGGAAAAAGAAAAAATTCTTTTGATTAAAGTGCAATATAGGCCTTAACAATAAGACGAATGCAATAAAATCAATTGCATAATTTTCAACCGGCACTTAAGTCGTCAGGTAATTTTACCCAGAATAGCAAAAGCTTACTACTGACATTTATTTAGTTTGGGCCGCTTTAAGAAATTCAAAAGGCTTTGCTTCCTCAAAAAGCTTGGCTGTATTTCCTGAATAAACCTTTCCACCAGCCACCGATAATTTTTTTACAGGTGAGCCCTTAGAAAAATCTAAATCCTTAAGGTCTACCCAGAAGGTATCGGGTGAAGTAGCTGAATCGAAGTAATAAACCTTATTCTTTTGATCGGAAACTGTGCGCCAAATAGTAGATGAAATATTAGGTTGATTTAGTGTAGTAATTCCTAGTGGAACACTTACACTCCTGATAACACTTAAAGTACTGGCAACAGCTTGGTATTCAAATTTACCATCCGGTACGGCGGAAATAATATTTTTATCAATATTTTTGGGTATTGAGTTAATTAAAAATGAAGCCCTAGCAAATCGATCTGCAGCACGATTGGTTCCGGGCAAGAAAGTGAGTCCGCCTATCTGCTTCCAGTAGCTATCCAATGCAAGCTGCTGATTAAAGCTTGGTGAATTAGTCATGACTTGGTAACGTCTATCATGATGAATAGCCAGTTTTCCATCGATATATTCAAATATAGCGGAGTCACCACTTGCATCCGAAATTGAGAGATGAACAGATGCTGGAACACCATTAGGTAATGTTGGTGATACTACTTGAAATGTATTGACCCCTAAATTATCGACCGCCTCATTTACTGTTGCAAAATTATCAAGTACATATTGAGCCCATACAGTTGTTGTCATTAATGGCTTGCCATTTGCGCTGCCATAACCAGACTCAGCAAGATAAAGAATGTTGGCCACCAGGCCCTTCTCATTCATACCGTCTGCAGTGCCGGCATCGTAGCCGGCCGCAATAAGGCTTCCATATTTGGATGTCCATTTCAATGAATTAGAGCCTGCAGCACCATCTCGAGCCATTCCCCTTGGGAATAACCACAAGTTGGTACTCATATCCTCTTCCCAATCCATAGAACGACCAGTAATTACAGTGCCATTATCGCCAATATAGACAACTCTAGTACAAGCATTGGCTAAGGGTATACAAGAAGATACAAGGAACGCTGCCAATAAAAAACTGGCGATACTTCTCTTCAAACTAAGAGCTCTTGGAATCATAATTGTGCAGTAACTATCTTGGATAAATTGAATCTGATCATACCAACATTAATGTTATGACAGCTTATTGCAGTCAAAATTTTTACCAAATCAGGATTAATGGTAGACAAGTCAGTCATAATTCTCTCATAGCCATTGATCTTTTAAATCTGCCATCCATTTATCTTAAATACTTGAACAGTACTTCTGTAATATACATATATGAATTTTCTTGGAAATCACTTTATAACTGAATTTGGAATTGGTATTGTTGTATTCATCTCAACTAATATAGATGACATCTTTTTACTTTCCGCCTTTTTTGCCGATCCAAAGTTATTACCTAGATCCATTGTTCTAGGTCAATTCTTTGGTATTGCACTGCTATCTATAGCGAGCATACTTGCTGCCTTATTGGCTCTCACCATTCCCTCTGCATGGGTAGCATTACTGGGCCTAGCACCCTTATATCTTGGCTTACAAAAATTACCTGACCTCTGGAGAAAACCTGCCCTAGATCAGAATGAAGTAAACCATCAAATTCAAGAACAAGAATATAAAATAGAAAAGAGTTTCCACTCTCAAATAATCGCAGTGATGAGCGTTACCGTAGCGAATGGTGGAGACAACATTGGGGTTTATGTGCCTCTTTTTGCCACCTCTACTAACTCCATACCGACTTACCTATTCACCTTTGTTTTGATGACTGGCATTTGGTGCGCATTGGGCTACCTTCTCGTTAAAAATCAAGTACTAGGTGGCGCTATCCGAAAATATGGCCATAAGATTTTCCCTTTAGTTTTAATAGCCCTAGGAGTGCATATTCTTTCCGGAGCCATTGGACTGCTAAGATAGGCTATGGAAAATAATCAAATGCAGCCCGCCTATAACCCGCAGGTTTTCTTTGCTGCTGAGAGAACCCTACTAGCATGGCAAAGATCGTCAATATCTTTTATCGCCCTAGGATTTGTTATTGAACGCTTTGGGATATTTATAAAGTTCTTAAAGATTGCAAATAACATTCCTGACAATAGTATCCATCTCTCTGCTTTTATCGGTATATTCTTCATTTCCATGGGCTCCCTAATCTCCCTCTTATCAGCGCTCCAACACCAGAACTTTCTGAGGACCCTGCCCAGAAGCGATCTGCCGAGCAGGTATTTTATTTTTTTAGGCCCCTTAGTCAGCTACACCATGTTCTTTGCAGCCATTGGTCTAGCTATTTGGCTGATGATTTCAAACTCGTTCGTTGCGTAGCACTTTAAATCAATTACCTGACCACGACTGCTGGTGAAGCTGGAATTGCACCAGGAATCTTGGCAATCGTCACAAGGGTTGCCATAAATTCCATGACCTCCTTGCTGTAAGAACCATCGTCATCCGCTATGGAGTAGCTTACCCCTTTGTATTTGACGGTGGCAACAGGATGGGAAATCGGCGTATCGCGGTAAACCTTGAAAAAGGGGTGGGGTTGTTTATAACGCTCGTTATAACTATCAACCACGGATTTAGATGGCTGAATCATCACCATTTTTGAACCATCACCTGCAAACTGGGCATTGAGCACAGCACCTAGGAAATCAAATACATTTCCCGGTGAGCGAATGCCAATCACCAGCTCCATATTGCTTGCTTTAGGATATGCCGATGTGAATGATTGAATCACTTTTGCGTAATTCAAATCGGTCTTTTCATGCTTTGGCGAGTCCGCACAATAGGAATCTGAGCTCAACAGATCTCCCAGCAATTGCTGTGAGCGGTATTTATTGACGCAAATGCGGGACCTTGACTCATTACGAACCAGTTGATAGACCTCCTTACCATTGCTATTCGTTTTGTTAAATGAAATGAGGCCTTTGGCCAAATTGTCGACCGTCGTGGAGCCCCAAGAATCCAGTGACTTCGTTAGCAAGCTTTTATCAATTGCTGGACCCAGAGGTGTCTTGAGTTGCGTATTCTCAACAGTTAAACCAGCCTCTATTAACAAATAGAGTAGATTTTGAAACTCTTTGTACCGTGGGTCCAAAGGGTCGTTATTAAAGTGATGAACGATTGAATTATTACTACGCAGCTCAATACTTTCAATTAATAAAGTGTAAGAAACCGCTCTTGGTAAAAGCCGTTCTGTTCCCTTAAGACCTAAAACGCTTAGCGGTATCTCCTTAAGAAAAGATTGCATGAACTGCGCATTATCTAAAGAAGCCTGAGTAAAGGTAAATCCATTATTAACTGCAAGCCCGATGTTGCCAGCGGTAACTGCGGGTGGCGCCACGGGACTCCCAACGCTTTGGGTGGTAGATGCACCTGCATTTGCCAGCACATTGCCGGTACCTATGACGGATGGGATATCCAGAAAACTGAGCGGCATATTTTTGGATGAGCGAACAACATTCAACAGAATATTGTCATTGCTATAGCCCTCAACTACCTCGCGGTAGGCAGAAGACATATCGCTAAAACTAGATGAATTGATGGTGGTGCAACCACCCATCAAACCTAGAAAACTAAAGGCTACTAGAGAGCGCATTTTCATAACTAAACCTATTATCCATTTATTAAACTACTAATACTAAAAATCACTCGGGATAGATCTCATTCCAAAATGCGCATTGATGACCCGCCTTGGAGCTTGCTTGAGTGCCACCATAAGCACTATACGCATGAATATTTCCAGGACTAAAGAACATGACTTTGTTGGATGATGGATTTTGTTTCACCCCATCGTACTGTGGCCATATTGGTTGACTAGCTTCCTTGGGATTACCATCCCGCATAAAACTTGCCAGATATACCGTCATTTGCTTGCCTAAATTTTGTGAGGCCGGAGATAAATTAGGGGCATCAATGGCAGCTGTATTGGATAGGTTTGGAAAGAAATAATTAAGAATCGATGAGTGCACTGCCCCAAGCAGAAAGCCAGGGTTGCTGCCTTTGGCAATACCAACGCCAAGCACCAGCGCATTAGGGTCACCAAACTCAAATTGGTAGATTGGAGGCATTCCAGGCACGCCGTTCAAGGCATTGGCAGTTCGAAGATAAAAACAGTTATTAATCCCAACATGGGGATTAAAGTCTGAGAGCATGGAACCTAAGGTGGCACCATTTAAATTTTTAGGATTTTGAGGGCCCCCAAAATATCTTCCAATAATTTTCTGACTGGTCTTTTGATCAGCCCCATAAAAGGCTGGCAAGTAATAGCGATTTACGTTTTCAAGATTTGCAGGATATTTAGTATGGTTGGCGTTGTCACCCAAAGCATCATATCCAACGTAAAGTCGCAATTCATTTTGAGCGCCCCCCATCACCAATGGCACCTTCACAATATTGCCCGTTTCAACGGCATTTTTAAATGAACGTGGTACGGTCTTATTTCCCGTTACAGGGACAAAGCTGAGGATGCTATTACCTGCTTCATACGTTTGCGCTTGAAGCAACTGGGCTACAGGGATCTTTTTTAAGCAAGCCAATGATTCTGCATCTGAGTAATTTGCATCGCCTGGGACAGGGCAGCTAAAACGCCTATTGAGATCTTTAGGGTTATACGCGACTGATTTCCATATTGGAGTAGCCAACGCCTGCTTCAGCGTCGGAAGCTCCTGCAAGCAAGCACCACTAATTAAAATTGCTTTTTGGAACAGGCCAGACACTGCTTCCGGGCTTGCTAAATGTTGGCAAATCGAGCCGGTACCCGCTGATTCACCTGCTACGGTGACATTTTTAACGTCACCACCAAAAGCTCCAATATTTTTCTGCACCCATCTAAGCGCCTCACGCTGATCTTCTATGCCCAGATCCCCATTAGAACCAGCATCCATTGCAGGATGAGGCATAAAACCAAACAGTCCGACTCGATAGTTGATTGATACTATGACCATCCGTCCGTCATGAGCCATCCGCTCTAATTTATAGAGGTTTGAGCCACCCCCAACGAAACCTCCACCGGGTATCCAGACCATCACCGGAAGTTTTTCATTAGGCCTTAAGTCTGATGGCGCTGAAACATTTAAGTACAGGCAATCCTCATTTAGGCTTTCCTCAGTTAAATTAAACCGAGCGGCCTGAGGACAGTTACTTGCAAATTTAGTGGCATCCTTTACCCCGCTCGATGAGGCTGTTGCAATGGGCATATCAAAACGTGGCGCCGTTGCATAGGGAATCCCCCTGAAGTCATTTACCCCTCCAGCAGCACTACTCAACCCCTTTAAAGGCCCCGAGGGGGTTTGAATGATCAGTTCTGGAGTCTGGGCAATAACATGATCAATACATAAAAGAGAGAGAAAAAAGCAGGCCCACAGTAAAGAAAGGATTTTTTTCACAAAAGAATTAGTCGCAGTCGTTTCAGGTTGGTAAGCGTAGGGACATTGATGCACTAGGACTCATCATCAATCAGAGCAACTCTTTAGGCAAAATGAAGCCAAAAATATCTTTCCTATGGCATTAGACCAGCAAACTACGATGCAATGATTTACTCAATCGCATCCCCGAACCAGAAGGGTGGACTATATACCCATTGTATGCGCCAAAATACCTCCACGCCTATCCAATCACCCTCTAATATAGAGCCTCCCATTCATTAAAATCTGGCCTTGGAGCGCGGCATGACTAATCAATTTGAAATACTTCCAGCAAAAATTAGAAAAAATGTAAATCTGAGAGCCTCTAAGATATACATCGTCAAAGGTGAGGTTCGGGTTTTGAAAAATGTAAGGCTCACCGCTCAGGATGGCGTGAAGATACTTTTGCTCAATGGGGTGTTTAAAGATAGTTGCATCAAACGCTCTACCTTAATTTTTGATCAAGGCTCCCAACTGCTAGCCAAAAAAATTCAGTTGAGCGCGGCGAATGATGAATTCAAACCCGTTAAGGCTGCCGATAACGGTGGTCTTTGGTTTATTGGCAACTACGCAGATGCCAATAAAGATGGCATCGGCATCAAAGTGAATAGAAAAAATCCTCCCTCTCACTTTTCAGCGCAGACAATCACCGCTAAATATTTAGGTCGGAAGGATCAATATGTCAGTTCAAAATCTAGAAAGCTCGTTGATATTGGCGATGATGTTGATGCCATCTCAGTTATCGGGGTAGGGCCATGCGAATGGTCTATTCAATCGATTAAAAGCCACTATTCAGCAGACGATGGCATTGATTTTAATAACTCCCATGTTCGCTTAATGAATTTAGAGGTCAAGTCACCCACCGAAGATGGCATTAACTTAAGTAGCAGTAGAGTTGAGATTCATAAAAGTCTTGTTCTAGACGTTACCAAAACGAAGGTAGCAGATCGTGATTTGGTCGACCTAGAAACAGATGATGGCGCATCTTATCTTGAACTATACGCTGGCTGCTTGATAAAGTTAAATGGCGTATTCGGCGATGAGGTAGTTTTAAGCTCATCTGAAATGCCAAAACCAAACACCAAAACTGACAACGAAATGCAATACTGTTTTGTCGGAAAACTTAAAAAATCCGCGCTGATTTACTCCATTGATCAAGACTAAGAAACATAATATGAATTTTCATGCACACACACAAGTAGAGCACTTAAAAAGATACTTGAAAATCTTTTTTCAAAAAGAGAAAAAGGGTTGGTTAAAGATATTACTTTTTTACAACATCTATATTCCGATTGGCATCTTATGCATCATTGGACTGGCAATTTATATCAATCCACTTCCACCGAAGACGGCCTATTTAGCGATAGGACAAGATGGGTCGTCGTATCAGCGAATTTCAAACAACTTCGAAGAATTTTTCAAAAAAAATAATATCAAACTTGAATTAATCTCCACCAATGGACTCGGGGAGGGATTAAAGGGTCTACAAGCCATTGAATCAAACATTAATGCAAGCTTTCTAACCGTAGGATTTGCATCGGGAAAGGACTATCCCGACCTAGTATCGCTTGGCAGCGTGCAGTTTTCGCCTATATGGATTTTTTACAAAGGATCGGAGATTCAAACAAACGATCCATTCCACTACTTTTCAAATAAAAAAATATCCATTGGGCTTCCTGGAGAGGCTACCAATACCCTTTATCGAAAACTCAGTCAGATTAGCGATGTTCACCCTGTAAGAAATGTAATTGAGCTTTCTCATAAAGATGGTGCGCATGCGCTTCAGGAAGGAAAAATAGATGCTCTGTTTATTGTGGATGGCATTCAATCGGAAACTGTTAAAGGCCTATTAAAAGATACCAAAATCAAGATAATGAATTTTTCATTGGCGGACGCTTATATTAAAAAGCTACCCCTCCTTCAGAAGCTCACTATCCCCAAAGGCTCTCGGAGTATTGAAAAAGTAGAGCCGCCCCATGACATCACCATCCTAGCTTCAACAACAAATCTATTAGTTGAAAAAGATACACATCGCGCAATTCAATGGGCTTTTCTTCTGGCAGCCAAAGAGAATAATCGAGACTCAAATGCCTTTTTCTCTTCACCAGATTTTTTCCCAAAAGATATTGATCGCAGCTTTCCATTGAGCCCCATAGCAGAGCGTTTTTATAAGAATGGGGTTCCGTCAATATTTAGCTATATGCCTATTTGGGTCGCTAGCCTACTCGATAGTATGTGGATTTATATTTTTGCCTTCTTTGCTTTAATTATCCCGGCCCTTAAGTTGATGGAAGGAGCTAGGCTGTACCCATCTGAAGAATTAATGAATAAAACCTTTATTAATCTTCGAGTATTAGATGAGGCAATTTCTGGGGCCACATCAAAACAAGAGGTTGAAGAAGTTTTAAAAGCAGCTCAAGAGTGCGAAGACAATATTGCCAGTTTGTATATCTACGGAAAAAATTCCCGCTTTTACTTTAACTTAAGAAATGCATTATCGGGTATTAAGCGTGATGCCCAAGCAAAGCTTGGGAGCCTTAAGAGCTAATTGCTCATGGTGGGTTAATGTCGAGCCAGAATCAATTCAATGGCTTTTTCAAAGGCTTCTGGCGAGGTTTTAACCTGCCCTAGGTAAGGCAAGTCCAATATCATCACCGTTGCAAAAAGCCATGAGATCATCGCTAGCTGAACTGCTAATGCAAAAATTCTGATGCTGGATGGTCTTAATAGTCTTAGCGCAGAAATGATGATGACTCCCAACAAGGTGAGATAACTTAGCTGCCAAAATAAGCTGGGTAGACGACTCTGGGAATTCATCATTCGCAAATTTCGATATTGAGCAATGTCATCCCCGGTTTTAATAACATCCATAAAGAGTGCTACCTGACGAATACTTATAGGCTCAATTGCCCTCAAGTTTGTGAACAATTTATCAGCATAAACGCGCGTCTTTTGGTTGCGAGGGCCGCCCGACAGACCTTTCCACTCATCACTTACGATCGATTTGGTATAGGCCAACAATGTTTGACGTGCGGTTTGCGCTGCTGGCGAGCCCTCCATAACCAATAGGCGATCAAGGCTCTCAATCTGACTGGCCTCTTTAGAGATATTGCTATCAATGTCATTGGCTGTAGCCATTACTAGGACCAATACGAATCCCAACACTACATATGCACCTGACATAACGTTTTGAGTCGCCGTATCCAAAATATCTGAATCAATATCATCAAATCCCAAGGGTTTAGCAGCCGCTCTAAATAAGAGCGTAAGAAATCCTAAAACCAGCCATGACCCAGCTGGAAAAATGATGAATAGAACCCAATTAGGAAGGTTCTCTAAAAATGCCACACTCATCCAATATCCTCGTTAGACAATCTGATTAATACAATAGACCAACTTCCAACATCATTCGAAATTGCGAGCGCTTTGCATCATTCGCCCCAAAGCCCAATCCAGGCTCGGGATTGGTAATCCGGACCACCGAACCTTCGGCTCGGGCAAAATAACCATCAAATTGAATGGTTGGGGTGATAGTAAGCGAAACTGCCGAGCTATCGGGACCATATAACATTGAGTTTACGTTATTCAATGTACCCCCTTTTTCCTGTATGTACTCCAGGCGGAACGGCAGGCTCATCTTGGCGGAACCAAGGCCTGTAATTGCTGTACCGGGAAAGCGATAATTTGCCAAGAGCGCAGCCCCATAGGTTTGATACTCCGAGGTAATACCAATGGCACCATTCACAGGAATTACGGTGTACTGTAGATACGGCGCTAAATACCAGCGCTCGCCACTGTACTTATAGAGCGCATTCATAATTTGTGAGTTATTTTGCAAGAGTGGTGTATTGGCATTGCTCTGCGAATTACCGCTAGTAGACCCCACCCAACTCAAACCAATACTCTGTTTATCATTCAACTGATATGCGCCCGAGGCACCAAGCCAGTTCATTTTATTTGAGTAGTACCCGTCATTCCAGGTAAGAGCTAGAGATAAATCATCCTTAGCGTAATTGACAACAGTCCCATAAGATACCGAGCTAGTCTGATCCCAAAGTAAACCACGTTGAATGTTTAAGTTCTGGAATGTCATAGTTGATTCATAGCCGCCCATGGAAGCTAACTTTCCAGCAGTGACGGACCAGTTTTGATCAAGAATATAAGAAACCGAAGCATTAGGAATGTATCCATAAGTGTCGACGGTATTACTTAAGGTTCGGATGATAGGCTTACCCAGTACAGGCACCGAATATACGCCGGTTTGAATAAAAAATTGAAGATCCCCTACACTTTTTTGAATCAATAACTGCGCATTAGAAATATCACCCGCACCACTTGAGGGATTGGTTTGTGAGAAAGCTAAAGCCGATACCACTGGGGTGACGCGCCAAATACCCAGCGTATCCAAATTTAATAGCGGGGCCTTGCTAGAGAAAGACAAAGAATCATCCATGGTAATGGCAACAGATACGCCCACCTCATCCTCAGAACCCAAAGCACTTGCAGAGATAAAACACATTAAAGCAACGGCAATTTTATTGAAACGCATATTAAACAATGTGGGAAATGAATATTGGCAACGATCGCCATAAGAAACTAATACTACTGGACTCAAAGCTAAATGGCTGCTCCTGGCCGTTTTCTGTCTGTCAAAACCCTCTAGAAAACTAAATTTGAATGACCGTAATTGAGTGGCAAGCGGCCAAACGTGGTGGCGATGAGGGTTCTTTAGGGTATGCAATAAATAAATTGAGGCATGCCAATCCAATTACAGATACTTAAAATGAGCGCAAAAGCCCTAGGATAATTGTTTCTATGGAGAGATTGAAAAATCAATTCCGATGAGGAAATAAATTCTATTATCCAAATGAATTCGAGTGAGACAGACGGGAGAGCCCCGTTTTATATGGATCCAATGACGCAAAATTGAGAAAATAACCCCAATCTATTATCCAAAAATACGCTCTATTATCCAAAAGGTAAGGGCCCCCGACAGGAGGCCCTTATAGTTGGTGCGGCTGGCAGGAATTGAACCCACGACCCCTTGGTTCGTAGCCCCTACGTCGGAGTACCATAAAACCTATATAAAACAATG
>CAIOIX010000022.1 GCA_903858445.1 uncultured beta proteobacterium
ATCCGACTGGCATACCCAGCTCCCATTTTAAAATTAAGACCTTCCATCGCCCTAATTTTATAAAGCGCATCTAATTTATTTTCATTGCTCGAGGTCGCTGTTACGCAATTTGTACCAGTTGGGTATTGGTTAGCATTGAGTGAATTAGCACCAGAACTACCATATTGGTTACACCATCTGTTAATGGTGTTATTTCCGTAAGTCAGGCTAACTTTTTGATCCCTTGTCAAACGGTAATCCGCACCAGCAGAGATCAATGATTGCTTAAGACTTAGCGGTGTATTTGGATAGACTGCCGGCTGCTGATTGGTTACTGAATTTGCTAAATTGCTTCCACCAACACCACTAAAACTATAGATATTTGATTGAGTCAAATTATCCCGCTCGTCAAATTTATATCCAGCTGATAGCGTTAAGTCTTTAACAGACTGATCTGTAATTTTTGCGTCAAGATGGGTGGTATTTACCAATCCATTCATAGATCCTGAGTATGGGACACCTCCTGCAGCAGGAGAAATCATCATGTAGGGATCAACGGCAAATCCTGCATTTTGAGTATTTCTACCTACAGATGCATTACCAGTGAGCTTAGTCTTGGTTGTAATGTCATAGCCGCCACCCATATTCAATTGATTAAAGCTATTGCTAGGAGCGGTGCTCATTGTTTGCATAGTATTGGAAAGACCAGAAGCATTTGCCCAAGGTTGAAATGAAACACTGTTATAGCCATCCTGGAAAAAAGAACCAAAATATGAGGTTGTGAAATGCGCACTCTCTGATTTCCAGTTGTAAGCCAGGTTAAATGTATCCGTCTGATAATTGGTAGGCATTGGTAAGATAGTGGGAGTTTCACCAATAGCTCCACCCTTAGCCATACCTGCTCCAGGCATACTTTGTAACTTAGCCCCAGTTTGAGTGAGATTGTTGTACTCAAATGTGAAATTCGAGTCTTTGTCGATTTCAGCCTTACCATTTACAGTCGTATTTTGGCGTGTAGACGAAATATTCATGCCTGCAAAATCATTCTTTTGCGTGGTAGTCATGAACTGAGTACCAGTCCTAATAGTAGGATTTGCGCTAGCGGGATAACTCGTTCCGCCGTTAGTGGTTGCTGTATTTATAGAACCAAAATTACTGGGTAAGGTAAAGGTTCCACCTCCCATTTTTCCCTGATAAGGGGTCTGATACGTATCGCTAATATTATGCTGAAGCTGGTCATAATTCACCCCAAAACTCCAACTACCCTGATCACTGATACTGGCGCCAGCAGAACGGGAAGTTAACCCCAAGTTATCACCAGTTACTGACCAGCGAGTAGTTTCCCCCTGCTCGTTATTAGTGTATCCACTACCGCCCTTAATGCTCAATGCACCATTTGCCTTTGGACCCTGTGTATTCAATCCGTTGTACTCGCCAAATTTTGCGGATGCACTGTCTACGTTAATTACCTCCACTTGCACCGAACTCTTTGGCTGAGTGAGATCCTTAATCTCCTCATCGTCAGCAAATGCTGCCGAAGTAATAAACATACTCGCCACAGCCAGCGCAATTGCGCTAACTTTCCAATTTAATTTATCTGCGTTTCTCATAATGAGCCTCTATATAAATATCGTCTTGAACCATTAGCGTTGGAAGTAGCCACCAGCTGGACTGTTGGATCCGTGAACCTGGCTATGGCAATTTAAACAAGCACGTCCAGTCACATTTGCACTTGGACTTGAGATTGCTGGATTAAGCTGCCGCCCAGCTGCATTAGGGCCAGCGGGTGACTTTGGATGGCTCATACCATCATGGCAATCCTGGCACAAGAATGGTGGGCGATCTTTTAATAATGGAGTGATATTAGAGCCATGCGGTGTGTGGCAATTGCCGCAATTTTCAACAACAGGTTGATGCTCAAATAGCATCGGACCACGTTTCTCTGCATGGCAGAGGAAGCAGGTTTCATTTAAAGTGTTTTTCTTGAGTAGTGTTGGGCCTGTAGAGCCATGAGGATTATGGCAATCAGAGCACACTACTTTTCCTACTTCAATTGGATGGGTAGATGTTTTGTAGCTATCTGCACGTTGTTCTTTATGGCAGGTGTAGCAAACTTGAGTTTGAGTTTTTTTAACTCTTACTTTATCTACTGGGTTGTGTACTACGTGGCAATCATTACATGCCACATCATTTACTTGATGTTGTGAGCCATTCCAGTTTGTGCGTTTCTCACCTTTGTGGCAAGTTTGGCAGCGATCCATACGCTCCTGACTTGGGCTCTTGTCGTAAACACCTTTTTTGAAGATGTAATCAGGAGATGGACGACCTTTGCCGTCTTTATCGCCAGCTAAGTGCTTATCACTTTGACCATGACAAGAGGTGCAGCTTGGTGTGCGGGCATCACCCTTCACACCATGCTTTGTTTGATATATAGAGAGTACGGGAGCATTTTCACTCTCATCGTGGCATTTGGTGCACTTGGCGTCTTCTTTAAAAGCAGCTTTTGCAACATCGGCTTTTGACTGACCTAGATCAGGCAAGTTGCTTTGTGCAAACGCAAGGGGCGCCAAACCAATGGCACCCATTACCGCGCTTATTACTAGAAGTTTTCTGAAGATCTTCATTTGCATTCCTCGTGCTTACGATTTCGAGTATTTTTATTTATTTGATGGCTAATTGATTTTTATTGAGCCAAAATCCACTGAACCAAATTCTTGATTTGCTCTGGATCTTTTGGTGGTGAGGTTTTTACAATCTTGTGCTCTTCTTCATGACCATCTGGGAACTTTGCTTTTTCACCAGAAGTAATGTGATTAATTAATTTGGCTTCTGCACCCGGCTTACCTTTGTATTTCTCGGCAACGCTGTGATAGGAAGGGCCATCCTTATCTTTATCAATAGCATGGCATTTGAAACAGTTGTTTTGCTTGGCCAAGGCTTTAGCAGCATCCGCATCAACTGCAGCATGTGCGAATGATGTGAATGCCAAAGCTGCAGCAGCGATTGCTACAGCGCGGATGATTTGTTTAGCTTGCGTCATTTAATTCTCCTTTAGTTCTGGCTCGGGAATACCCAAGACTTCATTACTTAAGGAGAATTTTATTTTTTGACGGGTCCTATAGATATAGGATTGCTAAGGTAAATAACTATAG
>CAIOIX010000023.1 GCA_903858445.1 uncultured beta proteobacterium
CGAGCATCAAAATTGGTAATGTAAATTTCTAGGCAGCGATCAAAATCATCCGGATGAACCCCTTCGGCCCAGCCATTGCCATACTCTTGCTCCATAGTACGACCCGTGAAATCCAGCCACACCTGATTAAACCAGTAGCACAACTTATCAGTGCCAGCCCGCCAAATTAATACGGGTGCTGCATCTGCAATAATCCGAAAGTTTTCCTCAGCCTCCTGAACCGACATCTGCCACTTGCGTTGATGGGCTTTTGCAACATCCACTTTGGAGGTGCTGGTTTTAGGGGCATTCATGGGATCAGAATCGCGATATCAATTTTTTACAAAAATGGAATGTGGCTTTACTAGGGTAAATTATGAATTCTTGAGTGCAATTTAAAGCTCCAAACAAGTGGCGATTAACCTCTTATTTTGGAGTAATTCAATTAATTACCTCACGGTAATTAATGCTTGCATATCCTGAGAAATCACTTAATAAATTACCTATCGGTAACTTTAGGAGCAAGTGATGGCAGATCTGGAAGATGCAATTCCTAGCTTTAATAAGATAGGCTCTACCAAGGATTTAGGGCAATTCATTTAGCGATGTCGAGCATTCCCAAAAATGACCCAGCTCGATATTTCAGGGTTAGCCAACACTGGGAATCGGTTCATTGTGAAGTTGGAAGGCGGCAAGGAAACAGTGCAACTTAAAAAAGTGTTGGATGTATTCGATACCCTTGGTCTGGAGATGCTCATCCGGAGAAAGGGTGGTAAGTATTGGTGGATATTAAAAAACTGGATGTGTATCGAGGTACAGAGCTCATAGGTCAGCTGTTTGATGAGCCTGAAATTCGATTTGTCTACGCGCAATCCATTCTAGAAAATCGTGGCAAGTCTATTTCTCCTACGCTCAGTTTTTTGCAAAAGGAATATATTGACCTACCTGTTGAGTCTTTTTTTGAGAATCTCCTGCCAGAAGCAGGCATCCAAGAATTACTCAAACTAAAAAATTAAGTGAGCACCACATTTGGCTTGCTGAGTGTTATTGGTGGGGATACTGCTAGTGACTTCTCTTTATTTCCAGAAGGGGAAAAACCTAGTAAGTCAGAGTATCAATTAACCAATTGGGATGAAGTCGCCCAGAGACTGAGGTCGTCCATTGGTTCAATGCAAAGCATTTCGCAAGAAAGGGGTATGCGAATTTCGCTTGCTGGCGCGTAGAAAAAATTTGGAATTCTGGTAGATGCGCAGGGCGGTATTGCTTTGCCATTAGGTAGCTCTCCATCGACTTATATTGTCAAACCGAACATTGAAGCAATAGGCGGCATCTGGGTATCGGCTATTAACGAAACCTTTGTCATGAATTTGGCTGATCAATTAGGTTTTTTTGGGGGCAGCTTCGAGCTATCAAGCGATAGCAAAATCGTGCCTTATTCAGTGCTACGATCGAACCCTTAATGAGGCCGGCAAGATTTTAAAAATACACCAACTCGATCTTTGCCAGCTTGATAAAAAACCTTCGACAGTAAAGTATGAGACCGATGGGGTCCCAGTTCGCTAAGGTGTTATGAGCTATTAAAAGCGAGTGGGGTGCCAGCATCGGATATCAAACGCTTTTTGCAATGGATCTTCTTTAATTTATTGGTTGGTAATAATAATAGTCATGCAAAAAACTCTATTTATTTTCCACCGAATCTGGGGGCCAGACTGAGCTCTTTTTATGATCTTCTCTGCACCTCTATCTATCCAGGTTTATCTAGTCAGTTTGCTTTCAAGGTTGGCGAAGAAGCTAAGCCTTCTCAGATTAGCAAAGCGCACATAGGCAACATGGCGAAAGAGCTTGGATTTAAAGAGCGATATGTACTTAAAACTGGACAAGAGCTCGCTGAAAATTTGCAAGCGCAGTTAGCAACAGTCGCAAGGGAAATGAATTCAGTAGCCACCCCTGGTACTGAGCAGGCCATGATTGAGCGACTGACTCAGCACATTTCTAGTAATACGAAGCAACTCCAAAAACGATTTTTTGGAAATGAGGGTAACTAAGTCAAACGGCGTTAATTACACTACCAAGCCAGGCGCTCCTATCTGAGGAGTCCCGAGCATGAACAAAATATCTTGTAAGCCCAGTCCAGTAACGACCACATTTGAGTGATTTGTGGTGATTGACTGGAGTACTAGCCCCTACAAGATTTTATTTATCTGCTAAAGGCAGCCGGCCACATTAACTGGGGTGTGCCCTAGTTAGCAGTCTTTACTGGATCGCTGGCTCTGACTTTTTATAGTAAGGCTGCATGATGGTTTCTAGGCTGGAGATGACAATTGGCAAAAATTCCATGCTTTTAGTCTGAATGGCCCCATTCAGAATCTGAATATTGGTGCTGTAGATGTTCTTGAGCATAGTTCGGTGCTGAGAGTTCAACTTTTCATTCAAGTTCTCCTGGACCCACTGCAAACCATCGCATACCTCTAGCAATTTCTTGTGTGTTGCAACCGCATCAAATTCGCCTTTATGAAGGCGTTGTAAAATCATTACTACGGATTCAAACCAGCGTTGCTCAAAGCTGGACCCCGATAAATTATCGTCAATACTGATGTAGGATTTGAGGGCGTTTTGAGTTCCAAACATGGCAGTTCCTTTGAGTTGTAAAAGTTTAAAAACTTACTGATCTATAAACTCATACTAGGCTGGCTCACTAAATTTCAATCTAAAGAAAAAGCTGGGATATACCCAGCTTTTTCTGTCCCACATTACTTAATTTACTGAAGATTAACGGAAGATTGTCAAAGCAGCTTGGCTGGCAGTGTTCAATTGGCTAATCAAATAGTAGTCTACAGATTGTTGGTTGTTCAATTGTGTCAATTGCATTTGCAAAGCAGCTTGATCAGGCTTTTGAATTGAGTCAATTGTAGATTGCAAGTTAGTAGCAATTGCTGTGTCTGTTGATGCTTTTGCAGTCAAGCCAGCAGCATCAGCAGCCAAGCTAGATTGGTTTGATGAAACTTTATTGAGTGCAGTAGCCAAAGCGGTTACGGCCGCCATAGCACTAGTAGCAGTTGTAATGTCAATGCCCGTAGCAACTGCTTGTGCTGCAGTATTGGCTGCCGTTTCAGCCGTAAATTTTGCCGCATTTACCAAAGTTGCTGAGGTGGTGAATGCACTATTAGCAGTAGCCAATGCAGTTGTTACTGCTGATTTAACAGTAGCGGCTGTAGCATTAGCATTGGTCGCAGCAGTAGTCACGGTTGCATCTGTACCGCCAGCAGCCGTATAGGCAGCCAATACACTAGCCGCAGTTGCAGTTGAGCTAATGCCGAGCGTTGTTGTATCTGATTTTGTGGCATTAATTGTGGCTGTATCGGATGAGGAAATTCCAGCTAGTATCGTTGAGCTTACAGCGCTAGACTTAAGTAGATTTACGCCGTTTACTTCTGTGTTGCTTGCGATGCCATCAATCTGTTTTAATAGAGATTGGAAAGTTGTATTTAGATTTACTCTGTCGGTATCGCTTAAAGAGGCGTTACTTGCCTTGTTGGCCAAGTCTGTTAATTGAGTCATCAAATCATTGATTGAGCTTAAGCCAGTTTGAGCAACGCTGATTGCATTTTGTGCTTGACTGATGTTGTTAGCTGCTGAGTTGTAACCAGTTACCTGTGAAGCCAGGCGGGTAACTTCACCCAATTGGCCTGGATCGAGTTGTTTTTTGCCTGTCGCTAATTCTGTTTGAACAGTAGTCATCTTAGACTGAACGTCATTGATGCCTGAAGATAATGTTGAGGACAAGCCTGTGAGTGCTGACATGATGTTTTTCCTTTAGTTTAAATTGGGTATAGATACTGCA
>CAIOIX010000024.1 GCA_903858445.1 uncultured beta proteobacterium
ACTACCACCCTCTTCGCCAGGCTCTTCAGGTGGCGTAGGCGGATCATTTGGTCCTGGGTTGTACACAACAATTGGTGGCCCATCAAATGCTTCGTCAGCAAAAAGCTCTGTAGCCTTTTTAAAGTCCATGATGGTGAACCAGTACTTGCCGTAATCTTCGTTAATGCGGGTACCGCGCCCTATCATTTGCTTGAATTCAGTCATGGACTTGATATGTTGATCAAGTACCACCAACTTACAAGTCTGAGCATCTACGCCGGTAGTCATTAACTTCGAGGTTGTTGCAATTACTGGGTAACGCTCTTCTGGGTTAATGAAGTTATCAAGCTCAGCTTTGCCTTCTTGCTCATCTCCAGTAATACGCATCACGTACTTGCGATTTTCTTTAACGCGCTCTGGATTTAGGTTAACCAAGGCTTGACGCATACGCTCTGCGTGATCTATGTCATCACAAAATACGATGGTCTTAGCGAATGGATCGGTGGCAGTTAAGAATTCAGTTATCTTCTTAGCTACGAGCTCCGTGCGCTTTTCTAATACCAGGGTGCGATCCATATCGCTCTGGTTGTAGATGCGGTCCTCGATTACTTGCCCACGTTTGTCTACCTGCCCCGTACTAGGCCTCCAGCCCTGAAGGTCTCTATCGATATCGATCCGAATAACTTTATAGGGTGCAAGGAAGCCATCTTCAATTCCCTGTTTTAATGAATAGCTGTAAACAGGATCGCCAAAGTAAGTAATGCTTGATACCTCTTTTGTTTCTTTTGGTGTGGCAGTTAAGCCAATGTGAGTGGCGGAAGAAAAGTAATCCAAGATCTCACGCCAAGCCGAATCTTCAGAAGCGCTACCACGATGACACTCATCAATCACGATCAAATCAAAGAAGTCTGGTGAGAACTGCTTGTAGATATTTTGTTCTTCGTCTGTGCCTGTCACTGCCTGATAAAGAGATAGGTAGATTTCATAACTTTTATCTATCTGCCGCTTGCTTATCTTGGTCATCGCAGCGCCAAATGGCTTGAAGTCGTTATTCTTAGTTTGATCTACAAGAATATTGCGGTCTGCTAAAAATAGAATGCGCTTTTTGGTACCCGACTTCCATAAGCGCCAGATGATCTGAAAGGCTGTGTAAGTCTTGCCAGTGCCAGTAGCCATTACCAGCAGAATACGGTTAGCGCCATTGGCCACAGCTTCAATTGTTCTGTTCACTGCATTGACTTGGTAATACCTTGGAGCGCGCCCAGTGCCATCATCGTAATAAGGCATCTCTACCGTATTTTTTGCCTCAGGGGTATTTACGCCCTTCCATTTGCAGTAGCGCGCCCACAGCTCTTCTGGTGTTGGGAATGCCTCTAAAGAAAGCTCTTGTTCAACCTTATCTGCCAGACCAGTTCGGTCGTGCATTAAGAATGCATCACCGTTTGAACTAAATACAAATGGCACATCAAGCGTTTCCGCATAATCTAGTGCCTGCTGCATTCCGGCGCCCACGCTTAAATTATTTTCTTTGGCTTCAATTACGGCAATTGGGATATTAGATTTGTAATAAAGAACATAATCAGCGCGCTTTTGTTTTCCGCGCGTATGCAACTTGCCGCGAACAATGATGCGCCCCTTGGTAAAACTTAATTCTTCGCGAATTTGAGTATGAAGATCCCATCCAGCCTTCAAAATGGCCGGCGTAATGAACTTAGTACAAATATCACGTTCGCTAAGGGATTTCTTACTCATTCAATAATGCCAAAAGTTATATGTATCCCTTAATAATATAAGGAAATCAGTGATTTACTGGCATTTTTGGAGTTTGCTTACGAAGCTCACTATCTGAGCCTTTATGGGCATACACTTATCACCATACACGGGGGAATGCTCATGAAATATCAATTTTGCTTAGCCATATTGCTAATATCGGGCATTGCCCATGGTTAGGCCGTATACGGACCAAATGGAGAGTACAAGGGTTATATACAAACCTCACCTAACGGTGTCTCTAATTCATATAGCGCCACTGGAGCATTTCAAGGTTCCGCCCAAGTGCAAGGTAACCAAACAAATTTCTACGGGCCCCAGGGGCAGTATCAGGGAAATATTCAGGCGCCTATTTACACACCTCCAAATACAACCATCGGAACACCCCCACAGGTAAATCAAGTACCTAGCATCAAGGGCTGGTGATTGGATAATGGAGGTATGACTACATACTCTTCATCCAATTGCCCTCAAAAATTTTCAGTAGATGTGTTTAGCGAGCGCCGCCCTCTAAGTGAAAGTCCTTGGCTGCACATAGGTAAATTCGATGATTTGAATCAGGCCATCAATACCTGTAAAAAGATAGTTGATGATTTTTTGAGTTCTCGCGGAAATGTAGCTGAAAGTGCTGACCAGCTAGTTGCCGACTTTCTGCATCACGGCGATGTCCCAACCATCAATGGCGCCGAGAATCTAAGCTCTTTTGATGTCTATGAATACCTTGCTGAACGTAGCTCGCAAATACATAACCCCAAGGGATCCAATTAGATCCAAATTGAGACTCTGTTTGTGTGGTGGGTAGAGTGGTGGGTAGAGGAGCCTCAAAAACATAGAGCCCCATGGATAGGGGCTCTGCTGTCGTATATGGCGGAAGAGGTGAGATTCGAACTCACGGAGGACTTTCATCCTCGCCAGTTTTCAAGACTGGTGCATTCAACCGCTCTGCCACTCTTCCATTTGTGTGAATCTCTG
>CAIOIX010000025.1 GCA_903858445.1 uncultured beta proteobacterium
AAAAAGAGAAATTGATCTTGTGTTACTTCTGTATCTAGTGGGGCGCCTAATTCTTTCCAATTCGGAAATAGCTCGGTGAGGGCCTTGGGATCCATGACGGCGCCTGAGAGGATATGAGCGCCAATTTCGGAACCTTTTTCAAGAACGCACACGCTAATCTCTTTGCCAGAGGAATTGGCTAGCTGCTTGGCTTTGATTGCTGCGGATAAGCCCGCTGGGCCACCACCCACAATGACTAGGTCGTAGTCCATAGACTCCCTGGGGCCAAATTGCTCTAGCAGTTGCGTAGCATTCATACGATTTCTCCGAGATTTCTTAAAAATAGGGCATTTCAGCCCTAATAGTTTAGTTCCAACTGCCAAAAACCCATTTGGTGCCAAGACCGCCTAGGCTTGGGTGTCTAAAGCGTTATGATTGCTTTTTTACCCTTTTTAGCAATATTAGGACAAAAGTTATGAATAAAACTTACCCATCGGCAGTAGATGCCCTGCGGGATATCTTAAAAGACGGACAAAAAATTGCCGTTGGCGGTTTTGGCTTGTGCGGCATTCCTGAGGCACTTATTCAGGCAGTCAAAGATTTGGGTGCGCAAAATTTGACCGCAATTGCGAATAATGCCGGCGTAGATGGCTTTGGCTTGGGCCTCTTGCTCAATTCACGTCAAGTGAAAAAGATGGTCGCCTCTTACGTTGGTGAAAACAAAGAATTTGAACGTCAGTATCTTGCCGGTGAGTTGGAGTTAGAGTTCACCCCTCAAGGCACCCTGGCAGAAAAGTTACGTGCCGGTGGCTGCGGTATTCCTGCTTTCTACACCAAGACTGGTGTCGGCACTTTAGTCGCCGAAGGAAAAGAAGTAAAAGAGTTTGATGGTGAGAAGTACATCATGGAGCGCGCAATCGTTTCTGATATCTCTTTAGTTAAAGCGTGGAAAGCGGATAAATCAGGTAACTTGATTTATCGCTACACTGCTCGCAACTTTAATCCAGCGGTTGCTATGGCTGGCAAGATCACGGTTGCAGAGGTCGAAGAGATTGTGGAGAACGGTCAATTGGATCCAGATGAAATTCATACGCCTGGTATCTATGTTCACCGCTTGGTACTAAATACCACCCCAGAGAAACGTATTGAGCAGCGCACCTTGTCTGCCGCTTAATCCCCATACACGCTATATAAAAACAGTACAGAATATTTAGGAAGATCGATATGCCTTGGAATAGAGATGAAATGGCAGCACGTGCTGCTAAAGAGCTAAAGGATGGTTACTACGTAAACTTGGGTATTGGTATGCCTACATTGGTAGCCAACCATGTGCCGAAGGATATGGAAGTGTGGCTTCAGTCTGAGAATGGTCTATTGGGTATCGGCCCGTTTCCGACCGAAGAAACGATTGATGCCGATTTGATTAATGCCGGCAAGCAAACAATTACAACATTACCTGGCTCATCTATTTTTTCTTCTGCCGATTCCTTTGGAATGATTCGCGGTGGAAAAATTAATATTGCGATCTTGGGTGCAATGCAGGTAAGCGAACATGGCGACTTGGCGAACTGGATGATTCCGGGCAAGATGGTTAAGGGCATGGGCGGCGCCATGGATTTAGTTGCGGGTGTTAAGCATGTGGTCGTATTGATGGAGCACGTTGCCAAAAAGAAAGACGGCACTGAAGAAATCAAAATATTACCTAAGTGCACATTGCCTTTAACTGGTGTAGGTGTGATCAGCAAGATCATTACCGATCTTTGTGTTTTAGACATCACCCCTAAGGGCTTGAAGTTGATTGAATTGGCTCCAGGCGTTACCAAAGAAGAAGTGCTTGCTAAAACAGGTGCCCCTGTTGATACAGCGGGTTTCTAACCAGGATGATTGTTTAATGGAATAATGGGTTCACCATGTCGGGATCCCATCATTTTCATTCTCATGCAAAGCCAGTAAAGCCTCAAATCAGTTTTGGGGCTGATTCTTCGCTCCACGCACATAAAAAGGGTGATGCGCAGCATGCCCATAGCAAAGAAGTCTCCAATCAAAATCTGCTGTTAATTGCCTTAATCCTGACCTTAGGATTTTCTGGGGTAGAGGGCGCAGCTGCGTATTTCGCGAATTCATTGGCCTTGATCTCCGATGCAGGTCATATGGTGACCGATGCGGCAGCATTAGGTCTTGCGCTATTGGCGCAAATTATTTCTCGCAGACCGCCTTCACCAAAACATTCTTTTGGCTTTGGGCGCGCTGAAGCACTCGCTGCGTTTGTTAATAGCATTGCCATGTTGGCTTTAGTTTTGTGGATTGTGATTGAGGCGATTAGTCGTTTCGCCAACCCACATAAAGTGGATGGCCTCACAGTCACCGTGGTCGCTGCCATCGGCCTGGCGATGAATATCGTTGTCGCTTGGGTCCTATCGCGCGATCAGAAGAGTGTCAATACTCGTGCGGCAATGGTGCATGTCATGGGTGACTTGCTAGGTTCTGTAGCAGCACTAGTTGCTGGTATCGTCATTCAGTTGACGGGCTGGATGCCAATTGATGCCATTCTGTCTATCTTGGTTTCGCTCCTCATCTTGAAGTCGACTATTTCGATTCTTCGTGAGTCCTACCATTTCTTAATGGAAGGCGTTCCGCTGCATATTGATTATTTACAGGTGGGTACTGACCTGAAGAATGTCCCAGGAGTATTGGCTGTACATGACCTTCACGTTTGGGAAATGACTCCTAACTTTCCAGCGCTCATTGGGCATATTGAAATTGCTGACATGCATGAGTGGCCCGCAATCATGTCAAAAATTAATGAAATGTTGCTCGATACGCATGGTATTGATCACGTCACATTGCAACCTGAGATTGAAGGTGAAATAGCGGAACATACCCACTCTGAGACCTTAGAGGAGGAAGTTAGAACAGTGCCTATTCACCATCAAGGCGACACCTTTTATGTTCATTGCTCTAGTGGCGACTCAAGCCATCGAATGGCGTATCACGCTTGGGGTGACCCCGCTAATCGCAAAGTTTTACTTTGTGTTCATGGCCTAACAAGACGCGGTAGCGACTTTAGGACACTTGCTGAAGTGATGTGCAAAGATTATTACGTGGTGTGTCCCGATGTCGTTGGTAGAGGTGACTCTGACCGTCTAAGCAACCCCATGTTGTACGCGGTACCTCAGTATGTTTCTGATATTGCTCAGCTGATCAAAACATTGAACGTCTCACAAGTTGATTGGTTGGGAACATCAATGGGTGGATTGATTGGCATGGTCTATGCCGCAATGCCAAATTCTCCTATTCGCAGAATGCTAATTAATGACGTAGGGCCCAAGATTGAGCCTGAGGCTCTGAAGCGTTTAGGTTCTTATGTGGGTCAACCTTTTGTATTTGCCAATCGTGCGGATGCGCTCAGTCGCTTAAATGCAATCTGCGCCACCTTTGGTGAGCACACGCCTGAGGAGTGGGAGATTTATAATGGTCCGATGCTCATTCAAAAGGATGGTATGTGGATCATGCATTACGACCCCAATATTTCTGTGCCGTTTGCTTCGGTTAATCCGATTATGGCTAAAGCAGGTGAGATGGCAATGTGGCACGCCTTCAAACATATTCACATTCCGATGCTCATCGTTCGCGGCGGTGATTCTGACTTACTTTCAGCAGCGACTGTTGCTCAGATGTGCAAAGTCAATCCTTATGCCCGCAGTATTGAGATACCCAATGTTGGGCACGCACCTGCATTTGTGAAACCAGAGCAAATCGCGTTAGCAAAAGAATTCTTTAGTTAATTTTTGCCAATGGCAAACACACCTAGTAAATTGGCGCCATCTTCAGCAGTACCAAGCGTCTTCATTGATGCTTGGTATGGCGAACCAGCAGAATTTCATGCGGGTGGTGTTCTACAAATTCTGCAATCGCTTAATTTAGATGAAGCAACATTAGTCGCAGCTAGCAATATTGCACGTACCCATGGCAAAGAGGCTCTCACTAAGCTGATTGGTGAGGAGCCTGCCAAACTATTAATTGGTTATCGCGGTCTGCGCCAAGCGCGGGCCAAGTTAGTGCGTGATGATGGCGGCTTAAGTGTTACCGGCCAAGAAGAAATGCTTCGAAAGATGCTCTTGGCATTCGGCGATGATTTGCGAGTGGTGTTGATTTATCTCGCTTCTCGCCTGCAGACCCTGCGTTGGGTTACTCAAGAAAAAATAGAGATGCCAGCGCCTTGGGCTCAAGAGATTCTGAATATCGATGCCTCATTGGCCAATCGTCTTGGTATTTGGCAAATGAAGTGGGAGATGGAAGACTTAGCGTTTCGGACTTTGTCGCCACAAACCTATCGCGATATTGCCACGATGTTAGATGCTAAACGCATTGAGCGGCAATCGTTTATCGACCAAATTGTTTTGCAGCTTCAAGAGGAATTACAGGTTGCACAGATTGATGGTGAAGTTCTGGGTAGGCCAAAACACATTTACAGCATTTGGAAAAAGATGCAAGGCAAGTCGCTTGATTTTGTCAATTTGTATGACGTCAGGGCGTTT
>CAIOIX010000026.1 GCA_903858445.1 uncultured beta proteobacterium
CAAGGCGCAACTATCGTTACCAATAAAATTCTCACCAATAATAAAGGCTTGCGCTAAACCATCAGGCGAGGGTTGAACGGCATATTTAATATCTATACCCCACAAACTTCCATCGCCTAATAATTGCTTGAAGCGAGGGGTATCTTCAGGTGTCGAAATGATTAAAATCTCACGAATACCTGCTAGCATTAGGGTGGTGAGTGGGTAATAAATCATTGGCTTGTCGTACACGGGCAGCAACTGCTTAGAAACCACTTGAGTGACTGGGTATAAACGTGTGCCGGAACCACCGGCTAAAATAATGCCTTTCATACTAACTCCTCTCCGCGACCTGCATAATGCTTTAAACCCCAGTGACGACAATAGTTTTCTTCATAAAATAATGTTTATTATTATAACTTCCGCAGATTAAAAAAATGTCGTGCTTTTCATCAGCAAAAATCAGTATTCAACCTACGCTTTAATTGGATTAAGTACTCAGCAGTTCTGGCATCAATTTAGCACACTCTTTCGCTTGCTCTGGGATAAATATACTGATTTTAGTTCGAACAATATAGAGCTCGGCATTTAAGCAATAACTAAATGCCGAACACCTGCCGAAAAATTGACCCCAGCGCTAATTTTTTCTCGAGCATCGACAGCATGGGTCTAATTAGAATAACTTGCAATAACTGCCCAACATCATTAAATACCAACAATCCCATGCAGCCAAACATAGAAATTTAAAATTAATCCTTAAGGTCAATCGAGTAGTGGTGAGGACTGATGTAACTATGAACTCCTATAGCATTAAATAATTGCTCACAAGGCTCATTATAATGCTGTTGTAATTTCCATCTGACGTTGGCGAATCAACTGTTCGGCGTTTTGTGTAAGCGCATCCAAGTACTCTTAAAAGAAGTTTGCTATATCCATAAGTCCACACAAAAAATTACAGAAAATATTTCTCTAAAACTAAAGGCGGTTTAGGTAACGATGAAAAAGTCTTCCAAATAGCTTTTGACTTAGGAAAAATAACTACCCAGATTGTTAAAACTATAAGCAGAAAATATGTCATTAAGCCTTGATGTTTTACATACCAAACCTCCAAGCTACCCTTGTAAGGTGATATGCCCTCTTTATAAAACTTTTTAGCATCAGCATGTTGATGTAACATTTCTTCTTCGTCACGGAACACAATAGAACCTACCCCGGACAAACCTGGCTTTACGCTGGCAATAGATTGCTGAACAATTGGCAAATAACCGTCAAAATTATCTTGTGTAAGTGGTCTTGGACCAATAATACTCATATCCCCCAGAAAAATATTAAGTAGTTGTGTCAACTCATTAATTTTTGTTTTTCGGAGAAATTTACCAAGTGGGAGTATCCGCGAATCACTCTTTACAGTGATATTGCCAGTGCCAAGACTTGGGCTATTCTTCAGCATCGTGGCAAATTTTAGCAAGCCAAAAGACACGCCATTTTCCCCAACTCTATTTTGCTTATAAAAAATTTCGCCTTCACCA
>CAIOIX010000027.1 GCA_903858445.1 uncultured beta proteobacterium
CCACTACTACAACCATGATCGAATCAAGGAAAAACTAAAGGGATTAAGCCCGGTTCAATACCGAACTCAATCCCTTCTGGTAACCTAATAGAACTGTCCAACTTTTGTGGGTCAGTTCAAATTGCGTGGCCTTTATTTATTTTTAGACAAAGTTAAGGGGTGATGTATTTGCCTCTCCAAAAAAACAAGGGGTCTGTGTCCGGATGATGTTTATAGTTAATTACCTTGGCAAGAAAAATGATGTGATCCCCGCCATCAAACATATTTTCAGTTACACATTCAAAGTGCCCCAATATTTCAGGTAATATCGCAACCCCATTTTCAGTAAAAGTGCAGGTCAGTCCTTCAAATTTATTATCACTTGGACGTGCAAACTGGTTCGATACCTCTGTCTGGTTTGCAGATAGAACATTCACAACAAAGTGCGCGTTCTCCTTGAATGCCTTATGACTTGGGGCTTCACGGCCTTGCGACCATAAAATTAACGGAGGATCAAGGGATACCGAGTTGAAAGAACTAACAGTTACTCCGTAATGTCTATTGTCCTGATCTCGTGTCGTAATGACAGTCACGCCAGTGCCAAAGCATCCCAAGGCACTCCTAAAATCTTTGTGATCAAAGTCCACTATATTTATCTCCGTAATTCGCATTTTTCTTGACTATTTAGTTGATCAATTGATCAACTAAATATGATGATGCCATATTTTAAGAAAATGAGCCTCTTACAAAATTGCCGAGATAAGTCATTGTCGTCGGCAGCGCAAGTCGAGATTTTGGCAGAGCAACTTGAGATTTAACCGGTGAGTACTATATGGCTTAGTGTCGTTGGCAATTGAATTTGAGATTCGCTAAACTAAAGCCTATTTACTACAAATGTAGTAAAATATTGCAAAGGGGAGAAATATCATGGGAATGCCTGTAAGAATTGACGATTCACTGTATGAGCAAGCTAAGACGGAAGCTCAAATTGAGCGCAGAACCATTGCCGGGCAAATTGAATTTTGGGCGATGGTTGGTAGAGCCGCTTTAGATAACCCCGACCTACCAGTTACTTTTGTAGCCGATTCTTTAGCCTCCCTATCTGAGCCGCGGGTTGATCTAACGCCATTTGTCCCTAGGAGCAAGACGAATTAATGGCGTTTAGCGTTCTACAAACACGGCGTTTTAGTCGCTCTTATAAAAAGCTTCACGACAATATTGTGGTTGATGTGGATGAGGCAGTATTGCAGATAGCTGAGGATCCAACTCTTGGCGAAAAGAAAAGAGGCGATTTAGCCGATCTCTATGTTTACAAGTTCCATAGCCAAAACCAGCTTTTTTTGATGGGTTACTCTGTAAATGACATAGTTGAATTAATAACATTGGAGGCGGTAGGCCCCCATGAAAACTTTTATCGAGACTTTAAAAAGTAGCTATAAATGTGGTCAGTAGGCTCAAAAAATCTCGACTTAGATTGTAGAAAACCGGAAGAATCTCAAGTTAAGCTGCGGATTTAGCTGCTACATCCTTTGCGAGATTCTTTTTAAGCCATTGATTTAATTTAAATAGTCGGTCTCGACTTCAATTACCGACGACAGTCATAAAAAATCAGAAAAAAGTTAGATCAGCGGCTGGTTATGAGTTAATGAAGTGTGTAATGATCAGGTGATCAGCAAACATAAGCTTGGAGATATTGAAATATGAGAACAAATAGTGCATTCCTACTAGAGGGTAAAAAAGATGCCCCAGTAATAGTGATGGCCAATTCATTGGCTGCAGGACCGGAGATGTGGGATGCACAAGTCGCGCAATTGAAGGGGTCTTATCAAGTATTACGCTACAGTTATCAGGGTCATGGCGATACACCACCAAATCAAGAGGTAGCTTCGATAGAAAGTTTGGGCACTGACTTGATTGAGCTTTTGGATCAACTTCAGATTGCGCAGGTTTATTTTGTTGGGATATCCTTGGGCGCTATGCTGGGTCTTTATTTGGCTGCAAAATTTCCAGCTAGAGTAATGGCCTTGGTAGCAGCAAATTTCAGACCTTTTCAAATTGAGCTCACTAAAAGCCAATGGAATGACCGTATTGCGCTCGTGAAAGAAAAGGGAATTACTGCCATTGTTGATGGAACTGCTGATAGATGGCTCACCGAGTCATTTCGAAAAAATAATCCAGTTGAGGATCAAAAAATCCGTCAGATGATCGCCAGAACCTCTGCAAAAGGATTTATTGCATGCGCCAGCGCCGTGCGTGACTATGATGCACGCCAATTTGCGCATGAGATTCAGTGCCCAGTATTGTTGATTTCTGGCTTACACGATGTAGCTGCCCCAGTTGCAGAATTTTCAGTAATGCGAGAGATTATTAAGCAGTCTAGCTATCTAGAATTAGAGGCCGCCCATATTTCAAATATTGAGTGCGAGAGATTATTTACTGACACTGTTACTAATTTTTTAAAAGCAAATCTATAAAGCACTTATAAAAATCAGAGGCAAAATATGAATCAGCAATCTTTGCGTGTAGCGGTAATTGGTTATGGCTGGTGGGGCAAAACCATCGTAGCTACATTGCAGTCAAGTGATTTTCTAAAAGTTGAGATGGTCATTGAGCAGGAGGAGGCTCCAAGGCTTGAAGCTCAATTGCTTGGAGTCAGTTCGGGATTTTCGGTATCAAGTTTATTTAATGATGCAATCACGAATCCAAAGGTTGAGGCTGTCATCCTTTGCACACCTCATAAGCTTCACGCATCACAAATTGCTGCTGCTGCTGGGGCTGGCAAGCATGTCTTTTGTGAAAAGCCGCTCTGTTTAAGTTTTGCTGATGCCGTTGAGGCAGTAGCAGCTTGTAATGCTGCCAATGTTCAGCTGGGCATTGGCCATGAAAGACGATTTGAGCCTGCAATTATTGATCTGCGTCGTCGCATTACAAATGGAGAATTGGGTACGATTTTGCAGATTGAAGGAAATTTTAGTCAGGATAAATTTTTTGCTTTGCCTCCGGATAATTGGCGCTTATCAAAAGTGCATGCCCCTTGTGGACCATTATCTGCAACAGGTATTCATCTGGTTGATCTGGCAATTTCAATACTAGGACCTGCGGAAAGTGTTTTATCACGCCTCAACACATTGGCTAGCAATTTTTCAAATGGCGATACATTGGCGATCATGCTGGGCTTTAAAAGTGGCGCGACGGCATTGATTAGCGCTATTTTGGCTACGCCATTCGATGGTCGATTTACAGTTTATGGTTCGAAGGGTTGGATAGAAGTGCGGGATAGAACCCATCCTGAAAATCCGACGGGTTGGGACATCAGTATGGTCTTTAGCGGCAAAGAAAAACAGATGCATTACGATGCGCCTCATGCAATTGTGCGTGCTAATCTGGAGGCATTCGCTCATAGTGTGAGAGGGGTTTCCCCTTATCCAGTAACTACCGCGGAAATGCTAGCTAACGTTGCTGCACTAGAATCCATTATGAAATCTGCTGAATCCGGTCAGATTGAAAAGGTCCCAAGCATTATTTAGTTTTTATAGATTGAAGTGCCCTATGAAAAAAATTGAAAGCGTTCAACCAAAAAAACGCATGAAGCGCGAAGATCGTGATCGAGACATTGCGCGCGAAGCTGTCGCTTTTTTTGCTGAGGTCGGCTTTGATGGTGATACGCGCGAATTGGCTAAAAGACTGGGTGTGACACAGTCTTTAATTTTTCGGTATTTTCCAACGAAAGCGGATTTAATTGAAAGGGTATACCAAGAAGTGTATGTGGGTCGATGGAACCCTTATTGGGAAACCATTATTGCCGATCGCAATTCTCCCTTGGAAACACGTTTATTAAGGCTTTATAAGGATTACGCAAAAATTGCCTTAACTTACGATTGGGTGCGTATTTTTATGTTCTCTGGCTTAAGGGGTGAGGATATAAATGCTCGTTACCTCGTCTTTCTGCGGGAGAGGGTATTGACACCGATTGCCGCAGAGGTTCGAGCAGAGCTAGGTCTGCCATCCTTCGATGATGTCCCACTCATGGAGGAGGAGGTGGAATTGGTTTGGGGAATTAATGCTCGCGTTTTTTACTTTGGTCAACGACTATGGATCTTCAAGTCTCCCCTGAAGATTGATCTCGATACTCTGATTGAACAAACCGTTGCCTCTTTTATGGTTGTTGTTAAGGAAATCGTCCCCAAATTGCTCAAAAACTCGAAATAAGGGTTTGCACTTATTGATATAGATCAAATGCTCACTTATAAATGATCAATTGATTACTTAATAGCGACATTGAAAACTATAAGCAGGAGGCAACATGCATTTAGAGGTCTGTGGGGACAAGCTTGATTCAAAAAAGTTGCGCAATGTGCTCGGTTGCTTTGGTACTGGCGTCACAGTCGTAACAACTTTGGATAAAGATGGTCAAAAAGTCGGATTAACCGCGAATTCCTTTAGCTCGGTCTCTCTTGATCCACCGATTGTTCTATGGAGCCTATCAAGGCAATCAAAGAGCCTGGATGCATTTATACAGACCTCTAGGTTTGTGATCAATGTCCTATCGGCTGATCAACTACCTCTATCAAATCAATTTGCAAAATCAGAAGTTGATCGATTTTCTGGAGTCAGTACTGATGAGGGGCTTGGCGGTCTACCGGTATTGGAGGGTTGCGCTGCCAATATTGAGTGCAGGACTATAGGCTCACAAGTTGTTGGTGACCACATTTTATTTTTAGGGCAAATTGAACAGTATGGATATTTGAAAAAAGATTCCCTGCTGTTTTGCAATGGGGCGTATGCAAAGGCAGTGCAAGTTTAGAGCGTAAATTAGTTTTTAATCGTAAGCGGAAAAAAATATGAAATACAGCACTTTTATGATGCCTTTGCATCCTCCAGGACGCAGCCTTATTGAAACCTTGCATGAAGATCAGGAGGCAATTATTTTGGCAGATAAGCTTGGGTTTTCAGAGGCTTATGTCGGTGAACACGTAACCGATGCTGCCGAGACGGTGACTTCAAGCATGATTTTCTTGGCAACCTTAATTAGTCAAACCAAGAATATCAAGTTATGCACGGGAACAATCAATATTCCCAACTCTCATCCTGCTAATGTCGCCGCACAAGTTGCAATGATGGACCATCTCTTACAAGGTCGCTTCATTATGGGTATTAGCCCTGGTGGCTTAATGTCTGATGCTGAGGTTTTTGGTAACTATGACAGAGATCGTAATGCCATGTTTATCGAGGGCATCAATACAGTATTAAAAATCTGGGAGTCAGACCCGCCTTACAACATTAAGGGGGAGTATTGGAATATCTCGGTTGAAAAAACCATGATTCCAGAAATTGGACAAGGTTTTATCATGAAGCCATTCCAAAAACCACATCCTTTAATTGTAGGGACTGCAGTTGCGCCTTTTTCAAAAGGGGTAACTGAGATGGCCAAGCGCGGCTGGCAGCCAATTTCAGCGCCGTTCTTATTGCCTGAGTGGGTAAAAACTCATTGGCCAAAATATGTCGAGGGTCGTGAAGCAGTAGGTGCAGTGGCACATCCTGATGAGTGGCGGGTTGCAAAAAGTATTTTTGTTGCTGATGATGAAGCGACGGCCAAGCGTTATGCGCTTGAAGAGGGTGGCCCATATCATTTTTACTTTAAACAATTAGTTCGCAAATTAGTCGGGGGTGGTGGCCGCAGCAATCTGTTTAAGAGCGATCAAAATATTCCAGATTCAGAGATTACCCCGGAATATGTTACTAATCGTCTAGTCATTGCTGGAACTGTTAACTCAGTTGTTGATCAAATACTCGCATTCAGGGGGCAGATTGGTGACTTTGGTCAGTTGTTATATGCCGGCCACGATTGGATGGATCCTAAGTTAGCAAAACGCTCTATGGAATTATTTGCCACTGAGGTGATGCCAAGAGTGAACGCAGCGATTAAGTCTTAAAGCATTTCTCTACCCTCAATATGGGGGAGCTTAAATCTATTACAAAAGGTGGGGACATGAAGCAAATTAATCTTGGGATCATTGGTACAGGTTGGTGTGGTGGTATTCGCACTGAGGCTGCTAGAGCAAGCTCTTTGGTGAAAGATATTCACATAGCTGAAACGAACGAATTACGTCTTAAAGAAATGTCCGAATTAGTCTCTGCGAAAACTGCCACAACTGACTATCGTGACATTTTAAAAATTAAGGAGATTGATGCGATTATTATTTCCGCGACTCCAGAGACGACACACTATCCTATGGCTCGCGATGCACTCCTTGCCGGCAAGCATGTTTTTTTAGAAAAACCAATTGCAATTGAACTCCATGAGGCTGATGAGTTAATTGCTTTGGCAAAGAAATCCAATCTGAAGTTTACGATTGGCTACTCGCAGCGGTTTAATCCTAAGTTCGCTTATGTCAAGAAATCCATTACCACTGGCGCAATTGGAAAGCCTGTAAGCGTCTTGGTGAGTCGACACATTACACGAGGGCTGGGTAAAAAAATTAGTGGACGTGTAAAGTTATCACCTGCAGCAATGGAATCAACCCATGATTTAGATTTTGTATTTTGGTGTCTAGAGCCTGCAAAGCCGGTGAAGATATATTCTCAAGTGAATTATGGTGTTATGCGAGAGTCCACTGGTGCTGATATTCCTGATTCCCAATGGATCACCGTCACAATGGATAGCGGCCTATCTTTTGTAGTTGGCGGTGGCTGGAGTCTACCTCTCGGGTATCCTAATTTCTCTACCACTTGGATTGAATTTATCGGCACAGAAGGTGCCATTATGGTTGATGATAGCCATAAGGATGTTGTGATCAATACCGTTGAAAAGGGCATGCAGTTGCCTATGTCAACTATGCCTGGCGAAAAAGTTGATCATGTTTTCGCGGGTCCTATGGCTGCTGAAACTATTCATTTTATTGAGGCGGTTGCCTTAGACCGTCCAATCATGGTGACGGGAGAGCAGGCGCGTACTGTGATGGAGGTATATATGGCTGCTGACCTCTCGGCTGAGACCGGTGAACCTGTATATCTGCCATTGTCCCAAGAAAAACTCAAGCTAGTAGCAGGCTAATCTATGCGCGATCGTCAGGCAAAAAATATTGGTTTAGCTATTGTAGGGGCTGGCCGTGTGGGATTATTTCGTGGAGAGGTAGCTGCGCGTCATGCACAAGTTGGTTGGATTGGGATTGCAGAAAAAAATCCTGAGCGAGCAAAATTCGTCGCTGAAAAATTGCAGGCGGATTTTGTCACTTCAGATTATCGTGAGCTCCTAAATCGTCCAGAAGTTAATGCCACAATTATCTCTACTGATGAGCATTTACACGTAGATCCGATTTTAGCTGCCGCTGAACGTAAACACTCTCTATTGATCGAAAAGCCACTGGCAATCGATTTAGGGGATTCCGAGCGGGTGCTTAAGGCAATCGAAGCGGCAGGAGTTGATGCTGTGGTTGGGTATACGCAACGCTTTCGTAGGCGCTGGTTGGCGGCCAAAGAGAAGGTTCGTACCGGACAATTAGGCGACGTGACCTTAGTTTCCTCTCGAGCCTTCATGAATAGACTGGTCGCAATCGATAATTACAAGCGAACCGATCACCCTGAAAAAATTTCACCAATGGTAATTTCAGGAACCCATGCCTTGGATATCGTGATGTGGATGATGGAGGGTAAGACTCCTGTTGAAATTTACGCTCGATCAATTAACAAGGCTCTCGGCCCTGAATGGAATGGTATTGATGCAACTTCAGGTGTCATTACCTTTTCTGATGGCACTATTTATCAATCAACTATCTCTTGGGCTTTGCCAGTGGTCTGGCCTGGCGCAGTGTATAGCTTAGATGTGGGTATTGTCGGCACTGAGGGTGTTTTAACTATTGACGATACTCATCGAGATATTGTTTTGGCAACAAGCAAATCTCAGGGAGAGGGTTACGCTCCCGATGATGCTCGTAGAGTAGATTTTATGGGTAGCTATCCCCCAGGTGATATGGCATTAGGAGAGTTACGCGGCCCAATGAGGGAAGAGACTGAATCTTGGTTAAACCGTGTAGCGCTCAATTTGCCAACTCCAGCAGCTACGGCGGCTGAAGCCCATCGTAATTTAATGATCACTAAAGCATTTGATTTATCTGCACGCCTCAAAAAGCCAATTTCTTTGCCTATATCCCCTGCTGACGATATTTACTAAAGTTTGCAATTCATTTGGAGGTTTTATGAATATGAAGCAAATGAGTTTATCGATGCTATTAGAAAAAACTAGCGCCTGCTTACTGTTGTTGGCGCTCAGCTTTTCAGCTTTTGCACAACCCGATAATTATCCAAGCAGACCAATCAAAATGATTATTCCGTTTGCGCCTGGTGGAGCATCTGATTTCATTGGGCGAATCATCAGTGTAAAGATGAGTGAGGTGCTGGGTCAGCAAGTCATTGTTGATAATCGATCTGGGGCTGCTGGGAATATTGGAGTGGAGGCTGCAGCTAAATCAGCTCCAGATGGATACACCATTCTCCTGGGAAATATTGGCACACTTGCGATTAATCCAGCACTGTTTCCCAGTTTAAATATAAATCCTTTGCGGGACTTTATTCCAGTGACGCAGGTAGCCGATGTTCCTAGTGCATTAGTTGCTAATAATGACTTTCCTCCTAATAATGTCTTACAACTTGCAGCTTACTTAAAGGCTAATCCTGATAAGTTTAATTTTGCAACCCCTGGTGGTGGTAGTGCAAATCGGCTAGAGATGGAGGTATTCATGAAACTTGTTGGCGCAAGCATGACTCATGTCCCTTATAAAGGTGGTGGAGGCCCTGCAACAATTGGGTTAATTGGCGGTGAAACACAGGTGATGTTCAATACACTTCCATCTGTGAAGCAATTTATGATTGCCAATAAGATTAAAAGTTATGCGGTTACCGGTCAAACAAGACAGCCTGGATTACCAAATGTGCCCACCATGCTTGAATTAGGGTATCCCGAATATAAGTCAGGTTCTTGGCAAATGGTTCTGGTTCCAACTGGTACGCCTCAGGATGTTGTAATGAAGCTATTCAATGCACTTAATAAAGTATTAAGCATGCCCGAGATTAATGATCGTATTGTCAACGGAGGTGCAAATATTATTTTAAGCAAGTCTCCTGCTGATGCTAAGAATTTCGTTGTCAGCGAATCTAAGAAATGGAGTGTGGTCGTTAAAGAATCTGGTGCTGTAGCTGACTGATTTTATTATTCCTTAAGGATGTATAGAAGGACGGTAATGCCCATTTTAGGTTGGTAAAAATCAACCAAGAGCATTACCGCTGCTTTACCCTCTAATCAATTTTTCCAATAGATCGTATGACTTTGAGCATTCGTTGCCCATCTTCATTCGCAAATTTCTTAAATTCTGGCGCATCCCTGTAATCAGTTAGCACCCCTTGTTTCTCCATGGCCATCATGTATTGAGGTGACCCAACTGCTTTTTTAAGTGTCTCCCTGATTTTTAAGATAACAGAGGGTGGGGTATTCGAAGGGGCATAAATACCAGCCCAGATGTAATATTCAGCGTTATATCCTAAATCACGATAAGTGGGAATTTCTGGGTATGCGGCCAATCGTTTGGAGCTAGAAACTGCTAATGCCCGAACTTTTCCTGCTGCAATTTGAGCTGATGCAGTGGGCGGTGCTGCGGTGGTGAAATCTACTTGGCCACCTAACAGGGCAATCAGCGATGGACCGCCACCGCCGAACGGGATTTGCGCAAATTTTACGCCAGCCTGAAATGCCAGCATTTCGACAGATAAATGAATTGGCCCAAAGTTTCCTGATGATGAATAAGTGATTGTGTTTGGTTTTTCTTTTGCGGCCTTAATCAAGTCGTCAAGCGTTTTGTATGGTGAATCAGACTTAACAACCACGATCATTGGGTCGCTAGAAAGTAGGGCGATTGGTTCAAGTTGAGAGAGCTCATAAATTGGTTTTCGACCACTCACGGCCTCTGCTTCAGGGGTTACTATTACTGAAGAAAGTGCTAGCAACAAGTTGTAGCCATCAGGCTTTGAGTTGGCTACTTGCGCAGCTCCAATAGCGCCACCTGCACCTGGCCTATTTACAACAACGAGCGGTTGCTTTAAGACGTTTGACCAAGGCTCAGATAAAATCCGGGCATTAATATCCGATGCCCCACCTGGTGGGTTCGCGACAATGATATTAATTGGCCTGTTTGGATACGGTTCATCGGCCCAGAGAGTAAATGAACTTGATAATAAAAGAAGCAGACATAAAATACGAACATTTATCATGGTGATACCTTTACGATGGATTGCTCATTTACTGACTTGACGACTGCCTCAAAGAGGGCAATTGTTCTATTCATTTCTAAGGTTGAGATAGGGTAAGGGGTTGAGTTGTTCGATGCAATAGCATCAGCAAAGGCTTCTAATTCAAGTTTGATGGAATCTGCAGGGGGAAAGGTGTATCGCTCCATTTGCCCACCATTCTGGCGCAATATGCACTCCGTTTCTCCAATTGCCTCAATTGATCCTTGGTCACCAAAGACGTGAACACGCCAAAATATTGGCGTCGCTCTAACCATAGCAAAATAAGCACTAATACCATTTGCAAAGCGCACGTTGACTGAAGTTGCATCACGTGGATCCTTACCAGTTCTGAAGCTAGCAACATGTGCGGACACCTCTGTTGCGTTCCCTGCTATGTTTACAATAGCATCGATGATGTGGATGCCGGTACCAGTAAGTCCGCCCGCAGGAGACTCCGTAGGTTTATCACGCCATTCAGAAAAAAACTTCGTAGAGTGTTCGTTGCTGTAGTGACCTTCGATGTGCATCACTTCTCCAAGAATTCCGCTAGCCACCACTTGTCTGAGTTTGACCATGGAAGGCCAGAAACGCTTATTCTGGCCCACTGCTAATATGACAGAATTATCTTCACAGGCTTTGATGGCTCTTTCTGCATCATGGTGAGTAAGTGCCAATGGTTTTTCGCAGAAAATATGTTTACCACTTTTAGCGGCAGCGATGATTTGTTCGGCATGCAATGAATGTGGCGTTGCTAAAACGATTGCAGTTATATTTGGATTTGATAAGGCATCCTCATATTGATCGCTTAACGTGATTTGATGCTCTTTGGCATATTCCTGGGCATCGTCCAGCTCTTTGCTGACGATCATTGTGAATTGAATATGTGAACCTGATGTTTCGATAGCCTTGGCTAAATTTTTCCCCCACCACCCAAAACCAATTAAAGCGGCATTGACAGTTTTATTCATTTGATGATTTTTCCTAAGCTTTAAAGCGGTCAAGTTTTGACTCATTAACATCTATCCCTAATCCGGGTTTATGAGGAATTGAATACATGCCATTTTGTGGTCTTTGTGGTACATCAACAATATCTTCCAAGAGATATAAGTGGCTAGGACTGACACCCCAGTTCAGCTCGTTCAATGCAGCGCTGAGTTGTAATACTGCAGCTGAGGCAATGGAAGTTTCTGCAATCTTTCCAGCTAGATTGATTTGTAGACTCAGTGCATCACAAAGGTTAGCGTTGTGAAGTACTCCGCTGATGCCGCCTAACTTTAAGGTCTTCAGAGATACTCCTGATACGCCATAGCTTTTTGAGTGAATAATGTCTGCAGTACTCGTAATGGATTCATCAAGCCCTATTGGGGCAATATTTAAGCTACAAATCTTCTTAAGTCCCTCATAGTTCTCTTTGGCAAGTGCTTGCTCAAGAAATTCAAGGTTTGCCGTAGCAGTTCCTTCTAAAAAGGTAATAGCTGCTTCAGTGGTGTACCCAGTATTAGCATCAGCACAAATTTTCCCCTCTGCGCCAATCACTTGCCTTATTCCGAGTGCCGATTGAATATCTTCCTCAAGAGACTTAACGCCCAATTTCAATTTGAAGAAACGGTAGCCTTGATCAAAGTATTTTTTAGTTTCAGCGAGATCCGATTCAACTGAGCTTGTACCAATGAGCCACAGTGGAGCAACTTGATCACGCTTTTTACCACCCATCAATGTATATGCAGGGACGTCCAAATATTTTCCAAGAGCATCGTAAAGTGCAATATCGATAGCAGCTATTGCACCACTAGCTTTTGGATACTTTTGCAATAGGGATCGCGTGAGACCTGATAAATCTTGTATATCTTTATTTAATAGATTCACATGCAGTTCAGTATTAAATACCCTATACATATCTTCTAGGCTTTGTCCGCCATGGCTTGGAGCAGATGTTGTTTCTCCCCATCCAATAATGCCGCTATAGGTTTCAAGTCTAATAACTAGCGTTTCTGCATGTGTGATACGTGTTCCGGACATTAACATTGGCTTAATCAGGGGAACTTTTAATGCAAAAGCGTTTGCATAGCGTATTTGTCCGGGCTTCATTTTTTTAGCTCCCCATTACGACGAATTGCCTCTGCAATGATTGCGTTATCTTTTTTCCCTTCGCCTACATCCATGCATTGATTCAGGAGTCTTATATATTCGGACGCAAGAGTGAGTGGCTGGTTCGCTTGATGAGCTAGTTTTTGAATCAGGCTAAAGTCCTTTAAGCTTTGATCAACTCGGCTTTGTGGGTTGTCATAATCTTGATTGGCCATTAATGGGCCCTTGATTTTCATAACGCTGGAAGCTGCTGCAGAGTTTTCCAATAACTCCAATAGTTTTATTGGGTCTAAGCCTATGCGACTTCCAAAAATAAGTCCCTCGGCAAGGGCTGCGCGATGTAATCCTAAAACGAGGTTTACTGCCAACTTCGATTTACTTGCTGTTCCAATTTCTCCAACATGCATCCGTTTTTGACACATGGCATTTAAGATGGGTTCTAGCTCTTCAATTAGTCTTAGGTCACCACCCATTAAACCCAGTGAATCTCCGTTGCTTACTTGTCTGCTCGTTCCTGAAATGGGCATCTCAAGAAATTGAAAGCCTTGGCTATCACAAGCCTTGGCTATTAGTGTAATTTCATCGGGTTCACAAGTGCTTGTGCAGATAATATTATTGGGTGTACCGGAGCTATTTTTGAGTAAACCTTGATCGCCAATTAGTAATTCCTTAATTTGCTGCCCATCAAAAAGACATATCACCAGAGTCTTGCATTGAATTGCTAGCTCTAGGGGTGTATTGGCAACCTTGAGTTGTCCAAACTCGGCACATTTTTCGGGATTAATGTCATACCCTAGGGCGGTGAATCCATGATCCTCCAGCCTCATTGCAAAAGCCTGTCCCATGAGCCCTAGGCCAATAACACCAATTTTTTCACTTGCTTTCATTTTTTACTTTAAAGGTGTGATGTTCGTAAATGGCTTCTCTAAAGAGAGTTTCATGAGTTCATCGGCGGATAAATCTGAGTACTTTTCAGTAGAAGTTTGGATGGCTGCAATGAGCGCCTGTGCTGGATATCCAAGACTTGTAATTTTTTCAGAAAACTGAGCCTCCACTCCAGATAATTTACTTTTCCATTTGATGATTTCTTCTTCAGGTATCTCGATAAATTCTATGCCTGATTCTTTAAATGCAACGCGTGCCCTAGCTCCCGCAAGACCATAAAAGAGTTGCGCTCCAGCTTGCGCAAGAGCTCGTAACCATTGGTTGGTAATGACTTTAAGTTCCGGTGAAAGCTTGTTCCAGAAGTGATGGGATAGGCCGTACTCTAGGTTTACTCTGACGAGGTTTGCGCTGGTACGATAACGGGCGTCTTGATATATTCCAGCAGTGTGAGCCGCGCTATCGGATATTGATACAGCCTCAACCTCTTTATCGGAAAATCTCTTTTTGGCCTCTGGTGTGCTGCAGCCAATTGGGATAGCCCCGAGTGCGCTATAAATCTCACACTCCATACCATCGCTGCAGGCAATTTTTTTCCCTTGAAGATCGGCTAAGCAAGAGATCGGCTCGCGACTAAATAGGTTGTATTCGCTAGTAGCAACTAGACGACCCATAAGTATTTTAAATTTTTCAAAATCCTGCTTAAAGTAATCTTGGTAGAGCTCTTCAGAAACTGCAGTAGCAACTTCAGCACTTGGGAAGATAAAAGGAAGACTCAGACTTTGAGCAGCTGGAAATGCGCTTGCATCCCAGGCAGAGTAGACGGGGCACATATCTGTCAGGCCGGTGACTAGGGCATCAATACCATCACGCTCTTTATGGAGGGTACCACCCCAAAATCCTTCAACTTTGACTGCACCTTTAGTCATGGCTATTAAACGCTTGAATGCTGGCTCAAAGACGTCTTTAACGGCGGGTGAGGTTCCGGGAATGTGGGCGCTAATTTTGAGAGTGATTGCATCAGAACGAATCGTCAAATCTTCGTTGCTAGTGTCAAGCCATGCGCGCGCAGCTTTGGTTTTGGAGATGACTGCTTCAACAGTGTCATTCGCCTGGATTTGTTTGGAGTTCAATTATTCACCTGATTTCAAATTTGCTTCTTTGACAATACGACCATAGCGTTCGATTTCTGCGAGATAGAACTTATTAAATTCTGCCTGCGTACCACCAATCACGCGAAACCCTTGTTTTTCAAGATGAGACTTAAAGCTAGGGTTCGTGAGGAGGGATTGGGTAGTGAGTTGAATCTTATTAACGATATCTTGAGGGGTGCCTGCTGGTAAAAAGATGCCAAACCAAGTTTCAACCTCCACGCCCGGAACCCCTGCTTCTGCCATCGTAGGAATATCAGGTGCCATTGGCGATCTTACTGGCGAGGTGAGGGCAAGCGCTCGAATTTTTCCTCCGCCTAGGTGTTGCATGGCTAGTGGTAATGTTGGAAACATGGCATCGACTTGTCCAGCTAAAGTATCACTTAAGGCTTGAGCGGTCGATTTATAAGGTACATGCGTAATATCAGTTTTTGTTATGCTTTTGAATATTTCTCCGGCAAAGTGGGCGATTCCACCATTACCCCATGAGGCGTAATTGATTTGCCCTGGATTCTTTTTAGCTAGCGCAATAAATTCTTTAACGTTTTGAGAGCTGACTTTATTGGTATTTACCACCAGCACCAATGGAACGGCAGCAATCTGAATGACCGGTATGAATGCACGCCTAGGGTCATATGTTAAGGTGCTCATCCAGGGATTTGTAGCTATTGAGGTTGACTCAATCATTAGGGTGTAGCCATCTGGCTTTGCACGAGAGAAATATTCCTCACCAATGGCACCATTGGCCCCAACTCTGTTATCCACAATCACACTTTGACCCAGCTTTTCGGTTAACACGGGTACTAAATTGCGAGCCACTAGATCAGCAGTTCCTCCAGCTGACATAGGAACTATTACGGTAATGGGGCGATTTGGATACCCACCCGAATTTTGTGCCCAGGCTGTATGGCTGGCGCCGATTGAAATAGCAATGACTGCTAGCAGCTTATGTAAGCTCGGCATGAGTGTCTCCTCCACCTATTTGTATTTATTTAGTTATGGATGCATTTAAATGTATTAATTACTTATGTACAAATACCTTTTTTATCAGTTAAGCTATAACAAATTGTTATCGCTTGAAAATGGACGGGGTTTTATTCGATGGAATTACGTAGCATTAAATACTTTGTCGCCATAGCAGAATTGGGTAATATTTCAGGCGCTGCCATCAAGCTAGGTATTGCGCAGCCTGCTTTAACCCGACACGTCAAGCAACTGGAGGGGGAGTTAAACACTATCTTATTCAATCGCTTTGCCAGAGGGGTTCAGTTGACTGCCTCTGGCAGAGAGTTTTTACAATATGCCAATCGGATTATTGCCGAGGTTGCGCAGGCCAAACATCAAATCACGGGTCAAGGTTTAAAGCCAACAGGGTCAATAGTATTTGGCGCAAGCCCAACCATCTCAACTATTTTGATGCCAAGGGTGGTCTCTGATTCCCTGCACGAGTTACCAGAGATTAATTTGAAGCTGATTGAGGGGCGCAGTATTCGCCTGTACGATTCTTTGTTAACGGGATTGCTCGATATGGCTATTTTGACCAACCCATTACCCTCTTATAAGTTGCACCTAACGTCATTAATTTCAGAGCCATTGTGCCTTGTTGGTATTAGGAGCGCTCTTCCCCGGAGAAGGCTGAGCAGTCTTGAGGAGTTGGAAAGCCTTCCTTTAATCCTAACCCCAGGCATGTTGTTTCTGATGAACCGGTTTCAGGCGGGTGCAAAGCTAAATCTAAAGATCATCGCAGAAATAGAGTCTATTGAGACCATTCGTAGTTTGGTCAAAGCGGGTGAGGGCATTACGATTGCACCCTCCACAGCATTCTTTGAGGAAATTAATAAGAATGAGTTGCACGCACTTACATTAGATATTGAAGGCTTACATCGTGATTTAGTCTTAGCTTCCAGGACGGATAATGCGCACTTACCGGGAGTGCGTGAGTTGTCAAGAATAGTGCGCGCTGCTGTTAATAGTCAAATGGGCATGGGATTGCTAATGGGAGCAGACCGCAGCACGACTAGATTTTGATGTAAATATTTGGCCGACATTGATGGGTTGGCACTTAATACGTCGTAGCCACGGATAAAGTTAAATACTATTACTTTGACCTGGAATTTCTTGGATGTAAGTTTGAGATTAAATGGATGTTCAATAGTTTATTCTCTATCCTTTGCTTTAGCCTACCCTCTACTAATAAGTATTTATGCTGCCATCGATTGAACAACGTCTTGCCCAAGAGCTTTCTGCCAAACCCGCTCAAGTAGCTGCTGCTATTGCCTTAATGGATGAGGGGGCTACGGTTCCTTTTATTGCTCGTTATCGTAAAGAGGCGACTGGCGGATTAGATGACACGCAGTTACGTTTATTGGAAGAGCGTTTAAGTTATTTGCGTGAGCTTGAAGAGCGGCGCAAGACTATTGTTGCCGCCATTCACGAGCAGGGCAAGATGACTCCTGAGTTGCTCAAAGCAATCATGTTGGCTGAAGATAAAACCCGTCTTGAGGATTTATATCTCCCATATAAACTCAAGCGTCGTACGAAAGCTCAGATTGCCCTGGAGGCTGGTTTAGAAGCCCTTGCAAATGATTTATTGGGTAATCCTAAGCTTGATCCAGAGCTTGAGGCAGCTAAATATTTGAAAGAGGCCTTCACTTCAGATCAAGGCGATAACCCTGGTGTAGCCGATACTAAAGCTGCGCTAGAGGGAGCGCGTCAGATCTTGATGGAGCGTTTTGCGGAAGATGCTGCCTTAGTACAGCTCTTAAGAGTGTATTTACAAGATCATGGTGTAGTTGAATCTAAGGTGATGACTGGTAAAGAGCAGGAAGGTGAAAAGTTCGCTGATTATTTCGACTATTCTGAACCCATTAAGGCCATCCCCTCTCATCGCGCGCTCGCTTTATTTAGAGGGCGACGCGAACAGATGTTGATGGTGAATTTACGTCTAGATACTGAAGCAGAAAAGCCTAAATGGGACGCGCCACACAACCCATGCGAGTCTCGTATTGCTAACCAATTTAAGATTAAAAACGAAGGTCGTCCAGCTGATCAGTGGTTAGCCGATACAGTGCGTTGGACATGGCGTATTAAATGCTCATTGCATCTCGAGTCAGAGTTGATGAGCGGTCTTCGTGAGCGTTCAGAAACCGAAGCGATTCATGTATTTGCGCGCAATTTGAAAGATCTGCTCTTAGCCGCTCCTGCGGGACCAAGGGTGACGATAGGATTAGATCCTGGGATGCGCACAGGAGTGAAGGTTGCCGTTGTGGATGCGACCGGAAAGGTGCTTGATACTGAGGTGATTTATCCGCACCAACCTAAAAATGATTGGGCTGGCTCATTGCATACGCTCAGCAAATTGGCCGAAAAACATCATGCAAGCTTAATCTCGATTGGTAACGGCACCGCATCGCGTGAAACCGATAAGTTAGCACAAGAGCTGATTGCAGCCAGACCAGAATTGAAGCTCACCAAGATTGTTGTTTCTGAAGCAGGTGCTTCAGTGTATTCGGCATCTGAATATGCCTCTAAAGAACTTCCGGGCATGGATGTTTCATTGCGTGGAGCAGTATCGATCGCACGTCGCTTGCAAGATCCATTGGCTGAATTGGTGAAGATTGATCCTAAGTCGATTGGGGTGGGCCAATATCAACACGATGTTATGCAAACTCAATTGGCGAAATCATTGGTTGCTGTTGTCGAGGACTGCGTGAATGCAGTGGGTGTCGATGTCAATACTGCCTCAGCACCCTTGCTTTCTAGGGTATCGGGGCTATCTAGTACTGTGGCAGAAGGCATTGTAAGTTTCCGAGATAGCAACGGTATGTTTAAGTCTAGGTCTGACCTTCGCAGCGTACCGCGTTTGGGTGAGAAGACTTTTGAGCAGGCGGCAGGATTTTTACGCATCATGAATGGCAGTAATCCCTTGGATGCCTCAGCAGTTCACCCTGAGTCTTATCCTTTGGTTGAGAAGATTCTGAAGGATATTAAAAAGGGCGTTAAAGAAGTGATTGGCGATGCCACTATTCTGCAGAGTTTGAGCCCTGAAAAATATGCCGATGATAAGTTCGGTGTACCAACCATTACAGATATTCTGAAAGAATTAGAAAAGCCAGGTCGCGATCCACGGCCGGAGTTCACGACCGCCACCTTTAAGGATGGCATAGAAAAGCTCAGCGATCTGAAACCAGAAATGATTTTGGAGGGGGTTGTTACCAACGTAGCCGCCTTTGGCGCCTTCGTAGATATCGGGGTTCACCAAGATGGCTTGGTACATATTTCGGCGCTCTCACATACCTTTGTTAAAGATCCCCACGCTGTTGTGAAGGCGGGTCAGGTAGTTAAGGTGAAGGTCCTTGAGGTGGATGAGAAACGTAAACGTATTGCGCTGACTATGCGCTTAACTGATGAGGCCCCTAAGGTTATTTCAGGAGATAAAACAGCGCCAAGAACTCCTAATCGACCAAATACCTCAAGACCTCAAGAGGCTAGAAAGCCACCAGAAGACAGGCGAACAGCACCAATCAACGGTGCGATGGCAGCCGCATTCGGAAAGTTGCAGAAGTAATAGAATGGCTTCATCCCCATAAGGAACTTACGATGACCAATTTTTATTCCTACGAACCTAAGAATGGCCATGGGTTACCGCATGATCCATTTAACGCTATTGTTGGTCCAAGACCAATTGGATGGATTTCTACTCAGAGCAAATCTGGAGCGGTCAATCTAGCGCCTTATAGTTTCTTTAATGCTTTTAATTATGTCCCGCCGATCATTGGCTTTTCGAGTATTGGCTATAAAGATACCCTCAGAAATGTTGAAGAAACCGGTGAATTTGTTTGGAACTTAGTAACGGTTGATGTGGCTGAGGCGATGAATCAGTCGTGCGCTCCATACCCACCAGAAGTCAGTGAATTTGATGCCACCGGACTTGAGCAAGCCAAATCTACCTTGGTGATGCCGCCAAGAGTGGCAAAGGCAAAAGTGGCTTTTGAATGTAAGTGTACTGAGATCATTCAGCTCAAAGGTATTTCAGGTGAAAAGGTGCCGACATGGTTAGTGTTGGGTGAGGTAGTAGAAATCCATATTGATCAGTCATTATTAAAAGATGGCCTCTATGTGACCTCAGAGGCTGGACATGTGTTGAGGGGTGGTGGTCCAGCGGATTACTTTACGATTGGTAAAGAGCAACTCTTCAAGTTGTATAGACCTCGGTAAGTAGCCCATTAAAGCAGGAGATAAAATGTACAAGTTAATCGCATTTGATGCTTATGGAACATTATTTGATGTGTACTCCATGGGGCAGCTAGCCGAGGAGTTATTTCCTGGGCATGGTCAAGCATTTGCCTTAATGTGGCGTGATCGTCAAATTGAGTACACCCGCCTAGTGACCATTAGTGATCCTAGCCCTGGTGGAAGCAAGCACTATCTTCCTTTTTGGGAGCTCACCATTCGTTCGCTGCATTATGTGTGCAAAAGAATGGGATTAAATCTTATCGCCGAGAATGAGAAGCGACTGATGGATCAGTATGCCAAACTCACTAGCTTTGAGGATGGCTTGGCTGTTCTGAGGATTATTAAAGAACGCGGTTTATCTACCGCCATTTTGTCTAATGGTAGTCGGGAGATGCTATCTACAGTAGTCGATAGTAATGGCCTAAAGCCTTACCTTGATCAGGTAGTCACTGTTGAGGATGTGCGCTTATTTAAAACAGCCCCTCAAGCATACGAACTTTTATTAAAGGCATTTCCTGTCAAGAGAGAAGAAATTCTGTTTGTTTCCAGCAATGCTTGGGATGCCTTAGCCGCGAAGTGGTTTGGGTTCGACGTGTTCTGGGTGAATCGCCTTGGCCACCCCTTTGAAGAGATTGGTGAAAAACCAAATTACGAAGGTAACTCACTAACAAAAGTATTGGATGTTATTTAGTACAGTCTGATTCATGTTCAAGTTTAGCTTTTATTGACCTCCAAATTTTATAAAAAGTAAGGCACATAGTTCAATGAGTGAGTTTGCTGGATTTAGCCCTAAGGCCTTCACATTCCTGGAAGAGTTGACCAATAATCAAAATAGAGTTTGGTTTGCGGAACATCGCTCCGAATATGAAGAATTTGTGCGCGAACCCATGAAGTGCTTCACCGAGGCGCTTTCGGAGTATTTAGCAAGTAAGAATGTGCCGTTGTGGGGTGACCCCAAAAGATCACTTTTCAGAATCAATCGAGATGCGCGGTTCTCGAAGGCGAAGCACCCCTACAACATGCATGCTAGCGGGCTCTTTACAAGAACGGGGGATAAGCATTCCCCTGGTGTGTTGTACTTTCGTTTGGATCCCTTGGGTAGTAGGGTGGCAGCGGGTTATATGCAACCTGAAAGTCATATTTTAAAAAAATTACGTCAGGGTATTTTGGATAATCCAAAAGCGTGGTTATCACTAGAAAAGGCATTGAAGCGCAAAGGATATGAGCTGGATTATTCCCATACCTTGGCTCGCATCCCAAGGGGATTTGATAATGTGCCCGAAGAAATTGAAAAAGCTATTAAGTTAAAGGGCTGGATTATTAGACAGCAGTTAGCACGCTCAACGATTTGCTCAAAAGAGTTAATCAAGGAAATCACAACTTTTGCCATTGACCTGCATCCCTTATTGAGTTTTGGTTGGCATGCACTTGCCAAATTCACTGATTAGGGTGTTGTTGCGCCGTCATTAATCTGTCATATATATTTCTATATAATTGGAAATATGAAAAATACAGATGCAATTTCTGCTTTCCTTGCCTTAGGGCAGGAGTCTCGCCTTAACATCTTTCGCCTGATTGTTCAAAAGGGTGATATTGGCCTTACCCCTACAGAAATCATTGAGAAGCTTGGCATTGCCAATGCCACGCTCAGTTTTCACTTGAAAGAGTTGGTTCATGCTCACCTGCTTTTGGTAGAGCGCCAGAGTCGTCATTTGATTTATCGACCAAACGCCAGCTTGGTCCAAGAGCTTAGTGAATTCTTATTGGAAAACTGCTGTGGCGGTAAGTCTTGCGCACCTTCCAAGTCTCTTAAAAAGGTAAAGCCACAATGAAGCAATACAACATTCTCTTTTTATGCACCCATAACTCTGCAAGATCAGTTTTAGGCGAAGCGCTTGCCTCAATGCATGCTAGTGGTAAGTTAGTGGGTTATTCCGCAGGTTCGACACCTGGAACCACGGTCAATCCCTTTGCTGCGGAGATTGCAAATGAGTTAGGTTATCCCCAGGAAAAGCTGAGAAGTAAGAGCTGGGATGAGTTTGGCTTACCGGGCGCGCCAGAGATGGACTTCATTATCACGGTCTGCGATAACGCTGCTGGTGAGGTTTGCCCATTCTGGCCAGGTAAACCTATTACTGCCCATTGGGGCTTCCCTGATCCATCGCAAGTGGAGGGCGGGGATCAAGAAAAACGCAGGGCATTTAGACAAGTCATGATTGGCCTGAAGAAACGCATTGATCTCTTAGCTGATATGCCTTTAGAAAAGCTGGACTCACTCAGTCTTCATCAAATTCACGTACAAGAAAATACTGCCTCATGAATTCCTTAACTAAAAAACTCTCCTTCTTGGATCGCTACTTAACGATCTGGATTTTTGCTGCAATGGCATTGGGTATTGGTTTAGGCTACTTTTACCCTGGGGCGGAGAGTTTTATTAACTCCTTTCAGATTGGCGCGACCAATATCCCCATTGCAATTGGTTTAATTCTAATGATGTACCCGCCGTTTGCGAAGGTGCGCTATGAAGATCTGCCCGATGTCTTTCGGGATAAGAAGATTTTTATTATTGCCTTTGCCATGAACTGGATCGTAGCCCCATTGCTGATGTTTTTCTTGGCTATTACCTTTGTCCCGGATCAACCAGAGTACATGGCTGGTCTGATTCTCATTGGTATCGCGCCGTGTATCGCGATGGTGATTGTCTGGAATGACCTGGCCAAAGGATCAACGGAGTATGCGGCTGGCCTGGTGGCATTTAATGCTGTCTTCCAGGTATTATTTTTTAGCCTGTACGCCTATCTATTCTTAACTGTTCTGCCCCCATTCTTTGGCTTAGCTGGCTCTCATGTGAGCGTAGGTATTGGTCAGATCGCCCAAAGCGTATTGATTTATCTTGGCATCCCATGTGTTGCCGGTATTTTGACTCGCGTAGTGATGTTGAAGTTTGTATCTAAAGACTGGTATCACGAGCATTTTGTTCCGCGTATCGGTAAGATCACTTTAATTTCTTTATTGTTCACTATCGTTGTGATGTTTAGTCTCAAGGGAAAGCTCATTCTGACCTTGCCCATGGATGTAGTGACGATTGCCATTCCGCTCCTCATCTTTTTTCTCATCATGTTCTTGCTAACATTCTTCATTACAGGAAGAATGGGGATAGATTACAAACGCTGTTGTACTCTGTCTTTTACGGCGGCTAGCAATAACTTTGAATTGGCCATTGCCGTAGCGATTGCAGTGTTTGGTATTAACTCAGGAGCAGCATTTGCGGCAGTCATTGGACCGCTTGTTGAGGTGCCTATCATGATCGGTCTGGTAACTGTTGCCTTCTGGTTTAAAGAGAGCTTTTTTTCAAAGTCTCCATAAGGCGCATCAGCATGAATGTTAAGGCCGATACTTTCTGATCAGTTCTTCGAGCGAAAAAGCATCATTCTTCTTTCTGAGTTGATTGATGCTTTTTCTGAGGGCTGCAATTTCTTTGTATTTTAGTTTCCTTAGCTTTTGCTTATCCATGCCGTAGGTATCCACGAGATATCTCACCCCTGCACTAGAAATAATGTAGCGCATGAAGAGGTAAGCGGCTAAGAATATGCCGGAGAAGAAAGCTAGTAGCATTTATTTCAAAAAAGCATCGTAGAAAGTTTTAATAGTCAAAGCTGTTACAGAGATAAAGAAGGCTTTACGAATAAAGTGATTGCCATACTTAATGGCAATTTTGCTGCCAATCTGGCCGCCAGCAAAATTGGCTGCCGCCATGAAGATACCGAGTCGCCAGTCAATAAAGCCCATATAAAAGAAGACACATAAAGCGCCTAAGTTGGACGCAATATTTAAAAACTTCGAAGGTGCTGCAGAGCGCAAAAAGTCAAAACCCAATACTCGAGTGTAGAAGAGCTTATAGAAGGCGCCAGCCCCCGGCCCAAGAAACCCATCGTAAAAACCAATTAGACCAGCCCCCGCCGAAGCAATCGCATTTTGCTTATGGTGTTTGTGGCGCGGTGCATGCACTAATCCTGCATTGGATTTGATATTAAAAATGAGTAAAGCGACTAAGAAAAATGGTAGAGCACTGCGTAACCATTGATTCGGGATTTGGGTAACAAGATAAGCGCCGCCAACGGAAGCCAAAAAAGCTGCCGCAGAAGAAATAATGACGAGTTTCCACGGGCTTTTATTGGCGCGGGCATATTGCATGGCTGAGCCAGCGGTACCGATGATAGAGGCAATCTTATTGACGCCGAGGAGGCTCGCTGGGGCCATGCCGGGCAATACGGAAAAAAGTGCCGGAACCTGAATCATCCCACCGCCACCCATGATGGCATCAATTAGACCTGCAAGTAGGGCGCATACGGCAAGTAGACTTAGGTCAAAAAGAGAGAGATCAAACATTGATAGTTCTATTTTAATGGGGTTTATTTCTAGCTAACCATCTTAACTGCCATTGCACGCTCATTTGGATAGCAATTGCCACTAGGGCTGAGAGGATGCAGGTAAGCCATAGGCTAGTGGAGTCTAAGAGGCTTGCAAAGATAAAGAAATACCCGACTAGGGAATATAAGCCCTTAACCATGCCGCGATACATATTGCTTACTTGAGCCGACCCATCTTGCGAGTGTGTAAAAACAGCCAATACAGAACCAATCACTGGGAACAAGGCTAGCAGCCCACTCCAATCGCTTCCTAAAAAAGGGGCTAGATAGGTTATGCCAATTGTGAGGAGTGCGCCCGCCACCATTCTGATGGGGAGATCATTGAATTTTGATTTTGCAGAACTTACTGGTCTGGGTTTTGGAAGTGCAAAGGGTGCGATTGCTAAGGCAGCGATAGCTAGCGTAGTGGCTAGAATTAAGGAGACATGAATTTGCGCAAGCAGCAATGCTGATGATACCCAGACAACTACAGCAAGCAGATAGGTAAACCACCAATCAAACCGAATACTTGCCCAGCAGTAAGTAACACTAAAGAACATCAGGGCTACACAAGAGACTAGGGCTGATACCGTAGTATTTATTGCAAAGGGAATGCCCTGTTCAAGGGTGATAAAGAAAATAATAGGACCGCCCACCACGGGCAAGCCACCCAACAATCCAGCCATAGCTGGTCCCCAACGCCGTCCTGCCAGGGTAATAAGCCCAATGAAGCTGGGGACGATGATGAGTTTGAGTAGTAGCACCCCAGAATTATAAGAAGAATGGTGGCGCAGCGTTTATAGCTATAGCGCTAGATCTGCGGCTGTAGGTTGACCGCACTACTGAGTGGGCTGTACGGTTACTGCCACCTTCATCACATGATCCGCACCGCCATGAATCACTCCGCGAACGGGCGAGACATCGGAGTAATCCCTGCCTTGTGCCAAATGAACATAATCCTCACCGGGCGATCCATAGCCCCAGCGATTATTGGTTGGATCTAGATCACACCAGACACCTTGCGATAGAGTGCCATCAGAATTACTTTGGGGGATATAGATTGACACCCAGGCATGCGAAGCATCACTACCAATTAGGCGTGGTTTACCTGGGGGTGGATTAGTTAGAATGTAGCCGCTGATGTACTTTGCTGGCAGGCCAATACTGCGTAGTGATGCTATCAGAATGTGTGCAAAATCTTGGCACACACCTTCACGCTTAGCCAGCGCCTCATGGGCGGGCGTATCGATATCCGTACTCTTGCTAACGTAATGAAATTCTGTATAGATACGCTCAGTTAGCGCAATCGCGGCTTCTAGAATTGGCTTGCTATTCGTAAAGCTCATTTTCGCAAAGTCAATAAACTCTTGCCGTAAGACTACAAAAGGTGAAGTAAATAAGAATTCTGAGGCAGGGTCCCAATGGGTTTTGGAGTGATAACGAAAATACTCCCTGACATCTTCCCAGCGCGGGGTTGCGGAAGGATTTATCCCCATTTGCTGGTCTTGCGTTTGTACAAAAGACTTTGCGGAAATTAAAAGTTCACTATGCCTATTTTGTAGCGAGAAGAAGGTGCAAATATTGCCATAACTATCAATATGCTCCTCTTGCCAGGCCGGTTTGGGATCAACAACCACCTGGGTTTTTAAAATGGTTTGTGTTTGTGATGTTGCTGGCTTGAGATGCGTCAAGTGCTGCGCAATCTCGACATTAGGATCGTAAGAGTAGTGGGTATCGTGAATGATCTCAAGCAGCATGGTTACAGAGTCTTAGGTTTGAACGCGATATTCATTGCTGTGAATGAGGTTGAAATAGCGTGCGCTGATTTCGTCAGAAACATTCCAAGCTGATTGCGAACAGTTGGCGAGGCAATTTCTTAAATTCTGGAGATTCCCATCTTGATTTACGGCAATCAGGTGCTCTAAAGAGTATTCCTGGAGATTGGTCACGCTGCGTGTGAGTTTATCGGGGGTATCACGTTCTGTGCCGGCTAGTTTTGAGAGTCTTGACCTGAGGGCTTTGCAGACCCAAGCGAGGGAGCGCGGGTTTTCATCATCCAAGACTAATAGGTCTACTAGGGCACCAATTTCTCGGCTTTGTTGGTGCTGGGCATGAAAGGTAATGGTGCTATCAAATAATGCTAGCAGGGCGATAAAACCCGAGTCATCCACTTTGGGGTTAAAGAGCAGGCCAGAGGTGATAGCCAAATCTAATGCTGTTGTCAGAAAGGAGAGGCGCTCAATATGGCGACCAATCGCTAGGAGTTGCCAACCATCATCACGGGTCATGCGGTCTGTTTGAGCTCCCGTAATCGCAGCGAGAGCACGGCTAGCGCGATTGAGTGCATCAATAGCGAGCGATGAGGAAAAGTCTTGATAAGCAGTTGCCTTATGGCAATCCGCCTGAAAGTTCTCAATGCACTCATTAATGGTGCTCCACTGTTCAGTCGAGAGACGTTCTCTAACATTAGAGGCCGTACGCTTCATTGCACTAAGATTAAAACCTACGCTAGTGGCGTGATCAAGGCTATGTAAGCTATCGATCAAAGTTCTTTCATAAATGCGGTGCCGAGCTTCCTCATGATTTAGATTTGTGGGAACGCCTTCAGGAACCAAGCCATACTGCTCGCAGAGTTTCTCTAGCCAAGTCCACATAGCTTTTGATGGGGTGTACTCGCTATTAATATTTTCCAGGTACAGCTTTGCAAGACGCAGAATATTTTCACTACGCTCGGTGTAGCGCCCAAACCAATATAGATTTTCAGCAGCGCGGCTAGTGACTAAGCGTTTGCGCACGGCATAGTGCGCACTCTGAATTTGCTTTCGTGATGAATCGGTGGATTGGTTCTGAGGGGATCTTTGGACCCAAACGTCAGCACTGCTACCACCTCTTTGCATGGAGGCTATGCCTAAGTCATTGTTTGAAATGCGGGCCAGGCCACCGGGTAAAACTTGCCAACTATCCATACCATTACTGAGGGCAAAGACGCGCAACATATATGAATGCGGCTCAATCAATGATGCATCATTAATATTAAAAGCGTTTAGCCAAGTAGGCATTTGAGCTAAAGGAATATAAGTCTGAACAGTATGCTCATCCGGTTGTCGGGTAATTTTTCCTACCCACTCATCCAGTTGCGCCTGAGTTAAGTTGCCACCCAGTGTGGACTCATAATTTTCATGACCAACTGAGGATGGATAGGTTGGTTTAATAGCGCTATATCCCAAATTGGGTATAGCCGCTTTTAACGCAGCTTGCTCGCCACACCACCAAGTATCCATGGCAGGAAGTTGAATTTTTTCATTCAGGAGGTATTCACTAATGCCAGGTAAAAATCCGAGCAAGGCGGGAGATTCTAAAAAGGCTGATCCTGGTGCATTGGCTAAAATCACATTACCCGCACGAATAGCCTGTAATAGGCCAGGTACGCCCAGGGTTGAATCTGCACGCAGCTCCAAAGGATCCAAGAACTCATCATCTAAACGTTTTAATAAAACATGCACTGGCTCTAAGCCATGTACTGTTTTCAGAAATAGATGTTGATCTCTTACGGTAAGGTCTCCACCTTCTACCAAGGTAAGACCTAGATAGCGAGCTAAGTAAGCATGCTCAAAGTAGGTTTCGTTATATGGCCCAGGCGTGAGCAGGGCGATATGGGTATTAGTACCGCCAGCACTTTGTGATTTAAGGGTCTCAATCAGATCGCGGTACGCATTTGCTAAGGGGGTGATGTGCATTAATTCATACGCCTTCGGAAACTGCCGGGCAATGAGGTTGCGATTTTCAAGGAGGTAACCAAGACCCGATGGTGCTTGGGTGCGCTGAGAGATCACCGACCATTTTCCATCTGGTGCTCTTGCCAGATCAAAGGCAATAATATGTAAGTGTTTGTTTCCGGCAGGCTTCACGCCATGCATTGCGCCTAAGTACCCAGGGTGCCCTTGGACGAGTGCTGGCGGAATAAGGCCTTTTTTCAATAAATTCTGCGGACCATAGGCATCGGTAATGATGGCTTCAAGCAAACGAGAGCGTTGCAGGATGCCAGCTTCAATTTCTTGCCAAGCTTCAGTGCTAATGATGAGCGGGAATAAATCAACCGACCAAGGTCTTTGAGGGCCGTATTCATCGGCATAGACGTTATAGGTAATGCCGTTGTCACGGACCTGCCGGTCAAGTTCTTGGGTGCGCTGGTCTAAGTCAGCAAGACCAGTAGGCTCAAGTTGCGCAAAAAAAGTCTGCCAATGCGCCAATAAACCCTCTCCATTACCGCGTAATTCGTCAAAGTGTCCCGCTTGGGCTTTGGGCGACAAGCGGGAAATCTCATCTAAAAGAGATGCAGGTGGGGTAGTTTTAAAGGATTGTGTTTGCGATTGGTTCACGTCTTATTGTCTCATTGACGCAAATCGAGCGTAAATGGGAACTCACGACTCACTTGTAAGCCAATATTCGGTTGAATATCCTGAATCTTCCCAGGGGTATGGCCCATGCGGAAGAATCGAGATAAGCGCCTGCTTTCGGCTTCAAACGCATTAATTGGGAAGTTGTCGTAGTTTCTTCCGCCCGGGTGGGCAACGTGATATTGACAGCCACCAATCGAGCGCTTCATCCAAGTGTCGACGATGTCAAAAATCAAGGGTACGTGTACGCCAATACTAGGGTGCAGGCTGGAAGGTGGATTCCAGGCTTTGTAACGCACTCCTGCAATATATTCGCCAGCAACGCCTGTAGGTTGAAGCGGTAAGGGCTCGCCATTGCAGGTCACCGTATAGCGACTTTGATTCAAGCCTGTTACCCGAACTTCAATGCGTTCTAATGATGAATCCACATAACGCGCAGTCCCACCGATAGCATTTTCTTCGCCCATAACGTGCCATGGCTCTAAGGCATTGCGCAAGGTGATTTCAGTACCCATGGTTTGTACTTGACCAATCAATGGGAAACGGAACTCGAGATGCGGATCAAACCATTCAGCTTTGAACTCATAGCCATGGATTTGCATCTCTTCAATTACGTCAGCAAAGTCCATCTTAATAAAGGTTGGCAGTAAGCAGCGGTCGTGAAGCTCTGTGCCCCAGCGGGTTGCCGGCGCTAAGTAAGGCTCATCCCAGAAGCGAGCAATCAGTGCGCGAATCAGGAGCTGTTGCACGATACTCATTTGCGCGTGCGGCGGCATTTCAAAGGCACGCAACTCTAGCAAGCCTAGTCGACCCGTTTGGCTATCAGGTGAATACATCTTGTCAATGCAGAACTCACTGCGGTGCGTATTCCCCGTGACATCAATCAAGATATTACGTAAAGTGCGATCAACCATCCAAGGGGGCATGCTTTGACCATACTTTTTGCGGTTCTCATGAATCTCTTTGAGGGCAATCTCTAGTTCGTAGAGTTGATCGTTTCTAGCTTCATCTACTCGTGGCGCTTGGCTAGTAGGGCCAATAAACATACCGCTAAATAAGTAACTTAGGCTTGGGTGATTGTGCCAATACAAAATCAAGCTGGCTAATAACTCTGGGCGACGTAAAAAAGGGCTGTCGATTGGTGTGGCACCACCCATTACGAAGTGATTTCCGCCACCAGTGCCGGTATGACGTCCATCTGCCATGAACTTCTCAGCAGATAGGCGTGACTCAAAAGCGGCTTGGTATAAAAACTCAGTGTGCTCGACCAATTCATTCCAGTTATGCGCCGGATGAATATTTACCTCAATTACGCCTGGATCAGGGGTTACTTGCAGGACTTTGAGTCTTGGATCACGTGGAGGAGGGTAACCCTCTAGCACGATCTGGAATTTCAATTCTTCAGCTGTCGTTTCTAAGGCCTGCACGAGATTGAGGTAATCCTCAAGACGTTCCAATGGGGGCATGAAGACATAGAGCGCACCATTTTTTCCACCATGCTCAGTTTCCGCTTTGGGTCCGTTAGAGCGCATTGGGTCACGTGTTTCAACGCACAGTGCAGTTCGGGTAATCCAAGCTGCAGACTCTTGTCTTTGGGGGTGCCGCACTGCTTCTGACTGACTCCAGATGGAGTTCTTTGTGGAAGTCGATTTAGCCGTAGAGCTAGGATTTACATTGCCAACCTCTTGAAACTGTCTGCGAAGCGGTGCGCTAGTAGGGAGTGGTGCTCTAGGCGCAAACGGATCTTCCTCAATCAAATAAGGGTAGTCTGCCTTATTGGCCCATGGGAGCGAATCTAGTGGCAAGCGATAACCCATGGGCGAGTCGCCGGGCAAGAGGTAGAGGCGATCATCGCGATAGAGCCAAGCCCCCGTCTTCCATTGGGTATCTAGGTAGTTTTTGCCATGACTAGCTTCAATAGGTAGTACGTAGCCAATCACGGAATCTAGTTTTTGCGTGAAGACCCGCTTGAGACGAGTACGCTCCATCTCATCTGCAAGATTGGATTTAAAAGGATCTACGTTGACGGGGAGTTTGGATTCTCTCCAGAGGTAATAAAACACATCTTCATATGCCGGCTCAATAAATTTATCCGCTAAACCTAAGTTTCTGGAAAGGGTGCGAACAAAGGTTTCAGCATCCTTGCTGGTATACGTAATGGGATCGCTCTCATTGGCAAACAAGGCGGGATTGGACCAAATGGGCGTGCCATCAGCTCTCCAGTAGATCGATAGTGCCCAACGGGGCAATTGTTCACCCGGATACCATTTACCTTGACCAAAATGGAGGAAGCCACCATCACCATACTCTTTGCGAAGTTTGGCAACCAAGTCGGTTGCATAAGCGCGCTTAGTAGGTCCAAGAGCATCCACATTCCATTCACGTTCATCGCGACCATTGATGGAAACAAAGGTTGGCTCTCCACCCATCGTCAGTCTGACATCACCATCTAGGAGTTCTTTATCAACCTTATGGCCCAGCTTCAGAATATCTTGCCATTGCTCTTCGGTGTACGGCTTGGTAACACGCGGAGACTCATAAATACGCGTGACTTCCATGGTGTGTTCAAACTTCACTTCACACTCATCAATACCACCTTCGATGGGTGCCGCACCAGAGGGCTCGGGCGTGCAAGCCACTGGGATATGGCCTTCACCAGCAAATAGTCCAGAAGTAGGGTCTAAGCCAATCCAGCCGGCACCGGGTAAATACACTTCACACCAAGCATGCAGGTCTGTGAAGTCAACTTCAGTACCGCTAGGGCCATCAAGTGCCTTCACGTCTGGTTTTAATTGAATCAAATAACCTGAAACAAAACGAGACGCTAAGCCACACAGGCGCAATAAGTTCACCATCAGCCAAGCGGAATCACGACAAGAACCACTGCGTAAATCTAAGGTCTCATCCGGAGTCTGAACCCCAGGCTCCATACGAATCGTGTAGTTGATATCGCCTTGAACTTGTTGATTAAGTTTTACTAAAAAATCAATGGTACGCATTTCGCTACGATCAATTGTGCGGAAATAGCGGTTAAGCGTTGAGTTGCGCATTCTACCTAGGTAAGGGCGCAATTCTTTTTTGAGCTCAGAGCTGTAAGTGAAGGGATAGTTTTCCGCATCAGGCTCTAAGAAGAAATCAAAGGGGTTGTATACCGCCATCTCGGTAACCAAATCCACTGTGACCTTGAAATGCGTAGTCGGCTCATGAAAGACCAAGCGCGCCTGATAGTTGGCGTAGGGATCTTGTTGCCAGTTAATGAAGTGACCCTCTGGCTCAATCTTCAGTGAGTAAGAAAGAATATGACTGCGACAGTGAGGGGCGGGTCGCAGGCGGACAACCTGAGGACCCAACTTAACGGGGCGGTCGTATTGATATTCGGTGACGTGGTGGAGGGCGGCGTGTATAGACATGAACAAAGTCTATGCTTTCGCACCAAATAAAGACATATTGCACGCCCATTTTTAGTGCGAAAAAGGAGCTTTCGCCCAAAATTGGGTAAAACCCGTCTGAAATAGGGCATAAGGCAATCTTTCCAACTTTTAGAAGGAATAAGTTGAGTTATAGCCAAAAAGAAAGTTGAAATGCCAAAGCAAACTACCCTGACGATTAGCAGCAAGAACTACTCCTCATGGTCGCTGCGCGGCTGGCTGATGCTCAAATTCTCAGGGCTGCCTTTTCAGGAAGTGCAAGTCGCACCGGATGATGTCGATAACCGCGCTGAGTTACTCTTACTATCCCCATCCATCCTTGTGCCACGCCTAGATCATGATGGTTGCAAGGTCTGGGATACCTTGGCGATTGGCGAGTACCTCAATGAACATAAGCCTAAGGCTCACTTATTGCCTACTGATCCGGTAGCGAGAGCCTATTGCCGTTCAATCTGTGGGGAGATGCATTCAGGATTTTCAGCCTTGAGGGCCTCTTTACCGATGAATATCAAGGCCCAGTTTGATTCATTCAAAGTCTGGTCAAAAGCCCAAATTGATATCAATCGTATTTTGGTAATTTGGCAAGACTGCCTAAAAACCTATGAAGGTCCCTTCTTATTCGGCAAATCGCCCACCTTGGCTGATGCAATGTTTGCACCAGTCGTAACAAGATTCCTGACTTACAACATCGAGCTTGATGCCGCCTCTCAGAAATATTGCGAGCACATCATGGCGATGCCAGAAATGAAGGAGTGGGTGATGGGCGCCCTTGAAGAACCCGATGACATTGAAGAACTTGAAGTGGAGTTTTAAGTATGAAGACGCCAGCAAAATTTAAAAGTAATACTGAATTCTCACATGTAAAACCAGATGATACGCAGTTTTTGCCTGGTGGTTTGAGAGACTTTTTTCTTTATCGTGATCTCGGTATAGCAAAGGCCACCAAAGGAAAGGTCATTGCCCATTTGGTCAAGGCTAATAAGCCTCCGATGGATGGTACTGGTTGGCACTATCACGTCGCTGAGTTTCAGATTGTGGTGATGATTAAGGGTTGGGCGCGATTTATGTATGAGGATAAGGCGACCTTGGTTGAGGCTGGTGATGTAGTCCACCAGATGCCGGGTATCGTGCACTACTTGTTTGATTATTCGCCTGATATGGAGTACATGGAGATTGTAGGTCCCGCTGATTTTGGTAGCGTTCCGGTAGAGGTGGGTCCGGCACCCGTTCCTGGAGTAACACCATGGAAATGAACAAAATCAAGTTTGATAAGCCGCTAGCTTCAGATTTTGCTGTCCTTTTTCAAAGGATTATGGGCTTGGCAGATGAAGTCGATAGCATGCGTCATTACTATCGAACGCTCTATGAAAAGATTGAGTCTGGTGAGATCGAGGCGGATGAACAGGGTACGCAGGATTTGCTAAAGACCTTTAATGTGTCTGGTTTTGTACATCTTTCTATTGTGGCAGCAAGAGCAGCACAGACTGCTGCCATTGTGGCGAATGACGTTTCTCTTAGTCGGGTATTTGATCCTGCACTGAAGGATTCAGAGCGCGCCTTACGCCATATAGAAAGCAGGGCAATTTAATGATGTATCGGGCATACCAATCCTTCGCCAATTTACATGATCCAGTGCGCCTCTTTGCGAGCGCTTCCGAACGCGTCTCTAAAAACTGGCTTGGTAATTTTTCGCTCAACCCCATGCAACGCTTGGCGGCACATTATGAACAAATATCCCTTTTAGGATTTACACACACGAGACCTGATTTTAAGATCGACTCCATCGAAGATTCTTTAGGGGCTGAGCGAAACGTGCAGGAAGAGTTGGTCCACTCTACACATTTTTGTAATTTAGTACGATTTAAAAAAGAAGGCGCAGAAGGGCAGCCTAAAATTTTATTGGTTGCTCCTATGTCAGGTCATTTTGCGACCCTGTTGACCGGTACGATCAAGACGCTCTTAAAGGATCATGAGGTCTATGTGACTGATTGGCTCAATATTCGTGACATTCCCCTGAGTTGTGGCGACTTTGATTTTGATTCTTATGTAGAGCACATCATCAATTTCTTGCAGGTGATTGGACCTGGAACGCATCTCATGGGGGTATGTCAACCGACGGTGGCATGCATGGCAGCGACTGCCATCATGTCGGAGGACAACAGCCCTTATGTTCCAGCGAGTATGACGCTCATGGCAGGACCTCTGGATGTCCGCATGAGTCCCACTAAAGTAAATGAGCTAGCTACTAGTAAGCCTATTTCTTGGTTTGAAGAGAAATTGATTGGCGTGATCCCTAATCAATTTAATGGGACTGGTCGCAAGGTCTACCCTGGTTTCTTGCAGCTTATGGCGTTTATGAGTATGAATCCCGATCGCCATGCCGAATCATTCAGAAAGCTCTATGAATATCGCGTGAGCGGTGAAACTGAAAAAGCTGATGCCATTCATGAATTCTATGAAGAGTACTTTGCAATTATGGATTTATCGGGCCCGTTCTACTTAGAGACTATTCGAAAGGTTTTTCAGGATTGCGATTTACCAAATGGCAAGTTGACTTATCACGGGCGTTTAGTCAATCCCAAACTCATTAAGAAAACCTTTTTACTCACAGTTGAAGGTGAGCGAGATGATATTTGTGGGATTGGTCAAACCTTAGCTGCACAAGACTTATGTAGTGGCTTGGCTGGCTATAGAAAATCCCACCACTTACAAGCGGGCGTAGGTCACTACGGCGTCTTTAATGGCAAGCGTTGGGAGAGTCAAATATATCCGGTCGTTCGCAATCATATTCAGTCAGCAATTTAAACCTAGGAGGATGTATGCAAGTTTATGTCACTAGAAATATCATCGCTAGAATGCGTCGCAATGATGGTACTGATAATGGTAATAAATCCTTGGTACCGGGAAAGTATGAGGCTAATAAAACTAACGATGGTGCCTTGGAAATACTGCAGTCCCAGGGTGAACCCCTCTATCTTTTACCCTTTATTTGGTGGGAAAAGATGGAGTTGGGTGACATCATGATTGCGGCCTAAATAAGCCGCAGAAAAGAGGTTCCCCATGGATTACCAATATATCAAGACCGAGCAAGCTGATCTAATTGCAACTATTCGGTTTGATCATTACGAAAAGCGTAATGCCTTGAGTGAATGCCTCATCAAAGAGATACACCATGCGCTCGAGGTATTCGGTAAAGAGGATGTACGCGTTCTGGTGCTTAGGTCTGATCAAAAGAACAAGGTCTGGTCGGCAGGGCATGATGTCATGGAATTGCCGCGCTCAGAGCGTGACCCATTGCCAGCGGATGATCCAGTAATGGTCTTGCTTAAATCGATTCGTGCCTTTAGGGCGCCTGTGATTGCGATGGTAGATGGCTCTGTATGGGGCGCCTCCACTGATCTTATTATGAGTTGTGATATCGCGATTGGGGATCATGATTCTACTTTTGCGATTACCCCAGCAAAACTGGGTCTGCCTTATACCGCTAGTGGCATCTTGCACTTTATGTCCCGCATGCCTCTAAACGTCGTCAAAGAAATGTTCCTTACTGCCGATCCTATTGGCGCTGATCGCGCCTTGCAGATCGGTATTTTGAATCACCTCTATGTTTCAGGAGAGCTAGAAGCTAAGACTTATCAGATGGCTAAAACCATTGCATCACGTTCACCACAAGCGAACTCTGTATTAAAGGCTCAAGCGCAAATGCTGTCAGATGCAGCCGTTATGAGTCCAGCTATATTTGAGCACTTACAGTCTTTACGCAAAAATGTCTATATGGGCAGCGACTATCGCGAGGGCATTACTGCTTTTCTAGAAAAGCGCATGCCGGTATTTGGTCAGGCGTAATCAAGGAAAAGACCACTATTTTAATTTGTATTCGAACCTTACGTAGTTCAATAATCATTGGACATAACAGGTGGTTATTGAATATGTTTCCCTTTTTTAGAATCTAGCTCTTAGATTTTAGGATAGGGTTCATAGCACCTCTTGGTTAAAGATAGCGCCTTTATTTTTATGAATAATGCCCTTAGAGAGATTGAGCTGGATTGTTTTTATCTAAGATCAGCATTGTTAGGTAGTACTCCTCAATACTGACATGTAGATTTTTGGCAATCATGTCTGTGATGTAAGTAATATATTGAACATCTCGTTTAATTGACAGGAGATTCCCACTTTCAATTTTGACCAATAAATCCATGGGAATTCCAGATTGAATTGAGACTGACTGCAGCCCAATACGCTTTTCTCTGCGTGTCTTTTGAAAGAATTTTCCGATAGCCACCGCAGTGCGAATGTGTTGTGAGGTGATCATCAGATATTTACTTTCAAGAGGTGATATTGCCAGGAATAGAAGCTGGGCATATTGGATGATTCTTAGGCTGTTTTAATCTCTTGGTGTACTGTTTGTTGTGTGGTTGGAAAGTGGTAGCCTGCACTAAATATATTCATGCAGGACTGAACAATTTTTGGATCAAACTGCCAGCCGCTACCATTGTGAATTGACTGAAGCGCGAGGTTCATGTTAATTGGCTCTCGAGCCTCTAAGTGAGCGCCATGTCCAGAGAGTGATTCCAAGGTATCAGCTACAGCAAGAATGCGACCTCCAATGCTAATGGCATCGCCAGATAGCTTCATAAATCCACTGCCATCGATTCGTTCATGATGTTGCTGCACCATTTCAGCGATAGTTTGTGAGAAATTTGCTTCTTTAAGTTTTTGATAGCCTAGCTGAGATTCATTTATGAGCTGATAAGCAAAGTCTGAAGCACTCAGGTTTGATAATGCATTTGGCAGACCAATATCATGTAATTTCGCTGCAATAAAAATCTCATTTATCACCTCTCTAGATAAATTTAAGTTCCTAGCTATTGCTAGCGATAAATCAGCAACCCTAGTCATGTGCCCTGTGTTTGAAGAAAATGCTTCTTTAATAATTTTCTGCGTAGCGGGACTCTCGTGCATCGAGAGGGTCGATACACTTGGATTTTGTATTGGAACTAATATTGAATTTCCTACATCAATTTTGGATGCGCTAACATCATATTTATCGAATAATTTTTCATCGAGTTGCGCCGTGTCATAAAAAACTTTCCGAACTGAATTTGAGGTCTCAATTAACTTATTCATAGCCTCAATTACAAATGGATCCTTTGTAACGTTCATTGCTTGACTGGTATTAGCGACTTGACTAGTATTTGTATTTTGTGCAGGCGGGATGATCTTATCGCCAGCAATGAGCGATTGAATATTTTGGTTATTAGTAAGTTGTGCTGGATTAACTGGAATTAGTGTATTTGGACTTAGTTGTGCCGAGGTAACGGATAGTTTCCCGTTAACATAAGCAATCCCATAGTTCGATGTTAAGAAAGTGCCGGTACCGATTGGATTTCTAGCAGTAATGGCGTAAGGTGCACCAGTTACCGTCGCCGTACTTACTGAGCCGGTACTTGCCAGAGCTACATTACTAATAACTTCATTATTAACTAAACCGCTAGTAGTAAAGGCCGTTGTACCTAAGTTGGCAGTTGTGCCATAGAGTTTTGTGCTGTTATTGGCTGTAATCGTTAATGGCGCTAGACGAATAAGGCCGGATAAACCTGTTGGCTGAGTCAGAGTGTAATTACCCAGTACGTTCCCAGCCAAGGTATCAGTTGCAGTAATGCTTTGTAAGCCAGCATTAGCGCTCGCATAAGTACCGGACTGATTCAGAGTGACGATAGTGCCATTTGTGGGTAGGTTGGATAATGTTCCGCTCGACAAGCTCGCCGTGGTAGTGCCGTTATAAATTGTATTGTTGGTCGTAGTACCAGCGACTGTTAAAGCAAGCGGGGTAATGGCCAGGCCACCATTGGCATAGGTAATGTTGTAGTTTGATAAGCCAGTACCAGTAGCAGCGCTTAAGGAGTCCGCTTGAGTGCTGACATTAGTGCCAGTAGCTAAACCAGTAATGCCAGTAATCTTATCGGCAGTGCTTAAAAGGTTGGCGCTATAGGTATTGGTTTGCGTAGCCCCTGTGTAAACATTACTGGTAGTTGCACCGCTCACCAGTAAGGCGGCAGGAGTGATATTCACTGCCGAGCCTACCGTACTAAGAACGTTATAGTTACTCGCTAAGCCACCATTGTTGCTGGTGCCTAAGCTCAGATTAGCCACATTGGCTAAGGCTTGATTGCTTTGTACATTCGCGCTAGTCAGATCAGTAGCACCGCTACCACTTACAGCAAAAGTCTGACCAGCTACACCGCTCGCAGTCAGGTTGCTGCCAGCAAAAGTAGTCGTACCGTTATAGACCTGGGTACCGGCTAAGCTTAGATTCGCTTTAGTAATGGCCAGGCCACCATTAACAAAAGTATATGTATAAGCTGGGCTTGAAATTAGCCCAGAGCTCACTATTGAATAGTTGCCCACATTAATTGCAGATAGACTAGATCCAGAATAGCTTAAAGTACCCAACACTTTTGCTGGATCTAAAGCAGCAGAGTAGCTAACGCTATAGCCGCTCGAATAAGTTAGTCCGTTATATATCGTAGAAATATTCGTTGTTGTTACTGTAATTGCTGTTGAATTTGTAAAGGTGTTTACTGTAGCAACTCCATTGGCCGCCCCCGTGCCAACGCTATTGGTTACTGAGAGGCTGCCAGGAGCTCCGCTAGCTCCACCGCCAACTAGGGCGCTTGTACCAGCTGCTCCAACTACATTTCCTGTGGCATAAACATTTGTAACAAGTCCATCAGTAGATCCTGCAACCCCACCAGTACCAGCAGCGCCATAAATATTGCCTGTAGCATAGCTACTATCAATTTTTCCAGAGGTCATTGATCCCACTAACCCGCCAGATCCAGCTGCACCGAATATATTGCCTGTAGCGTAACTATTGCTAATATTTCCAGAGGTAATCGACCCAACTAGCCCACCAATTCCAGCGGCCCCAATTCCATCAATATTTTTATTGAGAGTTCCATCCACAAGACCTGTTGCATAACTATTACTCACGCTACCAGTAGTACTTGAGCCTAATAGACCACCCGTTCCAGCCGCTCCTTTAATGCTGCCAGTAGCATAGTCATTTGTTAAATTGCCTGAAATATTGCTACCAACTAGACCACCTGTTCCAGCCGCTCCAGTTACCGAGCCGGTGTTGTAGCTGTTGTTAATGAGCCCAGCATCATTGTTACCAACCAATCCACCTGTTCCTGCTGCACCTATAGTGCTGCCAGCTAGCAGTCCAATATTTTGGATTTCTGTTGCGCCATGGGTAACGCCAAATAAACCTATATTTGGGTTGCCTAGTTGATTAATCGTGAGGCCAGAAATATTGTGACCAAGACCATCAAATTTTCCAGTAAATGGAGCGGTGATAGAGCCGATAGGGGTAAAGCCGGCTCCGCTATTCCAGCCCAAAGTAGCGGATGCAAAAAGATTTGACCCCAGTGCAAAATTTCCACCTAAACTACCGTTGATGCCCTGCAAATCATTCCCACCAATGCTTCCAGCAGCGCCCAGGCTATTTATTACTGTGTAATTAATAGTCGCACCATTACTACCCGCCTTAGTGCTAAAGTTATTTCCAGACTGAAGGTTGATCGGCGCATTAACGTAGTAATTGGATGCATTTCCAGTACTAACAGCACCTTGCCCATATTGAAAAGCTAGTACCGCATTTGAACCATTCGTAGTAATTGAGCTATTAATATTGATATTATTTTGCGCATTTAAAGTCAGCGCAGAATTACTTGACCAAGTAATTGCGTCATTGACATTAATATTACCTCCGGTTCCAGAGGAGCCGCTAGAGCTTAAAATATTGACACTGTTCGTGGAGAGAGCGCTCGAGAGTGAGGCGCCCGTCATATTTCCACCACTTGCCGCTATCGTATAGTCAGATGGATCTATCGTCCAAGTTCCAGTATTGCCTTGAGTCGCACTTGTATTAATGGAAGCGTTAGCGCCGATCTGAACCTTGCTTGCCGAAGTTTCAATATTGCCTCCATTACCACCCAGACTTCCGCCTTGGGCGCTAATGTTTCCATTAATGCTTGTGGTGCTAGAAGGATTGTCTAAATCAGCTATGACCGAGATGGTGCCACCGCTACTAATGCTACTTGGCGCTGCATTTGCACTCATACTGCCGCTATGGGTAATAGAGCTGCTAGCCTCCAGAATAATTCGACCACCACTTTGGGTGATTCCGTCGGCCTGAATGCTCCCTGAATTAATAACACTTCCTGTAAGTTGATTTACTGCTCGCGCAGAAAGAATGATCAGGCCATCAGGCGCTTGGACGGCAAGCTTATTTTCTACTAAGGTTTTTATAAGGCTAGGGGCAATCGTGAGGCTATTGAGCTTTGCAAGATCCCCAAAATTGAGTGTAATAGCTTCGCCACCTGCAAGTGCAATAGTGCCTTGCTGCGCCACTAGAACACCCTTGTTTTGAACATCTGGAGCCAGTAGGGCGATATAGCCACCAATGCCAGATTTAATCGTGCCATCATTAACTACTGAACCAGTGGCACCATTACGGCTAAAGGTATTGCTGCCGTTCATAAAATCAGCATCACCCATTTGATGGGTTGTCGCTACAATCCCGCCAACGTTCACATTAGCTCCAGGGGCAAAGTAGATGCGCGCTGAATTCATTAAATACACTTGTCCATTGGCATTGAGGTTGCCGTATATCTGACTTGGATTTGAGCTACTAATACGATTTAATGCAACCGCACTAGTGCTAGGCTGAACGAAATTTACCGTTGCGTTTGAGCCAATATCAAAACCATTCCAGTTAATCGCCGCTCTATTGCTTGACTGGTTGATGTTCATGGTGCTACCAGTGGTATTAATAGTTGCGGTACCTGTAGCAACAGTGCCACCAATTGGTAGTTGGTTTGGGGTAGGGGGTGCAGCAATACTTGCGCCGGAGACCATGGCACCAGCAAAGAAAATATGGCGACAGCGACGGGAGGCTGATTTTTGCTTGCCATGAGATTTGGTAATTTCACTGACGGCTATCCAGGCGTTACTGGAAATACTCCAGATAACCTTGAATGAGCGATTAAGTGAATTAGACAAAATACGGCTTATTTATATTGGTAATGAAGCGGTTAACCAGAAGCGATTCCTGCTAGTTCCCCCATTCCCATTGAATGATTGAGTCACTAATGCGGGTAGAGTTCCGGTACGCATAGCCCAGATCGCTTTAATTTGTAATCCAATTGGGCCGGACCAGCCAATACTGCTTCCAAGACCTTGCAGTGCATAAGTATTGTTCGGCGGTGCGCTAGTGAAATTACTTGTTTTATAGGTTTGAACATTTGCATAGTCATAAAATCCAGTGAGCAATAATTTCATAGGAAGTATCTGGCGTAATTCAAAGGTCATTAGGTTGCCTTGGCTCGCATTTCCTTGGCCGGTTGCATAGGCGCGGACACTGTAAGGGCCTCCTAAATAGAGTTGCTCAGAAGAATCTAAATTTTTGCTTGCCATTTGACCGGAGGCGCCAAAGTAGGCGGATAGGCTAGAGCCAACCGCCTGAAGACGATTGGCTGAATAGCGCAACTTAGTAAAGCTCCCGTTTACCTGCGGCCCACTTAAATCATACGGTAAAGAAGGTGAGTTGTTTAAGTTAACTGACCCCCCAGAGGCTATTAAAGATCCTGAGTTAATTCCGCCACCAGCAAAGCCATCAAGAAGGTTGCCGCTTAGACCGCCTACAAAAACAGAGGTGCTGTACTGGCTGGTTGTTCCGCCATTAGCGATGTTATTAAAACTACTATAGTTGTAATTACTTAGTAGAAAAAGATTGGCTGGACGACTGCGAATAATCGGGTAAGTTGCCTCAGCCCCGCCAGTACTAGATGTTCCATTTGCCCACAACTGGTTAAAGCTGGAATTAATGACGCGATAGGAAAGATAGCTGGCGTTAATGCCGACGCGTAGGCCATTAGACCCAATCGGAGTAGTTAGTGCAACTCTTCCGTAGTTTGTACCTTCGGTATATAGGCCGTAAACGTTTACTTGCTCGCCCAAACCAAGAGGCCCATTGACATTGAGATTGGCTGTCGCTCTGTTTTGACCGGTTGAAGATTGTCCAAAATTGTCTATCCCAACCATGCCATCAAGCAATGGTTTGTCAGTAACAGTCAGAAGTACATTCGTTTCTCCGAGTTTTGCACCTTCCTGCAATGAGCTTATTACTTGTACGTCCGGTAGATCGTTTAATGTTAGTAATGCTCGGTCAAGCGATGATAGTGAAAGAGGTGTGCTGCGGGACATGGCGCTATAAATCCACGTCTCGATGCGTGCATTACTTACCCTCTTGGACTTATTATCAATGAGGACGCGACCTAAAGATGCCTCCAGAATAGCGATCGTGATAATTCCATCGGTGACATCTTGCTGTGGAATTTGGGTGCGAACTAGCCACCCCTTCTCGCGATAATATTCCGTGATGATGTCGGAAGCGTTCTTAAGATCATTAAAGCTAATGGGGTGGTTTAGGAAGCTGGCAACAAGACTGCTGAGTTTATCGGAGGAAACTTTGGTATTTCCAGAAAATATAAAGCGCTTTGCAATAATGGTTTTTGCCTTTGAGCCTGTTGCTTGATCTATTTTAGGTTGACTAATATTTGGTAGTACCTGCGGCAAAGTGGTGTCGAGCTCCTGATTTCGAATGCCTTGCAAAAGAGAGCCAGCAGAAGTGGCGCTCTGCTGTGCAAATGATTGAGAGTTTAAAAAAAATAGCCCAAAAACAATGACCGCATAGACCAAGCTTGCTCCACGACCCTCTTTCAAGGCAATGGCTGGGCTATACGCGGCATTAATTACTGTGGTCATTGGAATTGTTTTCAGGCTTTCAAAATATATTTAAGTTCCAGAGCTTTATCTGGTGGTTGCTACTAGGTATTCTCATGCGCAGCAATATATGCCAGCGCTTCATCATGAGCCTTTTTCTTGAGCACATTCGCTTGAATGGATTGAATTCCGATCGTTGCGGCCTCTGAGAACTTACTTACCACTAAACGACGCATTTCATCAATCTGCGCTAAGGCGTATTCAATATTAGGAAATATTGCAGGCATTTCTAGTAGTCTGCCATCCTCGGCCTCAAATGAAGTTTGAACTAAAATACCCTTGCCGGTGGCCTCAATAATAAAAACACTTCGGCCTTGGATTGAATCAGCCTCAGCTTGTGGAAAACTTAATTCATCATGTTGTAGGCGATTTTCTTTTAAAGTCATAATTGTTCAATACCATCCATTTATCAATCAATTAAAATAGGTTTTTTCTTCCTTTTAAATTTGTGATGACCCTCATCTATAAACTTGAATTTAATTGTATATAGTGAATTTTTAGCAAAATTTTCTGAGTTAATAGTAATGAAATTGCTATCAGAGTCATATGACAAAGGTTGCCAATCTACATCAACAAAACC
>CAIOIX010000028.1 GCA_903858445.1 uncultured beta proteobacterium
AATGCAGCATTTCAATGGATTGAGTTTGATGGCGCTCATGGTAATTGGTTATTGGCTGGAGGGCATGTCAAAAGAACAGAGAGTTAAAACTGATAATCGCAGTATTAGTTTAGGCTTGTATAAATGAAAGCCTTAGATGCGGCGGAGTCTACCGCACGAGAAATTACGCTTATATTTTCTTCAAAAGTAAAACATTACACATTGTTTGCAGAAGCGTTGGTCGATATAAATCAAGAGGTGCTCTGTGCGATCAATGAGAAATAAAATACTCCTATCAACCTTAATCGGCATGACGCAATTGGCAAATAGCCAAACGGTGTATTACTCCGATCAACGTGGAATGCCGATCGGAACGGCACAAACTGTTGGCAACACGACTTATTATTCAAATCAACAGGGAATGCCAATGGGCAGTGCCCAGACGGCCGGTAATGCCACTTATTACTCTAATCAATTTGGTCAGCCCACTGGAACTGCGCAAGCAGTGCAGCAGTTGCCAGTATTAACTTCGCCGATGCCGCTTGCAGCCCCATCTTTTCCATTGCCAATGACCATGAGTCAATAACGATGCCTTCAAAAGAATAGATATGAATACATTTAATCTTCAGCGTTTTATCGATGCCCAAGAAGAGCCCATGTTTGGGTGGGTAATTCAAGAACTCAAGGCGGGTCAAAAAAAGGGACATTGGATGTGGTTTATCTTCCCTCAGGCTTATGGTCTGGGAGAGAGCCACAATTCCAAACTCTATGGAATCCGCTCCTTAGAGGAAGCGAAAGAATATTGGAGGCATCCAATATTAGGTGAGCGGTTGCGCCAATGTATTCAATTGGTTGCTAATTCAGGTAAGTCTGCAGTAGAGGTGTTCGGTAAAGAAATTGATGCAATGAAATTTCTGTCTTGCTTAACTCTATTTTTGCAAATCGACCCTAATAACAAGTTATTGCAGGATTGCTTAGATCAATTTTTTGTTGGTGAGCTAGATGAAAAAACAATGGAAATTATTCAAAAAGCAGGTTGGCCCTGAGGATGCTTAAATCTATCCTCATGCTGCCCTTCACATTATTGGGAGCTTATTTCACATTCCTCTTTTGGGAGGCGCTCATTGCAATAGTGTTGTCCTACATTATTAAATAGCGTTGGCATCTATATGAATCATCAAATAGCCATGTACTTTGGACATGCCGTTTTAGATAACCCACGTCATGATGAGATTGAAGCTAGGGCGATTGAGTGGGGTTGCTCAATAGAGTTTGCAATCTTAGAGGACTTTGATTGGCTATTTACACGCACGTTAAAAGTCCATGAAGATAGGAGTACTTTTAACTTGTTGTTTGCTATTGTTACTAATAAACATGTTCAAGCTCCAGCAGTAGAGGTGAAGTACGGAAAAGATAATACGTCTAGCATTCCAACATTGTTATTTTTAGATGATTTTTTAATTGATAATGACTCCGAAAAGAAGGTTGTGATTACCGACGAAATGCTCAATCAATTGGGGTTAGAAATCGAGGGGTGCTATGGATATGAGTTTATTGACTTTAAAAGACTGGCCTCAAATGAGCATTGGTTAATGACTAGATGAATAGACATTGGAAAAGAGGTTTAGTTTCTTCATTGGTTGCCTTTACCCTAGTAGCTATTGCTGGAGTTATGGATATCTATTTTGACTCTCCAGTGGATGTTCCATCGGTTGATTATTACGCTCTCGGCTGGTTAGTCAAGGCGGTAATAGCTCTTAGCGTGACCGCGGGTTTTAGTATGTTTTTTCTGGTGGCTTTGGGGTCAGTTATTGTGGGCAAAGCCAGCAAGGGTTGGGTATTGATACTCTCCTACATTGTTAAACGGTGAACCACTCTAGTGAATAAGTCACACTTGATTTTGCAACAAGAGCGGGTTCGATCGTTTCGTTCTGCATTGGGTGAGGATGTTGTCGTCAATCATATTGTTGGATATAAGGCGGCGACACTCGCAGAGCATGGATTAGTTGATTGCTTCGTTGTGGATGCAGAGGATGGATTTTCGCAGCTAGGGAAAATGCGAGAATTTGCATCTTTAGACCTAGGCATCAGCCAAAGAGATCTATTAAGTCATGCGATGGAGGGCTTTCCTAGTCATTTACAAAGAAATTTGGCTAGTCTGGCTGATTGGGTTCGATATCGAGAGCCTGAAATTACATTAGTGGCAATCCCATCAGCAATTCATGGAAGTCATTTAAAGGGGCTCATTCTTTCACCTTATGACGGATCCAAATCTTATTTACGATTTGCTCAAGGTGAATATGCCAGGCCGCATAGAGACTTTATTTACAACGTAACCTATGAGAGCATTGCCTATGCCTATTTTGTATGGGGCGCAAAGAATATTGGTCTGACCCATTTTTCCCGTAATAAATTTAAACATCTCTATCACCCTGACCTAACAACCTGCCAAGTCGAAGCAATCATGCATTTTTGTAATGAGCATCAAGGACTTGAGAGCATTACCTTTTTTGATGATTCTGAAGGCAACATGCCATTGGATATTTTTGATGCATTCAGCAGTATTGATTGTCTGGGGGCCCACCGCCCCATTAAAAAAGAAATTCTAAATTTTTGGGGAATGGATTTTATTGATTTAGACTGGAGATAATTAACTGCTTATTTAATAGTATGTTCGATTAATCATAAGCATTAATATTGCAATCGACCTAGCACAGCCAGTAGAGGAGGAATAATAGATATGGCCCGTATTGAAAATCATAAATACAGCATCGAAGAAGCGTTTCGTGAGTGCTTCTATATTGTTCCGGATTATCAACGTGAATATGTTTGGACTGAAAAAGAGGTTAATCAACTACTTGAGGACATTAATGAGCAAATTGATGTCGGCATTTCTCGTGAATATTTCATTGGCATGGTTTTAGTTTCACCCACTTCACAAAGAAATCATTTTGAAGTAATTGATGGGCAGCAGCGGTTAACGACATTTTTCCTGCTGCTGTGTGCCCTGAAAAATCTGTTCAAAGGCGAGCCTCAAGAAGACGCTATTGGCAGTCTGATTTCAGCAACACATACCGATGCCGATGGAGAGGCCAAAAGAAGTCTCAAATTAGACCCTCGATATGAAAATGCAAATGAAGTGGTTATGAAGTTAGTGGAAATTGATGGCGACCCTGAAATAGTCAGGGCTGGAATACAGGCTGCCGGAATACCATCTTTTGGATCCCTGGAAAATCTTGTTGATGCCTACTCTACATTGCATGGCTATATAAAGGACAACTATAAAGACGTTCTGACCCTAAAAAAATATTGGGGATATCTTGCTACAAATGTGGTGTTCATACAAATATCCACGGATGTAAGTAGCGCCTTAAAAATATTTGAGACTGTTAACGAGCGTGGCGTTGGATTAAATCCAATGGATTTGTTGAAAAATCTTTTATTTACGCAGGTCAACCCTGTAGATTTTGTTCGATTAAAAGACGAATGGAAAAAAATTACAAAACCACTAGAAAAAGAGAGCGAAAAACCACTTAGATTTCT
>CAIOIX010000029.1 GCA_903858445.1 uncultured beta proteobacterium
CACACCAAATTGAAAAATGCGGAGTGTCAGGAGTTTGAAAAAGCCACTGTGCATGTCAATTGCATGGGAAGGCCAGATTCTGAGATTTACTAGCCCGGATACCGGCCAAGACAGGTGGAATTTTGCGGACGGGGATCTTCGCGCGCCGATGAAGCATCCAGGCCGCTCGGCAAGGATGATCAATTGACGCTCGAACTTTTCGGAGTGAAATTCTGTTCGACCCAGCTTACGGGGAAGTGAGCTAGGTGATTCGAAGGCAGAAGGTTCATCATGAAGCAGCAGTTTGGCAATAAAGCAGTAAGCGCCCTAATTTTTGGCGTGACAATCACTCTTAGTGCGGCAACATTTGCACAAAACTCACAAACCACAGTAATTGTTTCGGGCTCACGTTTTGAGGAGAACCTCAACGAGGTTCCTGCCGATGTAAAGGTAATTACCCGGGAAGATATTGCAAATTCGAGCTCCGTGGATATTCCTCAAGTTTTGTCCCAAATAGGAGGATTATCGGTATCAAATAGCACTGGTAGCTCCCTCAACTTAGATAGTACCGTTGATATGGGTGGATTTGGCGCAACAGCTAATAGCACCACATTAATACTGGTAGATGGACAGCGGATGAATCCTGCTGACTCTTCACCAGTCAATTGGGAGTCTATCCCCCTAGATTCAATAGAGCGTATTGAAATAATTCAAGGTGGTGCAGGCGTTCAATATGGTAATGGAGCTGTTGGCGGTGTAATCAACATTATTACCAACGGCGGATTCAAGAATATTAATAGAGCGTCTTCAATGTATGGCAGTAACAACACGCTTATTAATAATGCAATCTTGCGAAACACCATTGACGACACAACACTGCAATTAACTGCAAATACATCTAACACTGATGGTTGGAGACAAAATTCAGCGGCGAATGCCTACTCCCTTGATGCAAAAGTAACTCAATCGATAGGCGGCAAAGACAACATCTATATAGATGGTTTTATTTCCCATACCAATGCCCAGCTACCGGGCGCGGTCCTTGGGCAGGTTGGGCAAGGAAACATCTATGCCGCAAAATTTAACAATATTGGTGAAACCAATGCCGTAGACAATGCGGGTTTGCGTGCAGGCATTAGTAAATCGATAAACCAACAATATACTTTTGAAGTGGATGGCTCGTATTCAAATAAAACTTCAAACTTTAATGCGCCATACAATGCCACAGTTGGCATGGCAGCATACACGCTCTACCCTAGCTGGCAACTTGCGCTATCTCCTAGACTTAAGGCCAACTATGGATCTTGGGGCACCACAGTAATAGGCTATGACTTTAGTCGGGCATCTCAAAGCAGTTCAAGTGGATCAGTATCCCAAAATACCTTACAACAAAATGTAAATCTATCCAATCAATCTATATATCTTATTAGCCGTGTGCCATTGCAATTTATAGATGGCATGGAAGCAACCGGCGGCTTTAGACGTCAAACCCAAAATGCAGTTGCAAATAATTTTGCCGCATACGATGCTAGCGGAAGCATATACACCGCAAATGAGAGTCGAGTGAATTCAGCGAATGCTGGTGATGTGGCTTTAAACTATAACTATCAAAAAGATCAGAGAGTATTTTTAAAGTGGGATCAATCTTTTAGATTTGCTAATACCAATGAGTATTGGGGATTTGACCCCGCTACCTACGCATCTATTTTTACCGGAATCTTAAACCCTCAGATTACACAAACCATATCAGCAGGAGGTGAGTGGAATATTCATACTCTCAGACTGTCCTCGTCTATATTTTCATCGGCAACCACAAATGAAATTCGTTATGACCCCAACTCTGGGAACAACATAAACTCTCCCGACAATATAAATAGGCGCGGTATTTTGCTTGACTCAACATATAACATCACACCCTCCTTGAGCATCGCAGGGGGTGGTAAATATCAAAAATCGTACTTTGCAAGTGGTCAGTACTCAGGGGTTGGAGTTGCAATCTCACCTGACCTTTTGCTTAATGCGCGAGTCAGCTACCTTATTACTGCGGCTTGGACTGCAGGGGGTGTTATTAACTACATAGGCAACCAACACTATGATGCTGACCCTGCAGTAAGCAACACACTGGCCGTTATGCCGTCTTCAACTGTCGCGGACATATATACATCCTACAAATTTGAATCTTGGGAGGCAAAACTGATAGTTAAAAACGTGGGTAATTCAAACTATGCTACTTATGGAGGGTATGGTTTTGCTACGATGCCTGGTGGAGGTGGTGGCAACTCATACTATTACATACCCGGAAATCCAAGAAGTTACTTTGTAACCGCCAAATACTCTTTTAATTAATTAAAAAGATAACCCACCACCTTGAACCGCACTCCTCTGGTCCGTGGGTTATTTATTCCTCATATTGCGCCTCTTTTTGCCATAAATAATAATCTGGGATAGCAGCATTTTGTCGTTAGAAAAGTACTTTAATGCATCACCTCTCCCGCCTTAACTACTTGGGACCGAATAACTCAAAAAACTAGTGGATTATTGGATTGCACCCCCAATAAGCAAATCAAATAAGAATTTACCCTGCCCATTCCCTAAGGCTACAATGCCAGTATGAGCGAGCAAACCCCTTCTTCCTCCAGTGCTATATCGGTTGACGACCTGTCAGCATCGATTCAGCGCGTAACAGAGAAGTTGCATGTGATTGCCGATACTGTCAAGAATCTTCATCAGAGTCGCGCCCAACTTGAGAGCAAGATTGAAGATGCGCAAAAACGGATTCAACATATTTTGAGTCGACTGCCAGAGCAGAGTGATGGACGTCAGTTGAATTTACTTGGCGAAGCAACGCCCCCAACAAACTCGGAGAGCGATAATGAGCCAACGACGCATTGAAGTAACCCTTGCCGGCCAAAAAATTGCGCTGGCCACTAGCGCTGAGCATGAGCCCTTGCTTCGGGCTGCATGCACCTTAGTTGATGAACAAATTCAGCTGGCGATTAATGGTGGGAACCGCAGCATTGAGCGCGCGAGCATGATGGCAGCCCTCAAAATTGCCGGCGATCTGATTGCCTTAAAAAACACTACGCCAGACACTCCTTCCAAAAGCACCTCTTCCGATATGAATACTGAAGAAGTTGCTCGCCTCCAAAGCAACATTCGATCCCTCGAAGATCAAGTGGATGCTTTGATGCAAACCCTTTCCCTGCCTGGTACGCCAAGGCCAATAGTTCCTTGAACCGATGCGCAAGCATCAGGAACGATCTTTACATTGTGGGCGTGAGCGTTTCGAAACTTCACAGTGGCAGCTTCGCGCTGTTCACTCCCTGAACTTCTTAATGCACCCGAAACAAAGTAGCCGTTCCACCTTGAACCTTAGGGTTCAGGATGACGGCCTAGCGGCCAAGGCGGGGAATTCATGTTAATCAGTGACATTTTAATGTTATTGCTGTGTGGCAGCATCTCTGGCTTTTTAGCCGGACTCCTGGGCATTGGTGGCGGCATGATTTTGGTCCCCTTCATGATTTTGGTTTTTAATCATCTGGGCTTTAGTCAGGATCTCATCGTTCACATGGCGATTGCTACTGGCATGGCAACCATCCTCTTCACTACATCATCAGCTATCTGGGCCCACCATAAACATAACTCCATTGATTGGAAACTGGTAGCAGCACTCAGTCCTGGCATGGTGATAGGTGGACTCATTGGTGGTAGCGAGCTTTTTGAGGCCCTTAAAACATCGTGGCTGTCACTGTTCTTTGCGGTCTTTATCGTTTATAGCTCTATTCAGATGCTAATTAATAAAAAACCAAAACCCGGCAGAGAACTGCCCGGTCCAATTGGCTTATTCTCATTTGGGGCCTTTACAGGTGCTTTGGCGAGCCTCGTTGGTGCCGGTGGCGCTTTCATCACTGTACCCTTTATGCTCTGGTGCAATGTAAAACCGCATGTTGCGATGGCTAGCTCTTCTGGATTAGGTTTTCCAATCGCTGCGGCGGCCACTATTGGATATATGTACGGCAGCTGGGGAAACCCAAATCTGCCGGCAGGTTCATTGGGATTTGTTTATGTGCCGGCTGTAGCGTGCATAGTAGTCGTGAGTATTTTTACCGCACCGTATGGCGCAAAATTAGCCAGGAAACTAGACATTGCCCAACTCAAAAGAATCTTTGGCATCATGTTGTTTTTCCTTGCAGCCTTCATGTTTAATGAAAGCCGCAAGGCATTCGGTTTTTAAGCAGAGTACTGCTGACGCAAAATATTCTTTTGCACTTTACCCATCGCATTGCGAGGTAAGTCAGCAACAATTTCCAAGCGCTTAGGAATCTTGAAGTTCGCAATTTGTGTTTTCAAGGTAGCAATCATCGCCTGGGAATCTAATTTAGCACCAGCTTTAGGTACTACGACCGCCATCACCGCTTCGCCAAAATCAGGATGCGGAATACCAATCACAGCACTCTCATCAACGCCATCCATATCATCGATAAAGCTCTCAATTTCTTTTGGATAAACGTTATAGCCGCCAGAAATAATGAGGTCCTTACTGCGACCGACGATGCATAAGTAGTCCTTCGGTGCATTACCACCATTGGCAACTCCACCCCAACGACCTACGTCACCCGTCTTGAACCAGCCGTCTTTAGTAAATTCTTCGGCAGTCTTTTCGGGCATGCGCCAGTAACCCTTAAATACATTGGGACCCTTCACCTGAATGCTACCGATCTCATCAACACCGCAAGACTTATTATTCTCGTTCACTACACGCACCTTCACACCAGGCAAAGGCAGGCCAACTGAACCACCTACACGACTACCCTTGTATGGGTTGGAGACCAACATCACCGTCTCACTCATACCATAGCGCTCTAAAATCGGTTGACCAATGACTTCCTTAAAAGTATTAAACGTTTCAGTGAGTAAGGGTGCTGAACCTGAAACAAATAAACGCATATTGCGCGTCACTTCCTTGGTAAAGCCCTTATCAGCCAAAAGGCGCACATAGAAAGTGGGCACACCCATCATCACTGTCGAATTCGGCATATGGTGAATTAACTGCGCCGTATCTAGGCGTGGCAACCAAATCATTTTGCTGCCATTAATCAATGCGCCATGAGCAGCTACAAATAATCCATGTACATGAAAGATTGGCAATGCGTGCAATAAAACGTCGCCTTTTTTCCAGCCCCAGAACTTTTGCAAGACTTGCGCATTGCTGCCCAAATTCCGATGGGTCAACATCGCACCCTTACTTCGGCCAGTAGTACCAGAGGTATAAAGAATCGCTGCCAGATCGTCGTCTTTTGCCGCGACAGTTTTGAACTTGTCGCTTTGTACTGCAGAACGGTCCAATAAACTCCCGGTGCGGTTTTCATCCAAGGTAAGGACATGCTTAGTGCCAGCCTTAAATGCCACCTTGGACACCCATGAGAAATTCTTACTACTGCAAACCACTAAAGCAGGCTCAGCATTCTCAATGAAGTACTGCATTTCTGCAGCCTGGTAAGCGGTATTAAGAGGCAGATATACATAGCCTGCACGAATAGTGGCTAGATATAAAAATAAAGCCTCTGGTGATTTCTCGACCTGCACAGCAACCCGCGCACCTTTTGGAAGTTTTAGATTCTTCAAAAGATTTGACATCATGGCGGTTGCCCGCTCTAGGTCACTCCAAGAGTAGTACAAACCGTCATGCGTTTCGATGGCGCAAGCATTTTTATCTTTTGGAAAACCTTTTTCCAATAGCGAATACAAATTCATAAAAACATTCCTATGGGGTAAATTCTGTGGCTGTTATCTATCTCAATGTACTTTTGGAGGACCCATCACAAGATCCGATAAACCCGTAGCAATGTCCGGAACAAAGCAAAGAAGCACTACAGAAAGAATCATGATCACAACAAATGGGAAAACACCGTAAATGATTTCATTCAAGGGAATATCAGGTGCAATATTTTTAATCACAAAAATATTCAACCCAACTGGTGGATGAATTAACCCCGTCTCCATCACGATCGTCATGACGACACCAAACCACACCAAATCAAATCCAGCCGCACGCAATGGTGGCAAGAAAATTGGTGCCGTCATCAAGATGATCGACACAGGGGGCAAGAAGAAGCCCAAAATAATCACGAGAACTAAAATAGCGGCCAAGAGGCCCCATCTGCCAAAGTCTAAATCTACGATAGCCTGCGCCGCAGATTGACTAAGGTGTAAATGGCTCATGACATTTGAAAATAGCAAAGACATGCCGATGATGAACATCAACATGGTCGATTCTTTGATAGTGGCCTGCAACAACGGTGCCATATCTTTAATACGCCACATCTTGTAAATTCCAGCGATCAAAGCAAAAGCCAAGATCGCACCTAGACCCGCCGTCTCAGATGGAGTTGCATAGCCGCCATACAAAGCAACCATCACGCCAATGAGCAACACCAAGAATGGCAATACGCGCGGCAATGAGCTCATCTTTTGCTGCATGGTGTAGGTATGACGCTCCAGAATCGGTTGACTAGGCGCGCCTCTCTCAACCGCATGTAAGGCCAGGTTGTATTCTTTACGGAAGCGGAAGACTGTGTAGATCGAGAAGAAAGTTACCAACATCAAACCAGGGCCAATGCCCGCCAAAAATAAGCGGCCCAGGGACTGCTCGGCAGCCACTGAATATAGGATCATCGTGATCGATGGTGGCAACAAAATACCTAAGGTACCACCCGCAGCAATGATGCCTGCAGCCAAGCCAGGAGAATATCCACGCTTACGCATTTCTGGAATGCCAGCACTACCAATCGCTGAGCAAGTGGCAGGACTAGAACCAGCCATAGCCGCAAACAAGGCGCAAGCTAAGACGTTTGCAACGCCAAGTCCACCCGGAACCTTACCCAACCAAACATGCAAGGCCTCGTATAAATCCTGGCCAGCGCGCGAGCGACCAATGGCCGCTCCTTTCATAATAAATAAGGGAATGGATAGTAAGGTAATGCTGGCCATTTCTTCGTACACGTTCTGAGTCACCGTATCCAAAGAAGATGAGGGCATGAAGAAAATCATAAAAATAAGCGCTACCGATCCCAACGAGAATGCGATAGGCATTCCTGAAAACATAATCAATAGAGTGACAACTGCAAATAACATTCCGAGAGCCAGTATTGACATAATTAATTACCCTTCTCTGGCTTAGAAAAATCACCGAACACTTGCAGCAAAATCTGTAAAGCAAGCAAAGACATACCAAACGCCATCATGAAATAAGGAATCCATAAAGGAGGCGCCCATGATGATGAGGTCACCTGACCATCCACCCACGCCTCATCAAACAAGGTCCAAGACTTCCAGGAAAAGAATGCGCAAAACGCACAAGAAGCCACATCAATCAACACAATTCTGATCTGATTGATACTCTTAGGTAGCATCGTAGCAATGGCAGAGATACCAACGTGGCCCCGAATTTGCTGAACGTATGCACCACATAAGAATGTCGCACCCACAAGACAAAATACCGCCGCTTCATCCTGCCAGTCAGTGGTTGCGCCAAAGATAGCGCGCGAAGCCACGCTGTAACTCAAAATAATGGATGCTGAAATCAAGGCTAAGGACCCCAAAAACAACATCAACTTATTGATACCAGACACTAAGCGGTCTGCAACTTGCAAGATTTGCGTCATAGTTTTAAACCAATTTTTCAGCTGCTCTTAACAGGGCGGCACAATTTTCATTTTTCTCGGAATAATCTTTCCAAGCGCTAGCACGAGCAATAACTCTCCACTGATCAACAATCGCAGCATCAATATCAGTCACTTTGCTACCTGCTCTGGCGTAAGCTAAAGCAGCGGTTCTGTCATCGTCTTTAGCAGCTTCCATGCCAAATTTTTCCATCTCTGCTCCAGCAGCCATCAAGGCATCACGCTGATCTTTTGGCAAAGCATCAAAAATTTGCTTAGACATCAGCAATGGCTCAAGCATGAACCAATAGGATTTATTACGCGCACTGGTAAAAGCTTTAGCCAACTCTTCCAGCTTGAATGACATGAAGCTGGTTGAGGAAGTGAATGCTGCATCCATAGCGCCTGTTTGCATGGCCGCATAGATTTCGTTCGAGGGCAATGAAATTACTGAGGCCCCAGCTGCTTTAAGCATCAAATCAAACTCGCGACTGCCTCCACGAATCTTCAGGCCCTTAGCATCCTCTGGAACTACTAGGCCACGAGAACGACTTGCAACACCGCCGGCCTGCCAAACCCAACTCAAAATAACAATACCTTTATCTTCCAAGGATTTTGTTAAGAGGCGACCCACTTCAGCAGTCTTCCATTTCGCTGCCTGCTCATAACTAGTCACTAACGCAGGCATCAATCCGATATTTACTTCAGGGACTTCGCCGCCGGCATATGGCAAAGGGAATAATGAAATGTCTAAGGCGCCCTTACGCAAAGCACTAAATTGAGCATTGGTCTTCATTAAAGATGAGCCAGGATAAACCTGAAATTTCAATGCACCCTTGGTACGCTTTTCTACAGATTCTGCAAATTTACGGCAGAGGCGATCACGAAAATCGCCAGCTTGAATAGTTCCACCAGGAAACTGATGTGAAATATTTAAGGTCTTGGTGGAAGATTGAGCCCAAGAACTTGACCCGTAGCCAACCAAAGGGAGGGCTGCTGAACTAGCCAACATCTGGCGACGTAATACGTTTGGCTTAGATGCGTTTGATCCAAAATCAAATTCATTGCTCATTCTGATCTCCTATTTATTTTTCTGTTCCATACAATTCAACGACTTATTTATTATTGTCAGTCTTATATATCGCTGACTTATTTATGTCACATTCTAAAGCGAATACCTTTTTGATCCCACTTTAGATAGTCTCCCCACTTAAATACGCAATTACAGCTGCATTAGGCGCCCAACGGCCTTTGAATACACAATTTCTCCATTAGCAAAACGCTCATGATTCTCTTCAACACTGCCCAGATCGTAAAGATAATTCACCATCAAACCGGCTGATTGGCGTAAGCCTTTACGTGAGAGGTCTCCCGCCCAATTGATTTGATGGAGCTTGGCGCCGTTGCCCAAGTGGAATTTGGCTACTGGATTCCCTTCGCGCGTAGCTGAGCCTAAGCCCAAATAAATACTCACCAGACAGAGCAAAGCATTCTTTTCTTTTTCCGAGGCTTGATCAGGGTGCCAACCAGCACTGAGCCGTTCACTCCATGATTTAGCATCTAAGCCAAGAATGGTTAGGGCCTGATCACGAGCCAATTTAATGGCGGGCTTGAAACGATCTGCTGATGCTGCATCAGCAAAAGTTGCACCAGATGCAACCCAATCGATAAACCCTGGAATCGGTGACAAAGTTACAAATGTTTTGAGGGTGGGGAATTCGGCTTTTAATTGTTCGGCAACACGCTTAATTAAAAAGTTACCCATAGACACACCGCGTAAGCCTGGCTCACAGTTACTGATGGAATAAAAAGCGGCTACTTTAAATTGATTAACCTGGTCAACTGTTTCAGCCTTCTTGTCCACCAAGGGGGTAATCACCGATGGAATCTCGGGCAACAGGGCCACCTCAACAAAGATCAGAGGTTCGTTAGGCAGTTGAGGGTGAAAAAATGCAAAACAACGACGGTCAGGCTGTAAACGACGGCGCAAATCATCCCAACCATCAATGGCATGTACTGCCTCATGCTTAATCAGTTTCTCAAGGACCTCAGCAGGTGATTTCCAATCTACGCGATGCATCTTCAAAAATCCCGGATTAAACCAAGAGGAGAGAAGATGGCGCATATCAAAATCTACCGCAGTCAACTCTGGCTTTTTTTCCAAAATTTGGAGAAGATCACGACGCATCTGCACTACCGCAGCAGTACCCTCACCCGCACGATTCAGGCGACGAAATAATTCTTGTCTTGGGGCCTCAGCAACCCTTTGGAGACGAACATAATTTCGCGCGGTAGCTTCAGCAACATAACTCTGCGCGGCTTTCATCACTGCATCCGCATCGGGATTTAACTTCTCAAATAAGAAATTAAAAAAAGGTATGTGTTGATCCTTGGCTAGTTTTCGATAGTGATTCACCACATCGTTAGCCATACTGACTGCATTTGACTCGCCTCGCTCTGAAATCAAGCGCTTTACTGCATTATTTGCTTTAGACAAATTACGGGCTTTGGCTAGCTTTTCTAGCATATTCATCTCTCAAAAAAGAGTGCGATCAAAATTTAAATACTGTCACTCAATGTATCGATTACATGAGTCCTAATCAATTCATAATATTGATTATTCATTAACCTAAAGCTAATGAAATACTAACCTTGAATAGAGAGGCTATTTATTATTGCGATGCAGCATGCGGGCTTCAGCAGCTAAAGCCAAAATATTGGGGTTTGATTCATTAACCTGAAGATACATCAAGGCAATACGCTGTATGACCTCGTATTTAGCCCCTAAAGGAGTAAATTCAATAGCATCCCCCATGAGATCCCTCACCCTGCCAGGTAAAAGGGTTCTACCCATATCCCCAGCAACCATATTCATCAGGGAAAAGATATCCCCCACTTTCATGACTACTTTTGGCTCAAAGCCGGCCAACTTAAATACGTCATAAAAACCAGAGGTGGTTGCAAATCCATCTTGGAGCGTTAAAAACTCTTCATTTTGATACTCGGCTAAATCAATTGATGACTGCCTGGGTTTATTTTTCTTAGAGGATGCCAAATAGAGTCGGTCTTCAAAAAGGGGGATAACCTGAATTCCCCCAGGAAGATCAACACTGGGCATAGCAATCACCGTCGCATCAATATTGCCAGCTAATAATTTACTCATCAAATCTTTATTGGAGCCCAGAAATAAATCAATATCCAAATCAGACCTGCGAATCTTAGTTCCCATAATGAGCTTAGGAATGATATTGGCCGTGAGCGAATACATAGCGCCTAAGCGAATTTGGCCAACCTTAACGCCCGCCTTTGATCTAGTCTTTTTGACTATGCGTTCCACCTCACCTAGAACATCAAGAGATGTCTCGGCTAAATAGAGGGCTGCTGGCAGAGGTTTGAGTAGGCGTCCTTCTTTTATAAACAAAGGGCAACCAATTCCAGCCTCCAAAGAATGCAATGCCTTGTGAATGCTCACTGGACTCAGACCCAACTCCTCTGCGGTTCTAGCCAAATTACCTGTGCGCACAAAGGAACAGAGAATTTCTAATTTACGAAGGGTAACTTCTTCACTAAGCATCAGGATATAGGGCTCGCTTTAACAATTGCTCGACGAATTACTATTTCGGGTTTTTGCTACGTATCACTAAATAGAAGCCAAAAATAATCATCGGGACAGATAGCCATTGCCCCATCGATAAACCTAGGCCTAATAAACCAAGGAAGGCATCTGGCTCCCTTGCAAACTCTGCCAAAAAACGACATAAGCCATAGCCCAATAAAAAGAGGCCAGAGACTTGCCCTACTCGGCGTGGTTTGCTGGCATACATCCAAAGCACGATGCCAAGCAAGACGCCTTCACCAAGGAGTTGATAAATTTGAGAAGGATGGCGTGGCAAAGCATCAACCAATGGAAACACCATGGCCCAAGGTAGATCAGTGGGGCGACCCCACAACTCACCATTAATAAAATTACCCAACCGACCAAATGCCAAACCAAATGGAACCAGTGGCGCAACCAAATCACTCACGACAAAAAAGTGCGTCTTGTGTTTGCGGGCAAACCATAGTAATGCCAGCAGCACACCTAGAAGTCCACCATGAAAAGACATGCCACCTTCCCAAATCTTCAAAATATCTAAGGGATGGGAAAGGTAGTAACCAGGCATATAGAACAAGGTGTAGCCCACCCTGCCGCCAAGAACCACACCTAGCACGCCGGCAAACAAAAGGTCTTCAAGGTCTTTATAAGTCCAGCCGAGAGTTTGATATTGAGGTGCCCGAATACGCATACGGCCCAGCAATAGAAATTGAATGAAAGCCATGAGATACATCAGCCCGTACCAATGAATCGCAAAGGATCCAATTCTTATAGCAGCAGGGTCAAACTGAGGATGTATCAACATACTGGTTATTGGCTACAGAGACTTGGACTGATCGAAGTTATGGAGCTCATGACCTAAATCTCGATAGGCCTTATAGCGCTCACGCCCAGCTAAACGCTCCGCATCATCGACCGTTACCACTTCCACAATACGTGGAAAACGAGCGACCAATGCAGGCACATCTTTAGGCATACGCATCCCCAAATGAATCATCACATCGGCATGAGGAATCCCAGAGAGATCTGGGGAGGCGAAATCATGGGTCAACACAATGGGGGTCTCTGCAGCAGCCTCATCACCGATAAAGCAATGCGGCAAAAAATCGCTAGCGCTAAATATCCACAGCAACTCATCAAGTTTTTTGAGATCAGCAGGCTCACCCACCATCACAATATTTCTAACGGGCTGGCCAAGGGGTGTTGCACTCCAAATTTTGCGCGTTAAGCGACAGGCGTATGCGAGCTTATCTACAACATTGCTATGGAAATCAATCCGAGCCATGAATTTACTTCTGCTCAAGCAAATAATTAACCAGCAATGGCACAGGGCGTCCAGTTGAGCCTTTTGCGGCCCCACTCTTCCATGCAGTACCTGCGATATCTAAGTGAGCCCATTTATATTTCTCAGTGAAACGCGATAAGAAGCAAGCGGCGGTGACACTCCCTGCTGGACGACCACCAATATTAGCCACATCAGCAAAGTTTGATTTCAATTGCTCATGGTAAGCAGCATCTAATGGCAGACGCCACACTGTATCTAGAGATGAATGACCAGCTTTTGTTAAGTCATTAACGAGATTCTCATCTTCGGAAAATAAACCGCTATGCACATGACCTAAGGCGATGATGCATGCTCCCGTTAAAGTAGCCACATCAATCACAACTTTCGGCTTAAAGCGCTCAACATAAGTTAAGGCATCACACAAAATAAGACGACCTTCAGCATCCGTATTAAGAACCTCAATGGTTTGACCTGACATGCTCTTCACAATATCGCCAGGTCGAGTAGCTGTTCCGGACGGCATGTTTTCGCATGTAGGTATAACGCCAATGACATTCTTTTTGAGTTTCATTAATGCGGCTGCATACAGAGTACCGATCACAGAAGCTGCACCGCACATGTCGTACTTCATTTCATCCATAGCCTCGCCTGGCTTCAAAGAAATGCCGCCAGTATCAAAGGTAATACCTTTGCCCACCAACACAATTGGCGCTTCACCAGCTTTACCGCCTTGATGACGCATCACAATAAATTGTGGCGGTGTGTCTGAGCCCTTAGCAACCGACAAGAAGGAGCCCATGCCCAAAGCTTCAATTTGCTTCCGTCCCAAGACCTCAACCTTAAGAGCAGTTTCCTTGCTCAGGCCCTGAGCAGTTTTACCCAAATAAGTTGGCGTGCAAACATTTGGAGGCAAGTTACCCAGATCTTTGGCAAGATTCATGCCCTCCACCATTGCAATACCCTCAGCAACGGCAGCCTTCAGCTCCTTAGCGCTAGCCTCGTTACCCACAAAGATGAGATGAGCAAAGCTATCTGCTTTATCTTTAGCCTTCAATTTCATCGCGGGATGGCGCACACCAAAACGGTAGGCTTGATCGCCAGCATATTGAATCGTGAGGCGTACTTCCTCGGCCAGAAAATCTGCCGACTGACCTAGAGAGAAGCCCGGAGTAAACCAAGTAGCATTTTTAATAGACCCACCGCTAAGATTTTTTAATGCAGCCTTAGCAATCTTGGAATATGCATTTAAGTTTCGGGCGCCTGGCAAGCTTAAATCGCCAAGACTGACCAGTAAGACTCTTTTTACCTTTACACCCTTAGCAAGCCATGATTTTTCAGCCCTCAAGATGCACGTGGATGCCTGCTTATCATCCAAATCGCCCATTGACTGGGCATGGGCTAAGGAACCTCCAAGCAGACCATCTAACTCGGTCATCAGTCCCTGCTTTGCCTTAGCACCTTTGCCAACTGAAAAATCTTCCAAATCAGTCTTGGCGTACGCCAAAACTAGACAGTCGGTGTTTTGACCGAGCAGACTAACAAGGCCAGATTTGAGGTGTTTTGGGCTGCGGAGGTCAGCTTGCGAGAAAATCTTAGTGCTAAATTGAATTGTCATAATTGATAACGGTATTTTTAAGGCAGCTCGAGGAGGTTAATAGACGTTTATCCATTATCCTCCGACATGGGGATAAGCTCTCTAAGCAACATACTCATTACTCACGATATAGCTCACCATCCAGCCAAAACAAGCCTAAGCACCCATGATCTTCAAACAAGCCCTTCGCCGCGAACTCAGTTTTACGACTGGTGGGGTCTTTTTGGTCTTAGTAACCATCATGATTACCACTTTGGTGATTCGGATTCTGGGGTTTGCCGCCAATGGTGCCGTTAATCCCAAGGATGCCTTGGTATTAATTACTCTGGCTACCCTTGGTTATATGGCAGTCCTTCTGACAGTCTCTTTATTTGTCGCCGTTTTGATAGTGCTAGTACGCTGGTATAAAGATTCAGAAATGATTGTCTGGTTCGCTAGCGGCCTGAGTATTACGAACCTCATTTCTCCTATCCTGCGATTTGCCGCCCCGCTGATCATCATCATTGCCTTGTTAGCCCTCTTCGTTTGGCCCTGGGCTAATCGTGAATCCACCCTGATTAGCCAGCGTTTTCAGCAGCGCGATGATGTATCCATGGTGACAGCTGGACAGTTTAAAGAATCAGCAAAAGCGGAGCGCGTCTTTTTTATTGAAGAGTTAGACGTTGATAAGAGTGAGGTAAAAAATATTTTTGTCGCCGACTCTAAAAATGGGCGCCTCAACATAGCCGTTGCTTCTACAGGATTCATTCAAAACACCGAAGGCGGTGAAAAATCCATTGTGCTCAATCACGGCCGACGTTATGAGGGGCAACCCACCCAACCAGACTTTCGGATTTTAGAGTTTGATGAGTACGCTACAACCATTCGCAACAAGGAAGCATTGGCCCCAGCGCCACGTGATCGAGAAAAAACGATTCAAGATTTACTAAACGAACCTAACGCTAATTTAGTAAATCAAAGTCGCGCCGAATTACTGTGGCGCATTGGACTACCCCTTATGGCACTTGGGCTCGTGCTGATGGCCATCCCCTTGGCTTACGTTAATCCAAGACTGGGAAATTACACTGCGATGTTTTATGCGGTGCTAATTTATCTCATTTACAGCAATCTATTAAATCTCACTCAAAATTTTGTGTCGCAGGGAAAAGTGAATGTTTTCATGGGCGTCTGGCCCATTCATTTGCTGGCAATCTTGATTGCGATTGTGCTAATTCGCAATCGTATTAACCCCTCTCTGAAGTGGTGGAGACGCCAATTACCAGCATCCTTCTCTAGCAAATGAAATTACTCTTTCCTTACATCTACGAGCGCTACTTAGCAAAGCAAATTTATGCTGCTTTTGGCTTTATCTTATTTGCTCTTGTGGCTCTGTTTTTATTCTTCGATATTCTCAGTGAGTTAGGCTCAGTAACTGGGCAATACACCCTGACACTCGCTTTATTGCATGTGCTTTTGAAGGCTCCCAGCCGCATCTCAGAAATCATCCCAGTTGCTGGATTAATCGGTAGCATCTATGTATTTGCGATGTTGGCCAGCCAATCTGAATTTACCATTTTGCGTATTGCTGGCCTAAACGCAAAGCGCGGCTTAATAACCCTTGCCAAAATCTCTCTTCCCCTGATTGCGCTGACGCTCGTCATGAGCGAATGGCTGGGGCCTTACGCAGAATCAATCTCTGATCAGATTCGCATGAAAGCACTAGGCTCAGCTTACGAATCACAGTTCAGAACTGGGGTGTGGGTGAAAGATCGCCTACGTGACGAAGATGGCAGCGGACCAATTCGGCCTGGCGTTCGTTATGTAAACGTCGGCAAGATTGAAAAAGACAATGAAATTAAAAATATCCGCATGTACGAGTTCGACGATGCGTATCGCCTACTATCCATTCGAAGTGCTGCGTCTGGTCGCTTTGATCACACCGGCGTTTGGGAATTAGATGATGTTACCGAAACCCGCTTTAAGGAAACCAAGCAAACCGATCCCTTAAACCCAGTTTACTCAGCGCAAACCTTTACACATCCACTAGTGAGCCTTGAGTCTGAAGTCACACCACAAATTTTGAGCGTACTTTTAGTTAGTCCGGAAAAAATGTCCATCTTTAGTCTGGGTCAATTTATTAATCACCTTCAAGACAACAAACAAGATACGCAACGGCACTCGATTGCTTTTTGGAAGAAGGTCATTTACCCCTTCACTATTTTTGTCATGCTCACTTTAGCCCTGCCCTTTGCGTACCTAAAGGTTCGCGCCGGCAGCGTTGGCATCAAGGTATTTGGCGGCATCATGCTGGGCATGAGCTTCCAACTTTTTAACTCCTTATTCTCGAATGTGGGCTTACTGGGATCCTGGCCAACCCTGCTTACTGCGCTCACCCCACCGCTTTTATACTTTCTGCTGGCTCTCCTAGGTCTTCGCTGGGTATCTAGAGCTTAATACCTAAAATTCATTTAGAATTTAATTCCTATATCTTTGTAGATATATAAGGAAGGAATTTAATATGAATCTGCACCAATTTCGCTTTGTACGTGAAGCCGTAAGACAGGGCTTCAACCTCACCTCAGCTGCTAAGGCGCTATTTACCTCTCAGCCAGGCGTATCCAAGGCCATCATTGAACTGGAAGATGAGCTCGGTGTGGAGATCTTTCGTCGGCACGGTAAACGTATTCGCTCCTTAACAGAACCGGGTAAACGTATTCTCATATCCGTGGAACGCATTCTGGATGAAGTGGAGACCCTGAAGCGGGTTGGGAAGGATTTTGCCAGTCAAGACCAGGGAAACTTTGTCATCGCCACAACCCACACCCAAGCGCGCTACACATTACCAAAAGTACTCACTGAATTTACCAAGCGCTTTCCGAAAGTGCGCGTCAGCATTCAACAGGGTAGCCCGGGTCAAATCGCTGAACTACTCACCCATGATCGCGCTGATATTGCCATTGCAACCGAGGGAATTGCAAATACGGCAGGCGTCCTAGCTCTCCCGGGTTACCAATGGCACCATGTCGTGATGGTGCCTCTTAGTCACCCACTACTCAATCAGGCAGCTATAACCTTAGAGGAGTTGGCTAAATACCCAATCATCACTTATGACAAGGCCTTTGCAGGACGTAGCAAAATTGATGCCGCTTTTGCTCAGCGAAACTTAAGTCCAGACATTATTCTGGAGGCAATTGATGCTGATGTTATTAAAACCTATGTTGAAACTGGTATGGGCGTAGGGATTGTCGCAGGGCTAGCCTATGATGCTGATCGCGATCGCAATCTAAAGGTGATTCCTGTTGGCCATTTATTTGGAAATAACGTGACCCATCTTGGCGTAAAACAAGGCGCCTACCTCAGATCTTTTGTCTATACATTCATAGAGCTCTTCTCTCCTACGCTAACGCGCAAAATTGTGGAGCAGGCAATGTCTAGCGAATCGGATACTTACGAAATTTAAGGATTGGGCTTCAGAAACCCAAAGGCGGATAGTAAATTAAGTGGTGCCCCGGGGCGGACTCGAACCGCCACGCCTTGTGGCACCGGATTTTGAATCCGGCACGTCTACCAATTCCATCACCGGGGCAGGTGTTTGCAGTGGAAAAACCGCATTGAAACAAACTAAGAGGTGAGAGTGTAACAAAAATTGATGAGGTACTGCCTCAGTTTGCACTAGAAGCCCTTAAAATGAGGACTTCAAGCCAAATCATAAAAGGACTTACCGTATGGCCGGCCACTCAAAATGGGCCAATATTCAGCACCGCAAAGGTCGTCAAGACGAAAAGCGCGGCAAGATTTGGACCAAACTCATTAAAGAAATTACTGTCGCAGCAAAATTAGGCGGTGG
>CAIOIX010000030.1 GCA_903858445.1 uncultured beta proteobacterium
ACGGGTGGTTTTGGCCCTTGCTTAGTAACGCCAGATGAATTACCGAAAGCTGCTCATGGTTTGCGTATACAGTCTCGTCTCAATGGCAAGATTATGCAAGACAGTAATACTGAACATTTTTTATGGGGCGTGGTAGAAACCTTGGTCCTAATTTCTGAGGTAATGACATTAGAGCCTGGTGATGTAGTGATTACCGGTACCCCAGCTGGGGTGGGCTATGCTAGAACACCGCCTGTATTTATGCAGCCAGGTGATACGGTTGAAATTGAGATTGATGGCATTGGTATTTTAAGAAACCCCATCGCAAAAGAATTAGTTAAATAATTTATTTCATTGAGTAATAAATAGTTAGTACCTAAGAAAATTTCCTATTGAAAGGTTAGTTATGAATTCAGCATAAGTCATCGATCCACCTGTAGTACCAACGTTGCCAGTTGTAGGTGATGATCGTCGTTTTGCAGTCAATCGCATCTATTGCGTTGGGCGCAATTATGCTGACCATGCTCGCGAGATGGGGCATGATCCTGATCGCGAGCCGCCTTTCTTTTTTATGAAACCAGCAACTGCGATCGTCGCTGATGGCGAGGATATGGCATATCCAAGCCTATCTAACGATGTTCATCACGAGATTGAAATGGTGGTGGCTATTTCAAAAGGTGGCAAAAATATTCCTGCTGATAAAGCGCTTGATCATGTTTATGGTTATGGCGTTGGCTTGGATATGACGCGTCGTGATTTGCAGGGTGAGGCTAAGAAAATGGGTCGCCCTTGGGATACCGGTAAAGCTTTTGATCAATCAGCCCCTTGCGGACCACTTAGTCCAGTAGCGCATTGTGGTCACCCAAACAAAGGCAGTGTTAAGCTTTTGGTGAACGGTGAAGTGCGCCAAGAGGGTGATCTCAATCAGTTGATCTGGAATGTTCCTGACACGATTGCTTACTTATCGACTTTGTTCACCCTAGAGCCCGGCGATTTAATTTTCTCTGGCACTCCGGCTGGTGTGGGTCCTGTCAAAAAAGGAGATGTGCTTGAAGGGAGTGTCGATGGCTTGCCTCCCCTTAAGATAAGGATTAATTAAGTATGAGAGCGGCAATCACAAGTTTGTTTTTGGTGTGCGCGAGCACGGTATATCTGTCGGCTTGCACGACAGCCGAGCAGTCTGCTACCGCTCAAATTCAAACTCAAAGCATAGCCCCAAGTATTTATTCCAATGCCGCCCCACTGGATCTGCGTTTAAGTAGCTGGCCGTATCCCTATCCATTAAAATCATTCAAAACTAGCCTACAAGGCCAGCCAGCCAGCATGATGTATATGGATGTGCCTGCGCAAGGAAAACAGCAAGGAGTGGTGCTGCTTTTCATGGCAAGAACTTTTCTAGCGACTATTGGAAGCTGACTATCGTGGCATTAACTGATGCAGGCTATCGCGTGATCGCGCCCGATCAAATTGGTTTTGGTAAATCCTCTAAGCCGGATGTGCAATATCACTTTGATGATCTCGCAGCCAATACCCAGGCTTTACTAACTTCCTTGAAGATCAAGCACGTTTCTGTGATTGCTAATTCAATGGGTGGGATGGTAGCTGTGCGCTTTGCACGTTTGTATCCACAAGTTGTTCGTAAGTTAGTGCTAGAAAATCCATTAGGGCTTGAGGATTACAGTAAGGATATCCCCCCGCAGCAGAATGAAAACTTATTGAACCTGGAAATGGCTCAGACGGAAACCAGTTATCGAAAATTTTTACAAAGCTACTTTCCGAATTGGCAACCTGCTTACGAACAATTTGTAGAGGTTTATGTCAGAGTGCAAAAAGGACCAGACTACCCTGCGTATGCACGAACTTCGGTTTTAACTTACCAAATGATTGCTGAAAAGCCAGTAGTTAATGATTTGCCACAATTGAAGATGCCAGTTTTATTAGTCATTGGTCAAAAGGATAGAACGGTCTTTGGCCGCCGCTTTGCACCACCAGAGGCAGTTCAATCTCTTGGAAATTTTCCTGAGCTAGGTCGTAAAGCTGCCAAAATTATTCCGAATGCAAGACTTGTACCGGTTGATAATGTTGGGCATGTCCCACATGTTGAGTTACCCGATGTATTCAATAAGGCAGTGATTGAATTCTTAAATTCTAAGTCCTAGGTATTTCAAGTTTTTATTACTTGCCGCGCCACTGTGGGTATCTGCCTTTAAGGAAGGCATTTACCCCTTCCTTGAAATCGGTGCTGTTATAGGTTTCTCGCATCAGTTCAGTGCAGTCAGGCAAATGATTTTCTATTAAGCGCGCCAAAGTAAGTTTGCCTGTTTTTTGAGTAATCGGGGCCAGGGCGGTTATTTTTTTTGCCAAGTCATCTGCAACGCCTGTTATCTCATCGGGATTAGTAATTCGATATAGAAATCCTGAGTTGAAAAGCTCTGGAGCCTTCAGTAGTTCGGCAGTCAGTAGCATTTTTTTTACTGTGGGAATACCAAGATGGGAGGCTATCCAAGCCAGATTGCTGGGTGATAGACAGTTTCCTAAGGTCCGCGCTACAGGAATACCGAAGCGCGCATCGGAAGTGGAGATTCTAAAATCACAAAAAGTGGCCATTAACAAACCGCTGCCAACGGCCAGGCCCTCTATGACTGCAATTGTCGGAATGGGTAAATGTTGGAGGGAGTGAAAGATTTGATCCACAGCAACTTCATATGCTTCGTTTTCTTGCAGGCTTATAAACTGTTCAATATCGCTTCCAGAAACAAATGCTTTATCTCCAGCACCTCTGAAGATGGCGACTCGGATTTCAGGTTTTTTCGCGATGTCATCGCAGATTCTTTTAAGTTGCTCATACATTGCCCAGGTCATGGCATTACGAGCGGATGGATTATTAAATGTGATCCGAGCGATTTGCCCGTCAATCATCAAATCGAGGGAAGGTGCTGATGGAGGATTTGCCATCGCTGAGGCGGAATTTATGGTCAAAAAAATGGGGACTTTCGTCCCCAGTACTTCTGATTACTTAGAGGTTGGCATGACAAACTCTGCGCCTTTAGCAATACTTTCTGGCCAGCGCTGCATAACACTCTTTTGCTTGGTATAGAATCGCACACCTTCTTTACCGTAAGCATTCATATCGCCGAAGATGGATTTTTTCCAACCACCGAAGCCATGCCATGCCATTGGAACTGGGATAGGTACGTTGATACCAACCATGCCAACTTGTACACGACGCGCAAATTCGCGGGCAATATTGCCATCACTTGTGAAACAAGCAACACC
>CAIOIX010000031.1 GCA_903858445.1 uncultured beta proteobacterium
ATAGAAGCCAGTTTCATCTTCGTTTGCCTTGGCCCCTGTTTTGAGATTAATTCTAATGGAGTTCACCCCATCTGGTTCATTGAGTGGGACATCTGGCGTCCCTTTGAGTGCGCTAGCCATGTACTTAATCCAGATAGGCAGTGCAGCAGAGCCCCCTGTTTCAGTCGAGCCTAGGGATTGTGGTTTATCATAGCCCATCCATACCACAGCGACTTGCTTGGGATTGAAGCCCGCAAACCAGGTATCAATATGGTTATTAGTCGTCCCGGTTTTACCAGCTAAATCACTCCTTCCCAATTGACGGGCTTTGGCTGCAGTTCCAATGCGGGTGACGTCTTGCATCATGGAGGTCATTAAGAAGGCATTGCGTTCATCGATGACACGTTCGGCACCATTTCCTGCCTCAATAATCTTGGCCTCTTCAATCAGTTTACCTTTGCTGTCTTCAATATGATTAATGATGAAGGGGGTCACACGGTAGCCACCATTAGCAAAGACTGCATATGCTTCAGCCATCTGCCAAGGGGTCACAGAGCCTGCCCCTAAGGCCATGGTGAGGTAGGCAGGATGGTCCTTGGCAGCAAATCCAAAGTGGGTAATATAGTCTTGGGCATAGCCTACTCCGATACTATTTAAAACGCGAATGGAGACCATATTTTTAGATTTGGTGAGCGCCGTCCTTAAACGCATTGGGCCTTCATATTTGTTATCGAAGTTATGCGGCTCCCAACTCTCGCCGCTGCCTGTGAAACTGGCTGGGAATGAGATGGGTGCATCATCAATGATGCTGGCGGGGGTAAATCCTTTTTCTAGGGCAGCCGAATAAATAAATGGCTTAAAGCTAGAGCCCGGTTGTCGCCAGGCTTGGGTCACATGGTTGAACTTGTTTCGATTGAAGTCGAACCCGCCTACTAAGGCGCGCACAGCACCGGTTTTGGGATCAAGCGAAACGAAGGCGGACTCTACTTGTGGGAGTTGCGTGATCTTCCAAGCCTCGCCATTTTTAATTACGCGAACGATAGAGCCGACTTTAATTTTGAGTTTTTCAGAGGCCTTTGGATCATGGAGTACTTTACTGACCAGACTTAATCCATCCCCCTCAATTTGAACATCCTCTCCGCTAATGGTGTGAACGCGAAGGAATTTATCAGTGATTTTAGTGACAACCGCTGGGGAGAGTCCGCCAAAGGTTTCAATCACATCAATGGCTTTTTCCATATTCTGATTGGCGTTTTCTCCGACCATTTCACTGGCTGCAATATAGCCCTCAGGACCGCGGTAGCCATGGCGTAAATCATACTCCATGATGCCTTGCGCAATCGCTGTGTTGGCTGCTTCTTGGCTGCTCTTAAGGATGGTGGTGTATACCTTGAGACCGCTACTATAAATTTGATCTTGGTAACGCTCGTACATGGTTTGACGCACAATTTCCCCCACATAGTCAGCAGCTAAGTCGCGCGATTGCTGAGACGCTTTGAAACGTAAGGGCTGCTTAAGTGCGTTTTGATAGGTGGTTTCATCGATAAAGCCATAGCGGCGCATGTCGTGTAAGACCTCATGTTGTCGTTTGATCGCACGTTTGGGATGGACAAATGGATTGTAGCTAGAAGGGGCTTTTGGTAGACCGGCTAGAAGCGCGGTTTCTGCGAGGTTAAGCTTGTCTAAGGGCTTCCCATAATAGACCTGCGCAGCGGCCGCGAAGCCATAAGCACGTTGGCCCAAGTAGATTTGGTTGATATAGAGCTCTAAAATTTTATCCTTAGGGAGGCTGTGCTCAATTTTAATGGCCAGCATGGCTTCATTCAGTTTGCGTTTTAAACTTCTCTCGCTGGATAAAAAGAAGTTGCGGGCGACCTGCATGGTGATGGTACTGGCGCCTTCTTTAGAGCCACCTGTTACATTATTAATGGCGGCACGTAAAATGCCTTTGGTGTCGATGCCACCGTGTTGATAAAAGCGCCGATCTTCAATGGCAATCACGGCGGATTTCATGTTCTGGGGCACGTTGGCGATGTCGATGAAGGCGCGACGCTCTTCGCCGTACTCGGCTAATAAATAGCCATCCTCAGAAAAAACCCTAAGTGGCAATTTAGGTTGGTAGTTGGTGAGCGAGTCTAGGGAAGGAAGATCTGGGTAGATGAGTGCAGCGCCGAGCCCAATCATCAGGGCAACGACGGCGAGCATCGCCAAAAAAGACATCACAAAAAATAACCACCAATTTTTTAGGAACATGAATGAAATGCGCACCAGGGGGATGAAGACACTTAATTATATGTGGCTTGGGGAATA
>CAIOIX010000032.1 GCA_903858445.1 uncultured beta proteobacterium
CCCCAGACTATTATGCGGTCAATACACTACAACCATCGTATCAACCTAGTGGTATAGCTCCTCAAAAAAACGCTGATAAAACTTTAGCTGACACTGATAAAAATCCATTGCCACCGCAAAATTCAATGGTAACGAAGACCATTGGTGATACCTTAAGTGCAAAAGATGTTAATTGGGCTTGGTATGCAGGTGGCTGGCGTGAAGCTACCGAAAACCGCGAAGTCATCTACAACGTTAAGAAAACTAACTTCCAAGCGCATCATCAGCCGTTTAATTATTTTAGTAGATTTAACCCTGCGACAGAGGAAGGCAGAAATGAACGGCAACGTCATCTAAAGGATTACACTGACTTACAAAGAGATATTCAAGCTGGCACATTACCTTCTGTCGTGTTCTACAAGCCACAGGGTAATTTAAATCAGCATTCCGGATATACAGACGTCATGTCGGGAGATGCTCATATCGCTGAACTTGTAAATAGCCTGAAAAACAGTCGTCAATGGCAGAAAATGGCAATTATTGTGACTTATGATGAAAATGGTGGGTATTGGGACCATGTAGCTCCACCTAAAGGAGATCGATGGGGTCCTGGTTCAAGAATTCCGACAATTATTATCTCACCATTTTCTAAAACTAATTATGTGGACCATACATACTACGATACAACTTCTATACTAAAACTAATCACGCAGCGCTTCGCTCTTGAATCCATTCCAGGGGTTAGAGCTAAGGTTGGGGACCTCAGCAATGCTTTTTTAGATGCAAAGTAACCTGGTCTATTTCCTTTTCAAGCGGCCCTCAGAGCGATGACAAAGATGCTTAAGGCGTACGCTGTGATAATTTTCCTGCGTGAGATCTGCATAATGTCACAAAAAATTCACACATAGTTCATGAACTACTTCTTAGAATAGCGCTTTATATTATTTCAACATAAAGCTGAGTCGTAACGATTATGTCTAATAAAGTAGCAAGTGAAGAGTATCAAGTTAAAGCAAAATTGTTAAGCCCAGCCGAGGCTGAGCGTCTTCTATCTAGAATGAGCGGTAAGCTACCCAAGCGCTTAGATAAAGATAAGCTTAGCATAGAGGATGCGTTAGCATTACAGTTGGAGCTTGAGGAAGAGAATCTAAACGAGTGGCGTGAAAAGATGGCTAAAATCAAAGGTGAACCAAAGAAGTAGCTCGGTAATTATTGGTAAGTTTCACCATCAGAAAATAATAATTTTATGCGGAGAGTTAGCCATGGCCAAGCAAAATAAACAAGAAATTAAATGGCTAGATCTTCCCGAAGAGCATGATTATCCTGCGGCAGCATCTTATTTAAGTCTCATCTATGAAAGCAAGGTAGTTGAAGCTTTAATAGATAAATTAAAATCTGTCGCCACATCGAATTTTAAAGCCAAAGACTTGTTCCGAGCTTCTAATTTATCACTACTAGGTATCAGTAATTCCCATGTACGGAAAGATGCTAGAAAAATCAAAACAGGCTACGCTATTTCTCCACTGCTCTTGGTCAGAGACCAAGCAAACGGCAACATGATCATTGCTGACGGCTATCACCGTTTGTGTGCTGTATATCGCTTTGATGAAGATGCATTAATTCCCTGTAAGATTGTTTAGCAAAAACTACGCTCATCATAGGCTTGGCGCTAGAATTCAACATGAAAGCGTAGTGCCCCAAAATTAACAGGTCCTCGATCACTGTTATAGCCAGGGTTTAACATCCGTTGATAATCCGCCGTCACATATAAATCCTTCCAAACATTCGCACTGTAATAGGCTTCAAATACTTGCTCTGGCCGATAGTTAAGGTGGCCGTCACCTAAGAAGAAAGAAATACCACCTGCCTCTAAGTAACGTCTTCGTTCATCCGAAAGGGTATTACGGATATAGCCTAACCCCAACGTATCTTTTGGCCGTTGCCAAGATGCCCCTTTTATTGAGAAACCCGTACCGAGTGAAGCATCCGTTTCTGTAAATGCAAGCGTTTCTGTGTGTCCGTCGGCTTGCATAGCTCTTAGGAAAAATCCTACATCATTACTAATGGCTTGCTCCACATTAACGCCAACGCCATATTTAACTTTATCGCTACTACGCACTGCAAAGATAGCTTGAGCATCACTGCTTGGATTAGTGATGTGGTATTCCAGTGCATCTTGGAAACTCGCAAGTCTAGCGTGGTTTCTCCAACCTAATAGCCTCACTTTGCCAGGCTGCCCGAATACCGTGTGAGCATGCTCAATTTCTGCTTGATCGCCGTAGTATTTAAAAATTCTAAAATCCGTGGGTAACATATTAGGGTCTTTTGGACCTGTCATACGGCCAATGCGATATACCCAGTCGCCTTGATACCACTCACTCGTTAAACCAAAACCAAAGCCACGTGCATCAGCTGCATAGTCATAGGCCAGTGGTGCCATAAATCCAGCATTCATGAATTGGACGCGTGGGTCTTTAGCGTAAGCATTTCCATCAAACACATCTAAGCTTGAGAAGTTGCCAACGGTCAGTACCCATCGATCTTTATCAACGGAGCCAGCCATCTGATTGAGGCCAGCTTCCACCTTTTCTACACCACCACCAAGATTCACTGTCTGACGTAGAAATAGTCTTTGTCGGTAAAGTTTAGGTTCGGTACCAGCCGTGCGTGTAAGTTCGCCGTTAGTAAAAGCCCCAGTTCCATTTAGTCCTGAGAAAGGAACGCCTTGCGTTATCTCTGGATTTAGATATAACTCACCACCTTGCCAAGGACGAAACCCCCAAAATCCAGTGATGGTGGCGGTATAGCTTTTTTCTTGATTGGCGCTAAGGCTGTTCTGCCCATTATACTTTTCTTGAAAAGAGGGATGATTTTGCCAAATATAAGTGCTTTGGAATCTGACCGTTGTATCTTCATACTCAGGCTCATCTGCGAATACGCTATAAGTAGCAGTCAAACCAATTAGCAGGACGATGCAATGCATTAAATTGAAAGTATGGCGAGGCGAATTTGATTTCATACGGCTAATTAGATTTCTTTACTGAGAGTTGGATATTTAAAAGTATGTTAAATATTACTAATAGTATAAAAC
>CAIOIX010000033.1 GCA_903858445.1 uncultured beta proteobacterium
AATTCACCTTTCAACTTGAGGATCGCGACTGATGAGTGAGTTTATTCAACCATTTAATCAATTCAATGCTGCAGGTGATTTAACGCATCTTGTGACTCTCGAAGGATTGCCTAGAGAGCAGCTTGTTCATATCCTAGATACTGCGCAACAATTCGTAAGCGTTACCGACCCCTCTAGAGAGGTGAAAAAAGTTCCCTTACTGCGTGGCAAGAGCGTCTTCAATCTCTTTTTCGAAAACTCCACACGCACTCGTACTACTTTTGAGATTGCGGCCAAGCGTTTATCAGCAGATGTCATTAATTTAGATATTCAGACCTCCTCAACCGCTAAGGGTGAGAGTTTGTTAGATACCATTGATAACTTAGTGGCGATGCAGGCGGATATATTTGTTGTGCGCCACAGTGTTTCTAAGGCGCCGATTGAAATTGCTCAACATGTACCGCCGCATGTTCATGTGGTGAATGCTGGAGATGGTAGCCATCAACATCCCACTCAGGGATTGCTAGACATGTACACCATGCGCCACTTTAAGAAAGATTTCTCTGGGCTGAAGGTCGCCATTATTGGCGACATTGTTCATAGTAGGGTTGCCAAATCAAATATTTGCGCATTACGTACTCTAGGTTGTACTGATATTCGCGCTATTGGGCCAGAGAGTCTTTTGCCAAGCGATTTAGATATGCTCGGTGTGAAGGTGTTTCATAGTATGGAAGAGGGCTTGAAGGGGGTTGATGTAGTCATGACATTACGCATTCAGAAAGAGCGCATGGAGGCTGGTCAGGTTCCTGAGGGCGCTGCTTTTTTCAAGCAGTACGGACTTACGCAGGAGCGTTTAGGTTTGGCTAAATCCGATGCGATTGTGATGCATCCTGGACCCATGAATCGAGGTGTTGAAATTGATTCTGCCGTTGCTGACGGCCCCCAGTCCGTGATCTTGAATCAAGTAACTTTTGGGATTGCTGTGCGCATGGCAGTGATGTCGATTGTGGCTGGCAATTAGTCGTTGCCAAAGAAGATTCAGATTAATACAGTGGATATAAATATTCCTGAAGTGAAGAGTGATAACAGGTGGCTGTTGTTGTCCCATGCCTTCAACATGGATGGCAGGGCAGCCAGCCTAACAATCACCGATAAAATTCCTTACCTGCTAGAAGCAGGCATTCGACCAACGGTTTTTAGTGCCATTACCGGTATGAGGGATACACGTTTTCCACACAAGCAATTTTTAGCTTGGGGGCCAGCAGCATTTAGGTTTGATTTTCGCCATTGGGTTGCCAATAAATATGGGCGAGGATTTATCTACAAAGTTCTTACTCGTACTGTTTCAATACTATTGGCACCATTCATTGCTATTGAAAAGCTTCTCTTGGGTTATTCAAGCCAATGGTCATGGGCAATTCCGGCATTTGTGCGAGGCTACTTGTTAATTCGCGCCGGCAAGATTGATGTGGTCTATTCGATTGGTAGTGCATGGTCGGCTCATTTAGCTGGTATTTGGCTAAAAAAAGCTACCGGTATTAAATTAATTTCTGAAGTACATGACCCATTAGTGATCCGCAAGAGCGCTAATGACCAGGGATTTGAAAAGCCTAAAAATCGTGACGCTCGTTTTCGCCATTATTTAGAATCTCAGCTTTGTAAATACTCTGACTATGTCTGGTGGTTTACCGAAGGAGCATTACATTACGCTAAGGTACGAAATCCTAATTTAAATACCTTTGGAAATGCTCATGGATTTGTTGTGATGCCAGGCGCAAATCCTCCGGGGGGTATGAGCAAAAAGAATACTCACGAATATAGAGGGCATTTAAACCTATGCCATTTTGGTTCTCTAGCAAATGATCGGTCTTTATCTATCGTGCTCATTGCAGCCCATGCCTTATTCGAAAAGTATCCAGAAGCTAGAAAATATTTACGTGTTCATGCATATGGAGCACCTTTAGACTCTTTGTCTTTGGAAGCTATCAAACAATATGAATATAAAGATATTTTGATGGCCCACGGGCGTCTTGAAAGGGATGCTAAATCAGGCAAATCAGGACGCGAACAGGTCGCAGAAAAAATGCAAGAGGCTGATGTTTTAATCTTGCTGCATGGTAATGATGAATGGTGCGCCGAGTATATCCCATCAAAGTTTTACGACTATCTTTGGGCTGGCCGCCCAATATGGGGTATTACCCATAGCAATCCACAGTTAGATAAAATGTTATTAGATAGAGGATCATACCTAAGTGCCGATGGGGACAATATCGGAATTGACATGGCACTTGAACGTATTTGGTTGGATTGGCAGCAAAAGCAATTAATTGATCCCGTTTGGAGTCCGGTTGGTGTAAGTCAAGCAGTTGCAAGCATTCTTTCTCATGCGCAATCTGAAGGGTAGGTATTTGTGAATGATTTAGTTCTGTATTGCAAATCTTATCGCAAAGATTTTTTGCGCCTAAACCAATTACTTACTTCAATACAGGCTCATAACAAGGATCGGATTCCGTTTTATATCTCCACTCCACAAGATCAATACGATGACTTAGTCAAGATATTGGGGTCTGGTGGTTATCAATGGGTATCAGACGAGTCCATTGTTTCTACAAATCAACAAGTACCCGCTGGAATTGCAGAGACCAAGTCTTGCAGCCTTTCTCAACAGGTTATTAAATCTGAATTTTGGCGTCTTGGCTTGTGTATAAACTATGTTTGCTTGGACTCGGATTGCATTTTTATACAAGACTTTAAGAAATCCGATTTTCTAGCTAGCGATGGAAATCCCTATACAGTCATTTATCAAAATAAGGAATACTTTCAGCTTGCTGTTGATAGAGGGCATGCTAATGCGCCTACAAATCTCAGGCTTGAAGGCGAAAGAGTTAAAGCCATATTTAATCGTGACGGCCCGAATTACTATTGTCCGTGCCCACCTTTTATATGGTCCGCCAAGGTATGGGAATCCCTGGATCAAAATTATCTAAAGCCTCGTGGGATGACTTTTTGGGATCTCTGTACTCCAGAACACCCAGAAACTCTTCTGTACTTGGAATCCTTATTAAATTTTCAAGTAATTCCATTGCACCCAATTGAGCAACTGTTTCGGGTTTATTACTATGACTGGCATTACTTTCTGCTGAGAAGATTAGGTGAGTCGACTGCTAAGCTGAAGGAGAATTATTTGGGCGTGATTTATCAATCTAGTTGGGATTTGAGTTTGGATTATGGTCGCAGTCAAAAATCTATTTTTTCTAGAGTACTCAAAAAGTTAAAAAGAGTCGGCCGATACTTGCAAAGCTGGTTTTAATCATGAATATGCCTTTGGTTAGTATTTTGATGCCCGCTTATAATTCGGAGCGTTTTATCGGCGAAGCTATTGATAGCATTCTGAATCAGAGCTACACAAACTTTGAGCT
>CAIOIX010000034.1 GCA_903858445.1 uncultured beta proteobacterium
ATTGGCTCTGAAGTTAAAAAGATTGGAGGAGATATCTGAGATTGGGATATCAGATTTTGCGATCAATCCAAATGGATTTAATTGGCTAGAGATTTGCTAGATACCATGGCAATTATTTCGCGAGATATGGTGAGCGGGCCTTGATGTCTAGCCTACGCACGCCTACCTAAATTTCAGACATATGGGTAAGGAGAGGGATTAAGGTTTTTAGGGCGCAGACTGAGTAGCGCTGTGGCTCGGTTATAGTGGAATTCTGATTAGATTATTTAAAAAGTATTTTTGTTAAATTCTTAGGTATTATTTACCTACCAACAACTCCATTGGAGAATTTAATGACTTCTCGTTTCGTACGTCTAAGCTTGGCTACCTTGATATCTGCCACTATTGGCCTAACTTCAATTCCAGCGATGGCTGCCGACCCTGCGCCGGCCCCAGCGCCGGTGGCTGCATCTGCCGCTTCACCTTCTTCTGCTCCTGTCTCTCAGTCGGATAAGGCGACTGAGAAAAAATTGAAGAAACAGGCTAAAAAAGATAAACAGGCTAAAAAGAAGGCCGAGAAAAAAGCGAAGAAGAAGGCAAAAAAAGCTCAAGCAGCTGAAGCTGCACAGTAGCAATCACTTTTACTCGGCTAGGAGCCGAGTAAGTCTTTGCCATCAAAACCATTGGGATCCACGGATTCCATTGGTTTTTGTTTATTAGAATCATTGCGTACCAATAACCACATAGCACCCATCACCAAAGTCATGCCTCCAATTTGTAGCCAGGTGATTGGCTCGGATAGCACGGCCCATCCCATGAAGATAGTGGAGATTGGCCCTAGGATGCCTGCTTGTGCAACTAGTGGCGATCCAATTCGATTAATGGCGACCATAATAAGTAGCATTGGAATAACTGTACAGAGGCTGGCATTCACAAGGCTAAGCCAATAGATTTGTGATGTCTGCTGCAGAATATCTTGGGGATTATGTACAAGGGCCTGGGCAGCGCTAAAAAAGGCTGAAGATGAGCTAGCATAGACCACCAGTCGGATACTCCCGACACGTCTCACCATCTCTCCTGAGCCAATCATGTACAGGGCATAGGTACAGGCGCTGGCAAATACTAGGAGCATCCCGAGCCATGCGGCACTTCTACTTGAGTCTGCATCTTGAATAAATACCGTCATGACGCCAAGGTAGCCCACAATTAAAGCTGCCCACTGTAGGCGTGAAATCGCTTTATGCAAAACAAAATAAGAGATTAGCAATACGATTGTTGGGGTGAGATAGAGGACGATCCTCTCAAGACCAACGGAGATATATTGCAAGCCCAAAAAATCCAAATAGCTAGAAAGAAAGTAACCTAAGAACCCCAAGCTTAAAACTTTTGTGAGATCCGTTAAGGTCATAGGTGTCATTTTCTGTTTACGAGAACGCCACCAATAGAGCGACCAAAACATCGGCAGGGCTATCAGCATGCGAAGAGCGAGGAGGGTTTCCGCATTTGCACCATAAGTAAAGGCGAGCTTAACGATAATTGCTTTCCCTGAAAATAAAATGGATCCTAGGGCGGCCATCAAGATTCCATATAGATAGCGTTGACGTTGCAGGGTGGTGTGCGTTGCATTCATGTTTATTTATAGATAACTATTTAAAAGGCTACGCATTTCTAGGATAGTTTCGGATGGCGTGAGTCCAATAGGCCCCACTCCTTTGTTGGCTAAGCTATCAGCTGCTGATGCATGCAGTTGTACTGCAATGCAGGTTGATGCCCATAGGTTTAGTTGATGACGAACACCCTGTGCTGCAATGGCGGCGATGCTGCCCGTAAGTACATCACCCATTCCACCGGTACCCATTCCAGGATTGCCTTGATTGCATTGAACGCTAGGATCTCGTAATGAACCAATCAAGGTGTGGTGTCCTTTTAGAACCACAATTGACCCAGTCAACTCTTCCAATTGTCGCAGGGTATCTAAGCGATTACTTTGAACTTGATTACCGGATATTTTGAGAAGTGTTGCTGCTTCACCGGGATGGGGCGTTATGACACTAAGGCCTGGAAACTGTTTATTTCGCTTTTGTAATGCCGTTAAAAAATCCCCGCTACCGGCAATCAGATTCAGTGCATCGGCATCAATAACCAAAGGGGTATTTGGATATGCCAAGCTGGCTTCAAGCCATTTACGCGCAATAGAAGAGTCGCCCAAACCCGGTCCGATTGCAATAAGATCCGGTTTTATTCTAGCCAATTCTTCTGATGCATGATCATCTGCTGATCTCACCATTAATTCTGGGTGCTCGATGAGTGCCTGACTAGTTGACGGGTCAAGCATTTCTAAGATTGTCCAGCCAGCGCCAAGATGCAATGCAGCATTGCCTGCAAGAATAAGTGCGCCAGCCATCCCAGATGCGCCGCCAATGATGAGCACTTTTCCAGCATGAGCTTTATGCTCGGATTGACCTCGTTTTAAATGCTTAATGAGACCTAGTGCATGAAGTTCAACAGGTTCTTTGATTGATGATGTCATCTTTATTTATCGCTTTTATTTAGATGGTGAGGTCATTTTAAGGGGAGTATGCTTTAAACATGAAGATTCAATTTTTCGGTGCGGCGGGAGAGGTTACTGGTTCGCGACACTTGGTTCAAGCATCTCTTGGTGGTCATAGTAGGCGCTTCATGATTGATTATGGGATGTTTCAGGGCGGTCATGAAGCTAGCCTAAAAAACTTAGAGGCACTGCCATTTTCTCCCAAAGAAATTAGCTTCGTTGTTTTAACGCATGCCCATATTGACCATAGCGGCTTGTTGCCACGTCTTTGCGCCCAAGGATTTAGTGGTCCAATCTATTGCACAACCGCTACTTTTGAGCTGTTGAAAATCCTATTACCGGATAGCGCACATTTGCAGTTTGCGGATGTCGAGCGCGCTGAGCGTAAACGGAAAGCGGGTAAGTGGCACGGGGATATGCCTGTAGCCCTGTACAGCAGAGAAGAAGTGGAGATGACCCTAGGCCAGTTTGAGGTGATTGATTACGGACAAGTGGTTAAACCATGGGATGGTGTTCAGTTGGAGTTTCGTAATGCTGGGCATATTCTCGGGTCCGCCATTGCCATTTTGGATATCCAAGAGACCGACTCTCCCGTCAAACGGTGCGTGTTCTCTGGCGACATTGGTATGAAGGGTAGGGTCTTGATGCCTGATCCAGCAATGATCGATGAGGCCGATGTCTTGGTGATTGAGTCAACCTATGGAGACCGCCTACATCGTAGTTTGCAGGAAACAGAAGCTGAATTGGTGGAGGTGATTTCATCTACCATGCGCGGTCATGGAAATGTCGTGATTCCTGCTTTTGCTGTTGGACGAACCCAAGAAGTTTTATTTCTGTTAATTGATCTGGTCCGAAAAGATCTATTGCCGCATCTTAGTATTTGGGTGGACTCACCGATGGCAACAGCTGCTACGCATTTGACTCATCATTTCTTTTCTCAACTCGATGAGCAATCTCAAAAAACTTTTGAGTGGTTTAAAAATAACCCGGAAGCTGTCTCTCTGCGTTTTATAGCTGATGTAGAAGAATCAAAATCGCTTAACAAAATGAAGGGTGGGGCGATCATTATTTCTGCAAGTGGCATGTGTGATGCTGGTCGGATTGTGCACCATTTGGCGAATAATTTACCGCATTCTCAGAACGCAATCATCATCACTGGCTTTCAGGCTTACGGTAGTCTTGGGCGGCGCTTGGTAGATAAAGTTCCCAAGGTACGCCTATTTGGTGAGGAAGTTTTAGTTAAAGCCTCCATTCATACTATTGGCGGCTTATCTGCACATGCCGATAAGGCAGGTTTGCTTGATTGGCTGAGGGGATTTAAAAAATCTCCTCAGACCGTATTCGTGGTTCATGGAGAGCCGAACGCAGCCAATGCATTTGCTATGAGTATTCAGAATGAGCTAGGTTGGAAGCATGTCGAAATTCCAGAACGCTTAAGAACCTATGACTGCTAAGTTTATTACTCAGCCACTCTGGCACCTTCGATCCCATGACGCTTCATTGCTTCAGATATAAATCCAGAAGCTTTTAACTCAGCAATGATGGCGCTTAAATAAGCGCTAGTTTTCTCATAGTTTGGCCTGGCTTTGGGGGTACCGATAGCTTGGTTAATGACCATAAAGCGTCCAGGCAACATTCGTAATCCGGTATAACGTGCTGCATCACTTTCTAGTTGTTGCTTTACACCTGCTGCGATATTGCCCTGACCACTCATGAAATCATCAATGACTGCTTGTGAGCTGGGGGCCCTCAGGATGGTGGCATTTTTAATTTCGCGAGTCAGGTAGAGATCGTAGGCACTCCCTTTGCCAACAACAATTTCATTTCCAGCCACATCGACTTCTTCATTTGTCCTGATCGGGGATGATGCTTTAACCATATAAGCCCCTTCAATTTGGATATAGGCTGGTGTGTAGCTAATATCTTCACCCCTAACCGGGTCGATGGCAACAAAGACAAGATCGATATTGCCAGTTTTGATGGCATCCACAGTTGCACCCGCACTTTTAAAGGCGACGAGTTCAATAGGTAAACCAGTTCGCTTACCAATTTCATTGGCAATATCAATGGTTACACCTTTGGGTTTTTGCGTACTGACATCGGTGCTGGCTAAAACGGGGTTTCCCAAATTAATGCCGACGCGCAATGTGCCAGTGGGTGCGAAGGATTGAAGCATCGATTGATTAGTTGGATTCATGGGTCTAGTAGATTGACTATTGGCAAATGGAGACATGAGAAGGAGGCAGATGGCGATAAAGTGCTTCATATCAAGATGATATAAATAAACCGCGGTTAACCGCGGTTTATTAACGCTCATAAAATTACTTTTTGGCATCGGCAGCTGGGGCTGCTGTAGGAGCAGCTGGAGCAGCTGCCGGAGCATCTTTTTTAGTGTCTTCGGCCTGGGTAGCTTCAGCGCCATGCTTTTCACCACTCATATCAACGTTGCCATCGCCCTTGAGGAGTAAATAGGCTGTAGCACCAATGAGGATTAATACCATGATGATGATTGAACGGTTACTCATTGTTTTTCCTTCTATTTTGTTGAAATTAGAATCATCTTAACTCGTGTTTTGATCTCGGTAAATCCAAATTAACTCTTAATCGGCCTGAGTTATCTAGGTGATTGTAGTTTCTAGGTATTAATACTGATCCAGCAGGAAGTAAGATGGTGTTCTATTCATGATCAAGGTAGTGATATGAGCTCAAAGCTCCCCATCAATAATGCCCAAACAATCTCTGATTATTTGAATCTAAATAAGAGTGAAATTTCAGAGATAAGTTCAAAGGATTCCTCTAAATTTGCTTTTGATGATGCGGCTTTTTTATCGCGTCGCGAGACCTTAGGTATTCGTTTTGAGTTGGAGTTATTAAAGCCAGATATTTTGCTGCGAGAGAGGGCCATTGATCATACGATTACGGTCTTTGGGTCGACCCGTTTTATGAGTCACGATCAGGCTTTAGTTTTGGAAAAAGAAGCTAAAACCTCTGAAGAAATATCCCGGGCTAAGAAAGCTGTATTGCACAGCAAATATTATGAGTCTGCGCGTGAGTTTGGGAATATTGTGGCTACTTATAACGCCACTCAATTAGAGGCAAACAATAAGTTACATATTTGTACCGGTGGTGGCCCTGGCATTATGGAGGCCGCTAACCGAGGGGCATTTGAGTTGGGTGATCAAACGATTGGATTTAATATCAGTCTGCCTCGTGAGCAACACCCGAACCCTTATATCTCCGATGGGCTTAGTTTTCGTTTTCATTATTTTGCCTTGAGAAAAATGCTTTTCATGCTGAGGGCAAGAGCTATCGTTGCATACCCAGGAGGTTTTGGTTCCCTTGATGAGCTGTTTGAGGTCTTAACCCTCATGCAAACAAAAAAGGTTGGAGTCTTTCCGGTAATCTTGGTGGGTAATGAATTTTGGCCTGAAATCATCAACTTGAAAAAGATGTGTCAGTTTGGCGTCATTGAGCAGGCTGATATGGATCTAATTCACTTGGTTGAGACGGCAGAAGAGGCTTGGAAGGTCATTGTTGATTGGTATCAATTGGCTTGAGTTCATCTGTAAAATACGGACAATATGACAATGCCACAGACCTCTAGCCTTGCTACCCAATTAGACCTTCCCGCTTACCTGCTTGGAATAGTAATCCTTTTGCTGGTGATGTTGCTGCATGGGGTTGCTTTACTGCAGATTGCAAAGCGCTATGAGGTGAAGTCATTTTTGTATCTCGCTGAACATAAATACTCTTCAGTAGCTTTTGTTTTTTACATTAGCATTCTCTGTTTATTTTTCACGCATCTTGCTGAGATCTTTATTTGGGGTGTCTCGCTCTGGACTTTCAAATTACTCCCCGTCTTAAGTGAGAGCATTCTATTTGCCGGCAGCACCTATACAGCAATGGGTTTTATGGAGGATATTTTGCCGCCCGGCTGGAAAATGCTGGCTATTATTATTGCGTTCTCCGGCATGTTTTCTTTTACCTGGACGGCATCAGTCATGATTTCTATGACGAAAAATTTCAGACAGGCCTATACCCGCATGCATATGGAAAAATTGAAGCTTCCTGCTGAAATCATTGAGCGCTTTAAATAATCCATGAGTAAAATTTGGGATGCCGTGATTATTGGTGGTGGAGCTGCTGGCTTATTTTGTGCTGGTGTTGCTGGTCAGCGAGGCAAAAAAGTATTAGTACTTGATCATGCCGAGGTGCTCGGTGAGAAGATTCGTATCAGCGGCGGCGGACGCTGTAACTTCACTAATCTGCATAGTGGTCCAGCGAATTTTCTATCGTTGAATTCTCATTTTGTGAAGAGCGCGCTGGCGCGCTACTCCGCTCAAGATTTCATTAAGCTGGTTCAATCACATGGTATCGGTTATCACGAGAAACACCAGGGGCAGCTTTTCTGTGATGATTCTGCTAAGAAAATTATTGATCTATTGTTTGCTGAGTGCGCGAAGGGCGGGGCGAAGATTCGTAACCCAGTAATGGTCGAGTCCATTTCTAGAGATGGTGATATTTGGGCAATCCAGACCAATGCTGGAATAGAAAAAACAAAGTCCGTGGTGATGGCGACTGGCGGTTTACCTGTGCCTGCCATTGGTGCTACCACCTATTCTTTAGATATTGCTAAGCAGTTCGGGTTGAATGTGATTGACCCTCGTCCTGCTTTAGTGCCGCTATCCTTCACCTCAGAAACATTCTCCAACCTCAATGAGTTGGCCGGCCTTAGTTTGCCAGTCCGAATTAGCTCTGGATCAAAAGGTAGTCGATATGGTGCCTGTCGTTTTAATGAGGACTTATTACTAACCCACAAAGGTTTATCAGGCCCAGCAGTATTGCAGGCTAGTAGTTACTGGGTCGAAGGTGAGACTATTCACATTGACTGGCTTGGGGCGATTGAGCTTAATAGTAGCTTTCATTGCGATGAGATCTTTGATAATGAAGATAATCGCCTAAGGCTTACTGAAACTATTTTGGCTTCAGTATTGCCTCAGCGCCTAGCAAGAGCATTTGCTGAGCAAAGAAATTTATTGGGTCGTAAATGGGCTGAGGTCTCCAAAAAAGACCGTCAAGCCTTAAAAGAGTTGATTACCAATTGGTCTGTAAAGCCGGCGGGAACTTTGGGCTGGAAAAAAGCGGAAGTAATGCTTGGCGGAGTCGATACCAAAGAGTTGGATGGTCAAACGATGATGTCTCGTAATTACCTTGGACTTTATTTCATCGGTGAATGCGTGGATGTCACGGGTCATCTAGGAGGGCATAACTTCCAATGGGCCTGGTCTAGCGGATTTGCTTGCGCCCAAGCACTCTAATTTACTAAGGCGATTTTTTCTTCTCGCGTGAGCGGATGTTTAGTAGCTCTACCAACAGCGAGAAGGCCATTGCTACATAAACATATGCCTTGGGAATATGTACCCCCATTCCCTCGGCAATCAAAATAACGCCAACTACTGTCAAGAAAGATAGGGCTAAAACCTTAATAGAAGGGTGGTGATGGACAAAATCACCAATCGGTTTTGCTGCGATTAACATCATGAGAACCGAAGCAAGTACCGCGGCAATCATCACGCTAATTTGATCAACCATACCTACAGCAGTAATGACGCTGTCAAGCGAAAAAATGATGTCAAGTAAGCCAATTTGAATCACAGAACTAATAAAAAGTTTTTGCATTGACCTCTCATCAATGACCTGTTTTATTAAAAGCTGCTTTGTATCGGAAGCCTCTCCAACTTCGACTTCAATATAGATCTCCTTGGATGCTTTCCAGATCAAGAAGAAACCCCCAAACAACAAGATGAGGTCTCTCCCTGATATTGGATGACTCTGAATGCTGAAGAGTTCTTGAGTAAGCCCCATAACCCAAGAAAGACTGAGCAATAAAAGGATGCGGGTGACAAGTGCAAAAATCAGACCAAATCGGCGCACTTGTTCTCGTATTTCTGCTGGTAGTCGGTTAGCGATTACGCTAATAAAAATGATGTTATCAACGCCCAAGACAACTTCGAGGGCACAGAGAGTCACGAATGCGATCCATATGCTGGGGTCGCTTAAGTAGCTGGTGATGAGTTCAATCATATTTAGATAGGATCCCTTTAGCGCTGAAGTGTACTGACTTTAAGTTACACTTTGATATCAATGGATATGACCATTACCTCTGTCGGGATATTGAATTTATTGCAATATATGTGTTGGCCTAGCTTAAATTAGTTAGGTTGATTTCTCATCCAGTCGGCAGTATTCAAGAATGACTCATGTAGTTGATCTGCGATCTTGCCATCAATTCCACAATCCTCAAGTGCTTGATACATGCACGCTAACCACTGATTGCGTTCTTTAATGCCAATCTTAAAAGGCAGGTGTCTTGCTCTAAGCATTGGATGGCCATACTTAGGAGAATAAATATCAGGTCCACCCATCCATCCTGTAAGGAAAAATTTGAGTTTTTCTCTAGAGCCAGAGAGATCTAGTGGATGCATAGTACGGAGTTCAGATAGGGTGTCTTCCAGGGCCATTAAATCGTAAAAGCGATCTACTAGCTCATCGATCTTGTCGAGGCCCCCAATGGTCTCGTATAGGCTTTTTTGTTCACTCATCCGCTATATTTTAATGCTGTTGGATTGGGCAATTGGCAAGCTGACAAAATCGGTATAAAGTTATCCCGAGGGCAGTTAATGAACTATTTAGTACCTACTCACAATCACTTTATAGGGAAATTCATTATGGACGCGAAAGATTTTCAAAAATGGCAGCAAGAAAAAGCAAAAGACCTTTTTAACTACTCCCATAAGCTCTTGGATGCTGCTAAGCAACTGAGCGAGCACCACATTGCTGAAATTGAGTGGGGTATGAAAAATGCGATGGATAGTGCAAAGTCTGCCGCCAAGAACGATTTAGTAAAGTTAAAAGGATTGCAAGAGGAGGCGACCAAGGAGGCCTCCAAGCGAGCCGCCGTTTATCAGAAGAAGGTTAAGGCCGTTTTAAAAGATATTGGCGAGAGCGCTGCTGATGAAACGGAGAAGCATTTAGATAAGGTGCGTACATCTCTTGTTACTTGGCTGGAGGATGCTGAAAATAAATTACCGTCCCAGGCGGACAAGCTTTCTAAGGTGGTTCATGAGATGTCGACTACTGGTCAAAAGATGTTTAAAGAAGGGCGTCGTATTGTGAATCAAGTGGCTGATGCGGCTGAGAAGAATTTGGACGAGCTGTCTAAAAAAGCCTCTGGTGGTAAAAAATAAGGCAAACGATTTAATATTGCTCTAATTAAAAGACCGCTAGAGTTAGTGGTCTTTTTACTTCCAACCTTGAATCCATACTTCTGATTTTTCTAGCGCCCGCCAAGGAATTGTCCGAGTCTTCTTGCTATAAATAGCCTCGAGCTCAACAAATTCAATTACTTGGTCTGGGATTTCTGGAAGAATCACCTTACTGACTAAAAAATGCTTTTCCTTGCTCAGGGGCTGAACTGCAGTCCATTTGGTAAGGAGGAGTTTCTTGGGGTTGATGGGGTTAGATACCATAGGATGATGGGTTCAAAGTGCTTCGCAGTGAAGTTCTTGTTCTTGGTGAAGTAGTGCCCCAGTGCTAGGAATAAAAGTAATTTTGGCTTTCTGAATCAAAGGTGGGCAGTTACTGTCAAAGTAACTTTTTTCTCCAAGGCTTCCGCAATAGTTGAATAAGCCCCCTTGAAATTGCATTTGCGCCTTTTTAAGTACCATTGATTTTTTTTCGCCTGCATTATTTTTGCAATTCCAGCTGGTATAGGCCTCTCGTTCACAAGCGCTCAAGCTTACAAGCGATATTGCTAGTAAGAGAGCACTTAGCCCGCGATTTTTTGGTTTCATGGCTTTAAGCATAGTGATTTTTCGAAATTTCTGCCCACAATAGGCTTTCGTATTAATCACAAGGAATTAAAAATGACAACACACGCACCAATATCAGCATCGAAACTTGAGCGAATCATTCTTTGCCCTGGCTCATATTTGCTTGAGAAAGATTTGCCCAATCCCACCAATGCAGCTGCACAACGTGGCACCAGCATCCATGAATTGGCCGATCTGATGTGGAATGAAATGGCTATTGATTACAATGAATTTGATGCCGAAATGGTACAAATTGCCATTGACTATGTGACCTATTTGAAAAAAGCATCATCTGCAGCCACATTTATTTTCTTAGAGCTGAATTTAACTCCACATTTATCAAAGATTCATCCAGACTTGGGGGGCACTGCTGATGCAGTGTTTGTGATTGACAAAGCACTCCATGTG
>CAIOIX010000035.1 GCA_903858445.1 uncultured beta proteobacterium
AGCACCGGGACGGCAACCATTAATAAAAGGATTGTTAACATGAGAGACCTTTCTTGTTTGTACGGTTAAAACGGTCTACAATGGCATTGTATCGCCCTAAAAATACCCTCCATTGGTGCCATACTCGGGGAAATCCATTCTGATATTTTTCCAAATGGCTGTCGTATTCTATTATTAATAGAGTGACCCCTTCCGAAAAATTATCAAATTCCTTAACCTGTTTTTCAAGGACGCGCTCAAAAGTCTTAATTGACAAAACCGAATTGACAATCAAAACCACAATTATAAAAACAAGGATTAAATCCAAAAACATATTATACCCCCTCCATTATTTTCTTGCATTCCTTCACCGCCTTGTTGTATTCCCATAAAATTTTCAGCGTGTCCCCTTTCAGGGTCTTTGCCCGGTCCGCTGTCACTCATTTACTAAATTCCTAAAAAGGGTATTTATAGGTGGAAATTGCTTAAAGGTAGGATTTTAAAGTAAAAAGTAGGGTAAGTAAGAAAGTTATGGAGTTAATCTCAAGTTAATCAGCAACCAGACCAAAAAGGGAGCATTTATGAGCGTTTTGAAAGAATTTCGCGACTTTGCCGTCAAGGGCAATGTGATTGATTTGGCTGTAGGTGTCATTATTGGTGGGGCCTTCGGGAAAATCGTCGACTCTCTAGTCAATGACATTGTAATGCCGGTTATTTCCACTCTTTTGGGTGGTCATATCGACTTCACAAACTTATTTATTGTGCTTGGCAGCGCTCCTGAAGGCGTCCCTAGAACGTTTGATGCCCTCAAGAAAGCAGGTGTACCCATTTTTGCTTATGGAAATTTCATCACCATTTCTATTAATTTCATTTTGCTAGCATTTGTCATCTTCCAAATGGTGAGGGTAGTTAATAAAATTCGCGTCATGGATGCACCGCCAGCGCCACCAACTCCAGAAGATGTTGTATTACTGCGAGAGATTCGTGATAGCCTAAAAAAATAAACTACTGGGAAATTAATGGCACAAAAAATTATTGCGCCTTTTGTGCAAAATAGTTTATTTTTCCCCAAAAAGATAGGTCATATTTATTCGCCTTGCTTCGTACTGATCTACAAAATTAATTTGGTCTGTTTCATGAAATAAGGTTGAATTAAAAATTACCGCCCTATTAGATTTGTAGGGAACCGTAATTGATTCAGAGTCGACCCCGCCAAGGAAACGATAAATTTCATCACGGCTATTGTTGTACTGGTGAAATGACCAATCATCTCTAGCTTTTTTTGTGAAGACCTTTAAACCGCCAGCTTCTTTGTTTAAATGAAATTTATCTGGCGTAACCCAAAAATTGACATTCACCTTTGCGGGGTCGGCATGAACATTTATTCCCGATCCTAGTGATGTATCGTATTTAAATGCCCACAAATGACTTAATTTGTAATCTCTAAATACCAAGGGCATTCTTTCAATAAACTCCCTACCAATCTGCAAATGTAGACTACTTATGAAGCCCTGATATGCAAATGCCCCCAAATAACTATTTTTATATTCCCTGATCCATACTTTTGAATAAAGGCAATAGTTGTAAAGCGCATCTAAGGCTTCTTGTGTTAGCAGCTGATCAATGTAAATAATTTCGCCACTTACATGTAGGTATCGCTCTTGGATTTCAATCCAATTATTATCTGGATTCAGTCCATAAGGTATATTTTTTGGTAGCCTGTAAGTGTGCTGAGCGCCAAAATACTTATTCATCATTGCATAATCATTTGCGCCAACCGCTATTGAGTTCACCCCTTGCTGAGCTGCATCTTGATAAATTTTAGAGCTGATTTTCAAAAAAGACTCGAGGCCACTCACTTCACAACCATGAGTAAAAAGAAACTGGGCTTGCTCGTAATGATGTTTAAATGCAAAAAATGAAAAACTGGTACTACCCAGAGTGGAATTATTTTTTAAATAGGCATGCAGCGCATCATTCCCAGACTTTATCTTTTGAGCATCATCAACATCACCAGCAATAATTACTCCTGCTAAGTTACTTAAGGAGATCAGCGAGCTTCGATCTATATCTGCAGCCTTTTGAAACTGCTGGCTAGCACTTTTCCAATCTCCTATCTCTCGATATACATTCCCCAAGCCATTGAGTGCCAATATGTGATTTGGATTAAGTACAAGCGCCTTTTTGTAATGGGACATCGCTTGCTGATAATCAAGCTGCTCGCTATATATTCCGGCAATATTGTTCAGGATTGCTGGATTTTCACTATCCAATGCTAGGGCTCTTGAAAGCAATTCCCGGCCTTTAACTAAGTCTCCCAGCTCACCCTGAAGACTTCCAAAGTTATTTAGCAGACTAATATCATTTGGTGTTATCTGAAGTGCTCGTTCAAAGATGGGCCTAGCTTCGTCTAGTTTGCCAATCTGTTTTAACAATAAGCTATACCCCCTTAATGCTTGCACATTATTTGGATCAAGCTCCAGAGCTTGGACATAGGCCTCCTCTGATTCACTATTCTTCCCAATGAGCTGGTAGCAAGTGGCAAGCCTTATAAGAACTGTTGGGTCATTTTGAATCTGTAAAAGCACTTTGTTAAAGCACTCAATTGCAGAATCAAAATTTCCTAAGCTAGCCTCAATTATTCCCAAGCCGTTTAAACAGCCAATCTCATTAGGGTTATTTTTTAAAATGCCTTCAAAAATTATCTTGGCTTCAATGGTTTTTCCTTGCTGATGCAAAGTTACTGCACTTTGAATGGTTTCCATTGGACTTTTCTATATTAAATACATGCTACTTTATAGGCCCTCATCATACATTCTGACTTAAACAGCCTATACCCTCAATAAAAAAGCCCGCTATGTTTCCATAGCGGGCTTTAACAACTTGTAACTCTTATTAATTCTCTACTAGCTAGGCTAGCTTTAAATTAGAAAGTGTGACGTACACCAATAGCATAGTTCTGACCAGAGTTGCTGTTGGTTGCAGTAACTGTACCAGAGGTATTAGTTACAGCGTAGTTGCTAGTAGTTGTTGCACCATAGATTGCGTACAGGTTTGTACGCTTGCTAAGGTAGTAGTTAGAGCCAAGCTGCCAGCCATTGAAGTTAGCTGTTGGCTGATTTACACCTAAAGCTGTGTAACGACCTAGACCAGCACTTGCCCATGCTTCAATTGTTGGAGTAATGTAGCTACGCACACCAAGTTGCTCAGCAGTACGCTTAACAAAATAGCTGTTGTTATATGTTGCAGTAGCTTGACGTGTTACATACTGTGCGTATGCTTTCAAGATACCGAAATCATAAGTAGCGCCAATGTAACCTTGGTTGTCACGTACGTTCTGACCTTGCGTTACTGGAATTGTTGCAACACCAGTAGCTGAAGAAGCTACGTTTGTTGGAGCAAGGGTAACCAAACCAGCACCAGCAGCGTTAAATGGCTGTGCGCCAGTGGCTGAGGCGTTAATTGCTGTAGTGAACTGTGTGAATGACTGATATGCACCAGCTACGTAGAACTTGTTCAATGCGTAATCAACACCTAAACCCCAACCATTGGTATTAGTATTGCCACCGGCCGTGCTTCCTGAGTTGATACCAGTACCAGTTACTTGGTATTGAGTTGCATTCTTGTTATTCAATACATACATACCGCTAACGCCAAAACCTGCAAACTTTTCACTTTGGAATGTCAATGAGTTATCCAAGCGAGTTGTAAATGCAACAGTGTTACCAGTTGTAGAGTCAAAAGCATTTGCAGCAGGACCTGAAGAGAATGCGTAGATTACGCCACCCATCATGTTGTTGTATTGGCCTGGGTCAGTAACAGCACCAGCATTAAACACTGGAGTGTATTGTGTACCGATTGCAGCTTGACCAATACCATTCTTTTTCAAACCAACAAAAGTTTGACGGTTTAGCAAACCACCAACTGATGTAGAACCAGCTGTTGTTGAGCCTGCCAAGTTACCAGATAAGTTTGTGTCTGTAGGGGAGAGTTGGAATTCAGCTGTGAAAAATGCTGAAGTACCGCCACCCAAATCTTCATTACCCTTAAAGCCCAAACGTGAAGTTTGCTCTGCAGAGTTACCGAATTGGTTGCCAGTTGTCTTGGTAGTTACTTGAGCACCTTTTGTAGGAGCAGATGTAGTAACTGTTGTGTTGCCACCAATAAAACCAACGTCCAAGATACCGTATACGGTTACGCTGGACTGAGCTTGAGCAGCACCAGCAAAAGCTGTTACCGCTGCAACTGCGAATAGCGATTTTTTCATTCTTTAAATCTCCATAAATTGAAAGTAATGCCCAAAAAATCTGGGACCTATGAATTTTGCTTCTTTTGCCCTGCTAGACTGGGGACAT
>CAIOIX010000036.1 GCA_903858445.1 uncultured beta proteobacterium
AATCCAGTTAAGGGATCAAAAGAGCAGGGGACGAGAGGCTGCCCTAAAACATTGAGATCAACTTCTTTAGGCATCTGGTTCTTATTTGATTGGTTGGATTTAAAAGAAGTTTATTTTAGATGTTATTTGAATCCAAGAGCGCTCCCTAGAAATAGTCGAGGTTTCGTGTTTTGAGCGCCCATTTGATTTAATTGTTATGCTTTCTGGATAGTCCGCTTATCTAAAATGCCATAAATGAATATCAATGCCGATTACAGTCAGAAAGTCGTGATAAACCATCATGACCTTCCATGGATTCTGAGCCCAGAATTAGGGGTGCAGAGGCGTATGCTTGAGCGCCTAGGTGACGAAGTTGCAAAAGCAACTTCTATTGTTCGCTATCAGCCAGGGTCGAAGTTTCAAGTGCATACCCATGAATTAGGTGAAGAGATATTCGTTTTGGACGGAGTATTTAGCGATGAGGCTGGGGATTACTCTGCTGGTACATACATCATGAATCCACCAGGCTCTTCTCATGCCCCATTTAGTGAATTTGGCTGCACTCTCTTTGTAAAGTTAAGACACCTTGGTCCAGATCAGGTTGCTAGAGAAGTGACTGATACCAAAACGGCCAATTGGTATCAAGGCATGGTTGACGGCCTTCATGTCATGCCACTGATGCAACAAGGCAGTGGATCCACTTTAGTGCGATGGGCACCGCACACGTATTTCAATCCCCATAAACATTACGGAGGTGAAGAAATCTTTGTAGTTGAAGGGGTGTTTGAGGATGAGCATGGGCGCTATCCTGCTGGGTCATGGATTAGAAGTCCTCATATGAGCTTGCACAGACCCTTCAGTAGAGAAGGTTGCACCATCTTTGTTAAGACGGGGCATCTACTTAGCTAAGTGAAGAGTGCCATCCATTCGTTACTTCAAGACTATGGAAAATAGCCTCCGATAAGCTTCGTCAAGAAGAAAAGTGATATTAAGCTAAAAGAGCTTAAGGACTGGGAGCTTAAGGTTACATACTGCAGTAATTCAGAATTTCTAATCTATTTTCATCCCATCTTATTTGATCTCCTGCGATAAAGATAAATTAGGGGTAGAGTATTTAGGTAACCTCAACAGGAGATCTAAATGAACCGGATTAAAAGCGTATTAATTGGCTTGATCGCTACTGCTACATTAGCCGCATGTGCGTCGATGATGGGTGGAGCAATGGCGCCGTACACCAAAGTAAATGATGGCATGTTAGTGGGTAGCAACAATATGACTCTGTATACCTTCGCCAAAGATACGTCTGGCTCAGGCAAGTCGATGTGTAATGGACCATGTGCCGCTAATTGGCCACCACTTTTGGTTGATGGTAGTCCAGCAATATCGGGCGATTACTCTGTCATTACTCGTGATGATGGCAAGAAGCAATTAGCATATAAAGGCATGCCCCTGTATTTTTGGACTAAAGATAATAAGCCAGGAGATAGGACTGGAGATGGCTTCTTAAATGGTGCTTGGCACGTTGTGAAGATGTAATTCAGGCACTTTTGGCCCTAGTCAATTCCTGGCTAGGCTAGCAAGAAATACCAGAACCACCTTCAGGTGGTTTTTCATTTAAAGCGGCTGATGAGATCCTAGTTATTGGGATGAAGTTATCTGTTGAGAGTCAAACTCCACTTGCTTCTCAAATACCCCGCCAATGGAACGAGTATTGAGTCAAGCTCAGCAAGCCATGATGGTAAAGAGCATAATAAAAAAAGGCACTAAAAAGAAGGGGTAATTGCATGTTCGACGCACTTATTTTGAGCAGAATTCAATTTGCTTCGAATATGACATTTCATAT
>CAIOIX010000037.1 GCA_903858445.1 uncultured beta proteobacterium
CATCTTTCCAAAGAGTTCCAGGTGCAATACCCTCCTCGGGCAAGCCAGCCGATTCGTCGTAAACCCAGCCGCAAATAAGACACATATACGTTTTAAATTCCATGACCTTACTCTTTCAGTACTAAATCAAATATTTCAGATAAAAATCTGATCTCTATATTTTACGACTCGCGCTTTTGATGCATCTCGAACTTGAAAAGGCGACATTCTAGCGGACCATTAAATAAAGGTGTGCGCTTGGACTCCTTGATGCGCAATTGACCTGGTAGCGCCATATCAGCCGTCAAAACAAATACATTCCAACCGCCAAAAACATCTTTCAGATGCTGACCAAACTGCCGTAGAAACTCTACAAACTTAGGGTCCTGCTCTTCTTCTGCCTGTAGACGCTTTAAGGAGTCACGACTGGAGCGCTTGGCGCTTTGACGACCCGTTTCTAAATTCAACTCAAAACGGTTCTCAGGCTCTTGCTCATCGTACTCAGCGTCGCGCTCAGACCCACGTTCTTGGCCGCGACCACCTTTCAGTACCAGTCGCTCACCATAAGGAGGATTTAATAACATCACACCCTCTTTAAAGTTTACTGGGGGCTTGGCAACCAATGCATCGATCTGTCGCACCACTGGTAAGCCTGGTAATTGAGCACGCTGCCAATTACTCTTAAACATCGATACCAATTTCTCGTTAATGTCGCCACCACTAATTGAGAGCGATTCCGCATCTGGGTACTGTTTCCGTTTTTCCAAAATTTCCGCCAAGGAAGACTCTTTCAAGCTAGCCCAACGTTTCTGTTCGGCCGCTTCATTAAAGGGCTTTAACCTCTGGAAGCCAAAACCATGCGCTGATGTAACCAGCGGTCGGTATGCCAGTCTGCTCGGCTTAGCATCGTCGCCATACATCCCCGACCGAATAGCGCCTGATGGAATGGCCAATGCGATTTGAGCGGCTTCAATTAAAAAGGTGCCACTGCCGCACATGGGATCAAAGAGCGTCTGCGCTGGCTTCCAACCAGTAATAGACAAAATACCCGCTGCTAAATTTTCTTTTAACGGTGCATCACCTTTTTCATCACGCCAACCACGCTTAAACAAAGCCTCACCCGAAGTATCCAAATAGATGGTGACTTGAGTGGCAGTTAGATGAGCCTGCACCCGCACATCTGGGAAGGCGGTATCAATGCTGGGGCGATCACCAGTCACATCACGCAAGCGATCAACAATGGCATCTTTAATTTTTAAAGTAGCAAAGTTCAAACTCTTTAATGGCGAGCGATGTGCAGTGACGTCAACTCGCAGCGTTTGCTTGGAGCTAAACCACTCTTCCCAGGCTAAACCGCTAGCCAAGCGATACAAGTCTTCTTCCTGACGATATGGGGCTTCGGCCATTTGTAACAACACACGACTCGCAATGCGGGAATGCAGGTTTAAGGCCATCGCTGCAGATAAGGGAGCAGCAAGACCAACGCCACCGGTTGGGCTCGTGGGCGTTGGGTCAATCACCCACTTCCCTAGCGCCTGTGAATCGGCTCGCTTAGCAATAGCCGCTAGCTCTTGGGCAAGGGGCGCTTCTAATCCACCGGGGCAAACAACAAAAAATCTCATGAGGCTAACAATCTAAAAGGGATGAATTAACAGGTTCTGAACATTCAGAAGAATTACGGCTTAATTACCACCAAGGCAATAATCACCGTTAATAAGAGCACAGGGATTTCATTAAACCAGCGGTACCAAACTCCCGATCGCTTGTTCATGCCCGCACGAAACTTCTTAAGCAAGCTCCAGCAAGCATGGTGATAACCAATGACCAAAATAACAAAAAGTAATTTGATATGCATCCATACTTCGCCCCTGCCCATACCAAAATATAGCCAGAGCGTAATACCGAGCAAGACTGCTGGCACAGCCAGAATTGTCATAAAACGAAACAGTCGATCAGCCATTCCCAAAATACGAGCATGAGCCTCAGTATTTTTTTCATCCGCTAAATTGACAAAAATGCGGGGAAGATAGAAGAGGCCTGCAAACCAGGAAGTAATCAAAACAATATGGAATGTTTTAATCCAGAGATAGGCATTACCCATTAATTATTTCCTTGCCAATATATAAATGCGTTTCAATGTGCTCAGATGCATCAAGTACGAATCTCGCCATGACCGATCACAATATATTTAAGGGAGGTCAAGCCGTCTAAGCCAACTGGGCCACGCGCATGTAATTTGTCATTGGAAATACCAATCTCTGCGCCCAAGCCATACTCAAAGCCATCAGCAAAGCGTGTGCTGGCATTAACCATCACACTAGCACTATCAACTTCTCGCAAGAAGCGATCTGAGACCGACTTGTTATTGGTAATGATGGCATCGGTATGCTTACTGCCATAACGCTCAATGTGACTCATTGCCTCATCAATATCAGCAACCGTCTTAATTGACAAAATAGGTGCCAAATACTCAGTCTGCCAATCGTCCTCTGTGGCATCAACCAAATTCTTGAAACCAGCATCCTCTAGAGTCTTGCGCGTTAGAGCATCTACGCGGAGCTCAACTCCTTTGTCTTGGTAAATTTTGCATAGTGCTGGCAACACTTTCGAACCAACAGCTGCATTGACCAGCAAAGTTTCCATTGCATTGCATGGTGCATAGCGCTGCGTCTTGGCATTATCGCAAACAGTAATGGCCATCTCAATATCCGCATCAGCATCAATATAGGTGTGGCAAATACCATCTAGATGCTTGATCATTGGTACGCGAGCTTCCGCCATTAAGCGTGCGATTAAGCTCTTACCGCCACGAGGCACGATGACATCAATGTACTCAGTCATAGTGATCATTTCACCTACCGCACTTCTATCGGTTGTAGTAACGACCTGCACAGCATCTGTTGGCAAGCCCGCTGCTGCCAAACCATCCTGAATAATCTTTGCCAGGAAGGTATTTGAATCAATTGCCTCAGAACCACCACGCAATATCACTGCATTGCCAGATTTTAAGCAAAGCGCTGCCGCATCAATGGTGACATTAGGACGAGATTCATAAATGATGCCAATGACCCCTAGTGGCACGCGCATTTGTCCCAACTCAATACCAGATGCTTGTTTTTTAAATGCTGAAATCTTTCCAATAGGATCTTCAAGGGAAACGATTTGCTCTAAGCCGAGCGCCATCGTCTCAATGGTTTTTGGAGTCATCGTCAGGCGATCGATAAATGCCGCATCTTGCCCGCCAGATTGAGAGCGCTCAACATCAAGCTGATTTACTTTCTGTATGTGGGCAGACTGCTCACGAACCAATGTAGCGATATGCAATAAAGCCTGATTTTTCTGCTCACTAGATGCGCGAGCCATCGCACGCGATGCGACACGTGCCCGCTTACCAATATCTTGCATCATCTCTTTAATTGCAGCACTCATTTTTTAACCATCTACCAATATTGAAATCACTTTGAAGCTTAGCGCAACAAGCTTCCTACTAAACGCAAACCATCCCAAGGATCTGCTGGCAACTCTGCCGCAGATAAACCTTTAACTTGGCGATCCAATCCGGCAGCAACTTGCATTGCACGACGCAGTCTCAGAGGCTGAACCCGTCTAAGCGCATTAGGGTAAAGACGTTCTTTATTTCCCCAAACCCGATTAGCGCGCATCAGTTGCTGAATTGACTCGCCAGCATCACTCGCAGCCTTAAGTTTAGATAGTAGCCGAAGCTCTTCAGTCACGCTCCACAGAATTAGGACCAGAGGCTCACCTTCACCCTTTAGACCGTCCAGCATACGATTGAGGCGTGATAAATCACCAGCTAACATCGCTTCAGTAAGCTCAAATACGTTATATCGGGCCACTTTTAAAATCGCCGAACGAATTTGCTCTTCGCTCAGCTTTCCAGCTGGGTAAAGCAAACCTAACTTCTGAATCTCTTGATGTGCAGCAATTAAATTACCTTCTACTTGATCAGCAATGAACTCCAGCGATCGCTGACCGTCAGGTCCAGACTCCACTTCTTGATTCTGCTTCTTTAAACGGCCGGCAATCCAACTGGGCAAATACCCGCGATCCAAAGAATCGATCTGAATCGCCATGCCGGAATCATCTAGAGCACTGAACCACGCTGACGTTTTTGTTTTGCCATCTAATCTAGGTAAAACAATGCACACTACCGTTTCTGGACCTGCTGAACCAACGGCTTGCGACTGAATCTGTACAGCAAACTGTTTTAAAGCCTCGGCACCATCGCGACCGGGCTTGCCCGTCGGAATACGCAACTCCACCCAGCGCTTATCACCAAAAAGTGACATGGTTTGCCCAGCATTCATGAGGGCACTCCAATCAAAGCCACGCTCTTGCAATAAAACCTCGCGCTCGGTGTAGCCCAACTGCTTGGCAGTAGCTCGCAACTGATCCATAGCCTCCATCATCAGCAAAGGCTCATCGCCACTAAAAATATATAAAGGCTGCATAGCGCTAGCAGAACTGAGCGATTTGAGATGTGCTAGCAAGGCATCCACTTTAACCATGCGAGTTCATCACTTGTCTTAAAAACCTCTAGCTTGTGGCGTTCTTGCGGAGGCGGATATGCGGCGCAAAATCTGCACTGCTAAATCGCTACGCATAGACGCTAAGAACTGTTGCTGCTGAACATCTGTCGCCAAGACGGTAGAGACTGAGAAGTCCATATCACGAGTAATATAAATTTCTGCCTCGGGTACAACCTCTGTACCAACAATATCAAATGCCCTAAAGCCCACCCGAATATTTAATCGATAGGCAGACACTTGACCATTGGAGTTATATGCCAAAATTTCTCGGCCAGAAATATCATTCGTAATCTCTAGGACTAAGTCGGCATCTTTTGGATTGATAGCCACTTTTGCATCGGTACCCGTCAAAATCGCTCGCTGCAAATCAGCACGCATTGGTGGAGAGGGATTTCCAGTGATCGCTACCACTTTATAAGGAAGGTCTACCATACCCCTTAAGCGAAACCCACAAGCCATCAATGAGCTGAGGGACAGCAAGCCAAATAAACCAAGCGTAGTCCGGCGCAAAGAATTCATCCCCTGCAAATCGGTCTTAGCTTTTTGATCTACGCTCATATGCCCAGTTTCTATAAAAAATTTCGTATTTACTTAAGCCACAATATTAATCAAGCGTCCTGGCACCACAATGACTTTCTTAGGTGCGCCACCATTTAAAGCTTTCACTGCTGGCTCACTTTGTATTGCCAAAGCCTCAATTTGCTCTTTAGAAGCATCGGCTGGTACACGGATCTCGCCACGTAACTTGCCATTGATTTGCAACATCAGAGTGATCTCAGTCTGTACTAAAGCAGATTCATCAACCAAAGGCCATGCGGCATCTAATATTGGACCAAACGTTTTTGTATAAGCAGCCTCTTTCCAAAGCACATGCGTCAAATGCGGCACTATCGGATAAAGGATGCGTAATAAAATACCTAGACACTCCCTCAGGACGGAGGCACTAATAGCGGCGTCATCACCCAACTTGATTGGCTCAAGCAGATTCATCATCTTCATACCCGCCGACACAACGGTGTTGTATTGACGACGCTGATAATCAAAATTGGCTTGTTTCAAAATAGAGTGCACTTCACGGCGCAACTCTTTTTCAGTCTCACTCAAATCCGTTACTAAGGTATCTGCTGCGTCTCTAATCGCGGCAGCCTGACTACTGGAGTACATCCACACGCGACGTAAGAAACGCGATGCGCCATCTACGCCCGCGCCAGACCATTCCAACTGTTGCTCGGGAGGTGCTGCAAACATCACAAAGATACGAGCAGTATCAGCACCATATTGATCAATCAAAGCCTGTGGATCAACGCCATTGTTTTTGCTCTTGGCCATCTTCTCGACGCCGCCAATAATGACTGGTGAACTAGTGCCAGTAGCAGTATCACCAATCAACCTAGCACCTTGTGGGCGACCTTTCTCGTCGAGATCCAACTCCACATCCAGAGGATTTAACCAGGTCTTCTTACCAGTAGTATCTTCTGTGTAATATGTTTCATTAAGAACCATTCCCTGGGTAAGCAGGTTCTGGAATGGCTCATCAAAGCTAATGAGATTGAGATCGCGCATAACTTTAGTCCAGAAGCGCGCATACAGTAAATGCAAAATCGCATGCTCAATACCGCCAATGTATTGATCCATTGGCATCCAGTATTCATTACGCTCATCGACCATCGTCGTCGCATTAGGGCCGGTATAGCGCATGAAATACCAAGATGAATCTACAAAGGTATCCATCGTGTCGGTTTCACGACGCGCCGGCTTGCCACATTGAGGGCACTTTACGTTTAAGAAATCAGCATGCTTGTTTAAGGGATTGCCGCTACCATCTGGTACGCAGTCTTCAGGCAAGACCACTGGCAAATCGACTTCAGGCACAGGGACTGCACCACAACCTGGGTTCTGTTCATCACCACAATGAATTATCGGAATTGGAGTGCCCCAATAGCGTTGACGAGAGATACCCCAATCACGCAAACGATAGGTAGTCTTCATCTCGCCAATACCCAGTGCTTCTAAATCCTTGGCGACAGCATTCACGGCCTCTTCAGAAGACATGCCATCATACTTGCCACTATTAAGACACTCAACACCCTCTTTTTGGGCATACCAGTCTTGCCAACGGCTTGGGTTAAACATTTCAGAAGGGCCGCGCAAAGCAATCACTTGCTTAATCGGCAGATCGTATTTCAGGGCAAAAGCAAAATCACGTTCATCATGCGCAGGCACGCCCATCACAGCGCCATCACCATAAGACATTAAGACATAGTTACCCACCCATACCGGTACTGGCACATGCGTCAGAGGATGCGTCACATACAAACCTGTGAACATGCCTTCTTTTTCTTGTGTGGCTAAGTCTGCCTCAATAACACTTCCAGTTTTACATTTTTCAATAAAGGCAGAGAGTTCTGGGTTATCAATGGCTGCTTGTGTGGCTAATGGATGCTCGGCTGCGACTGTACAGAAGGTAACTCCCATAATGGTGTCAGCCCGAGTGGTAAAGACATACAACTGACCATCTTGAATAAAGTTGCCATGGGCATCAGTAATCTCATGCTTAAACGCAAAACGTACGCCCCTGCTCTTACCAATCCAATTTTGCTGCATCGTTTTGACACGTTCAGGCCAACCTAGATTATCCAAACCTGAAAGCAATTGCTCTGCGTACGCGGTAATGTTGAAGTAATAACCTGGAATTTCGCGCTTCTCGACTAAGGCGCCAGAGCGCCAACCGCGGCCATCAATCACCTGCTCATTCGCTAAAACAGTTTGATCAATTGGGTCCCAGTTGACTACTTGGGTCTTGCGATAAGCAATACCTTTTTCTAACATCTTCAAAAAGAGCCATTGATTCCAACGATAGTAGTCAGGATTACAAGTAGTAACCTCACGTGACCAATCTATGGCCAAGCCCATCGCAGCCATTTGCTTTTTCATATAAGCAATGTTGTCGTAGGTCCACTTGGCAGGGGGAACTTTATTCTGAATGGCTGCGTTTTCTGCTGGCATACCGAAGGCATCCCAGCCCATTGGCATTAAGACGTTGTAGCCCTGCATCCGCAACTGACGTGCCATCACATCATTGATGGTTTAGTTACGGACATGGCCCATATGCAACTTACCAGATGGGTAAGGCAACATTGAGCATGCGTAATACTTTGGTTTTTTATTGCCGGCAGCGTCTACAACATTCTCGGCTACCTTATAGACTTGCGCGCTCTCCCAATCAGCTTGTGCTGCCGCTTCAATACTGCGGTGGTCATAATCCTTACTCATTCAATACAACTCTTTTCTTCTATTTTTATCGACTGATTATTTTTAATGGGCTACTTACTGGCGTAACCCCAATACATCTTGCATGTCATATAAGCCGAAAGTGTGGTTTTTCAAGAAACGTGCAGCACGCAAGGAGCCCTGAGCATACGATTGGCGACTGGAAGATTTGTGGCTAATCTCGATACGCTCGCCATCACCGGCAAACAGCACGGTGTGGTCTCCCACAATATCCCCGCCTCGAATGGTTGCAAATCCGATGGAGCCCTCTTTGCGCTCCCCCGTGTGACCTTCGCGCGCATAAACAGCTACATCATCCAATTTCTCACCCAAAGCATCGGCAATCACTTCACCCATTTTCAACGCTGTCCCTGAGGGCGCATCTACTTTATGGCGGTGATGCGCTTCAATAATCTCAATGTCATAACCTTGGCTCAGCATCTTGGCTGCAATCTCAAGTAGTTTGAACGTGGCATTCACGCCGACACTCATATTGGGAGCAAAAACAATGGCTAATTTTTCAGAGGCCTGGGTCAGTGAAGCAATCTGTTCTGTACTAAGGCCAGTCGTACCAATAATCATTTTAGTACCCGTCTTTTGGGCAATAGCCAAATGAGCCATCGTTCCTTCTGGTCGAGTAAAGTCGATTAAAAATTCTGCTCCGCTCAGTGCCTGTTCAATATCAGCAGTAATTGCAACACCTGTTTTCTTACCCAAGAATGCGCCAGCATCTTCACCTAACTGCTCGCATGAACCATGTTCAAGCGCACCAACCAATTGAGCATCGGCAGTATTGAGCACAGCCTCGATCAGCATTTTTCCCATGCGACCAGTTGCTCCGGCAATTGCAATCTTCATCATTTATTTCTTCGCTTCTTGTTAAATGTATTCAAAGCTGTTCGCTTGATACCAATACAACTCATTGCCATTACCGCCTATAACTATTTAGACTCAGTAGCTATAGGAACGTTCAAAGCGCCAGGACCCAATGGCTCAGGCTGAGGCACTGGCTGTGTTACCGCTTGTTTATTTGAGAAACTAAAGAAATCCCAGAACGAGCTTTTACTTGCGTTATCAGCTGGTAAGGGTACGCCTGCTGCTAAGTTGTCTGCTTTACTAGGCACCAACAATTCAGGCTGCTGTAAAGCAGGTGTTACTGGCGGTTTATTTGAACCAGTAACCACATCCCAAAATGAGCGCTTGCTCTTTGCATAATTATCAATCTCGGCAACCAACTCAACATCTGTTGGTAAAGCATCGCCATCAAACTTAACAAGCTTATCGCCATCAAAAAATAGTGTGACTCGACGATCTTTCCCAACTACTTGACCGTTGCGTTTAAATTCAAAAACATAGTCCCAACGATTGGCGTGAAAGTAATCAGCCAACAACGGCGTTCCTAAGATCTGGCGAACCTGCTCACGCGTCATGCCGAGCTTCAACTTTGAGTACTGCTCAGAGGATACAAAATTACCCTGAACAATATCTGGCACATATGGTCTAAAAATTTTATTCATCCAGGTGCGCTGGGTTTCATCTACGGCGGTAGTGCATCCGCCAAGACTTATCAGCGCCAAAATGGCGACGGCCAAAAAGCCCCGCGAAGCTGGGTTCAAAAAACGACTAAAAAGTTGAAGGCAATTTTGCATGGCTGGCCGTATCATTAAGACATTGATTTTAGCGCCCAAAGCCATGAATACGACCCAAAACCCCACTCCAGCAGATTTACGTGATATTGGCCTAAAAGCTACTGGTCCCCGTATGAAAATTTTGGACTTTTTTCACCAGAACGGCGGAACCCACTTTAGCGCTGAAGATGTCTTTAATGCCCTTGCAAATGATGATCAAGAGATAGGCTTAGCCACTGTTTATCGTGTTCTTACTCAGTTTGAGCAAGCTGGGCTATTACTTCGTAGCCATTTTGAGTCCTCAAAAGGCGATAGCCGGGCTATTTATGAGTTAAATGAGGGTCAACATCATGACCATTTGGTTTGTCTTGATTGTGGGCATGTGGAAGAGTTTGTCGATGAAGCTATTGAGAAACGGCAACGAGATATTGCCAAAAACCTCGGCTTTAAGCTTCAGGAGCACACATTGGCGATGTATGGCCACTGCGAAAAGAGAAATTGCCGAAACAAACAGAAATAGAAAAATAAGACCAGATAAAGAAAAAAGACCTCATTTAGAGGTCTTTTTCATATAAAACGATACTTTTAATATTCGTTTTCTTACTTTACTGCCATTAAAGCCTCGGCAGCATTCAACATTTGGACTGAATAGCCCCATTCGTTGTCATACCAAGCCAAAACCTTCACCAGTTTGCCGTCAGCGGAAACGCGCGTCTGAGAAGCGTCATAAATACTGGGACGCGGGTCATGGTTAAAGTCAATCGAAACCAGAGGCAGAGTATTAAAGCCCAAGATACCTTTCAACTCCCCTTCGCTAGCTGCCTTGAGGATGGCATTAACTTCATCGACACTGGTAGCGCGACTAGCTGCAAAAGTAAGATCGACTACAGAAACGTTAATTACCGGCACGCGCATCGCAAAACCATCAAAGCGACCTGCTAGGGCTGGCAAGACCAAACCAACCGCTTTGGCTGCGCCAGTCTTGGTTGGGATCATGCTGGTCACCGCAGAACGGGCACGGCGCATATCGTTGTGATACACATCGGTTAAGACCTGATCATTTGTAAATGCGTGAATCGTGGTCATCAAGCCGGATTCAATACCAATCTTCTCCAACAAGGGTTTTACTAATGGAGCTAAACAGTTCGTGGTGCAGCTAGCATTGGACACGACGATATCGCTTGGCTTTAGCACTTGTTGATTCACGCCATACACAATTGTGGCATCCACATCCTTCTCGCCAGGAGCAGAAATCAATACCTTCTTCGCGCCTTGAGAAATATGCACCATCGCTTTTTCTTTAGATGTAAATTTGCCGGAGCACTCGAGTACCAAATCAACGCCGAGTTCACCCCATGGTGTTTCTAAAGGGTTGCGAGTCGAGAACATTTTGATGTGATCACCATTGACCACCATGCAGTCACCATCGACTTTTACCTCAGCAGGAAAGCGTCCGTGCGCAGAATCGTACTGCGTTAAATGCGCATTGATATCGATATCGCCCATTGCATTAATCGCAACAATCTTGATATCACGCCGAGGCTTACCATTGACTTGATCCTCATACAGGGCACGTAAAACCATGCGTCCAATACGTCCATAGCCATTAATAGCGACACGAATTGTCATTTCATTTCCCTTGCTAATTTGAATTCTGTAATTAATACTTATTTCAACTCTTATTGCTATTTATTTAAGAGCAATACATTGCTTGACCGTTTTTGAAATCTGATCAACCGTTAAACCAAAGTATTCATAAAGAACTGGTGCGGGTGCAGATTCACCAAAAGTATCTACCCCATGCACTGCTGCGCAGCCATACTTCCACCAAAAATCGGTGATGCCAGCTTCTACTGCAATCCGCGGAATCGTTGCAGGCAACACCTTGGCTTTATAGGCTGAGTCTTGCTGATCAAACACAGTAGTTGAAGGCATCGATACGATACGAATACCAAAACCCTCTTTTTCTAAATGCTCAGCAGTTTGTAATGCCAATGCGATTTCAGATCCTGTGGCGATGATGACTGCGTCGATCTTTGCTTTCTTGGGATCACGTAAAACATATCCACCGCGAGCAATGTCTTTAACTTGCTGCGCATTGCGTGATACAAATGGACAGTTCTGACGACTAAAAATGAGTGCGCTAGGGCCATGCTTACGTTCAATCGCTGAACCCCACGCTACTGCACTTTCAGTAGTGTCACACGGACGCCAAACCATCAGGTTCGGAATCAAACGCAAACTCGCCACATGCTCAACCGATTGATGTGTTGGACCATCCTCACCCAGACCAATGGAGTCATGAGTAAACACAAAGATACTACGCAGTTTCATTAGCGCAGCCATACGCAAGGCATTGCGACTGTAATCAGAGAAGGTCAGGAAAGTGCCGCCAAATGGGATGTAACCACCATGCAAGGCAATACCGTTCATGATTGCGCTCATACCGAATTCGCGTACACCATAGTTAATGTGATTACCCCACTGATCAGCGCGCACTGGTTTGCAGGCACTCCAGTTAGTCAGGTTTGAGCCGGTTAAGTCAGCCGAACCACCCATAAACTCTGGCAATGCTGGAGCCAACGCTTCAATCGCATTCTGACTCGCTTTACGCGTTGCAATGGTTTCGGCTTTTATTTGGCAAGTTTTTAAATAAGCATCGAGTGTTTCTGAGAAATCTTTTGATAGATCACCCTGCATGCGACGCTGTAGTTCAGAAGCGAGCTCTGGGTATTTATTTTTATAAGCTTGAAAAGTTTTATTCCAATCATGCTCGGCCGCTTCGCCACGCCGCTTGAAATCCCATGCCTCATAAATATCTTTGGGAATATCGAATGGAGCATAAGGCCAGCTCAAAGCAACACGAGTTGCCGCAATCTCTGCTGCGCCCAATGGGGAGCCGTGCACCTTATCGCTGCCAGCCATGTTGGGTGAACCTTGACCAATCGCTGTCTTGCAGCAGATTAGAGTTGGCTTATCGCTTTTCTTGGCCTGTGCAATCGCTGCTGCTACCGCCTCTGCATCATGACCATCAACCGCACGCATCACGTTCCAACCATAAGCCTCAAAACGCTTTGGCGTATCTTCGTTAAACCAAGACACCACCTTGCCATCAATGGAAATACCATTGTCATCCCACATGGCAATCAGTTTATTAAGCTTAAGAGTGCCAGCCAATGAACACACTTCATGACTGATACCTTCCATCAAGCAACCATCGCCCAAAAAAACATAAGTATGGTGATCAACAATGTTGTGGCCCGGACGATTAAATTCTGCTGCTAGTAATTTTTCTGCAAGCGCCATACCGACCGCATTAGAAATTCCCTGACCCAAAGGACCGGTAGTTGTTTCAATACCAGGAGTAATGCCATATTCAGGATGACCTGGAGTTTTGCTATGTAACTGTCGGAAATTTTTCAACTCACCCATTGGCAAATCGTAGCCAGTCAAATGCAGGAGTGAGTACAACAGCATTGAACCATGTCCGTTTGATAAAACAAAACGATCGCGATTAATCCAATGTGGATCTGTCGGATTGTGTTGCAAGTGTTCATTCCAAAGTCCAACAGCAATATCTGCCATTCCCATAGGCATTCCAGGATGGCCCGAATTGGCTTGTTGAACTGCATCCATGGATAAGGCGCGAATGGCATTGGCCATGCGAATTTGTAGGTTTGACATCGTAAAAGTGGTCTCGAGGAAAATAAATTGGCTATATTTCAGTAATGCCTCAATTTTATCTTCCCGGGCCCTGGGAAATCCAAAAGCCAACTATCCTCACCCCTGAGGTCGCCCACCATTTGCGCGTTCGACGCATTCAGCCTGGTGAAAGCTTCCCAGTATTTGATGGAAAAGGCCGGATAGCTCAAGCAAAACTCCTATCTTTGACTGCAAAATCCGGGGAAGCGCTACTAACAGAAGCACGCCTAGACACTCATCGGGAGGCCCCTTACGCCATTACATTGGCTCAGGGTCTAGCTGGTGGGGACAAAATGGACTGGATTGTGGAAAAAGCTATTGAAACCGGGGCTCAAAATATCGTCCCACTCCAATGCGTGCGTTCAGTAATCAAGCTAACTGGTTCGAACAATTCCGAACGAGCCCAAAAACGATTGATTCACTGGAAGGGCATCATTCAGGCAGCCTGCGAGCAATGTGACCGCACTGTACTGGCCAACCTTGAGCCCATTCAAGGCTTTGAGGCCTACCTTAAGACCCCACAAAAGCCAGTTTTAAGACTCCTATTAAGTCCGGAGGCTACCCAAACAATGAACTCGGTCCTCATTGAAACAACTCCTCAGGATATCGTGCTCATGATTGGCCCTGAAGGTGGCCATTCCCCCGAGGAAGAAGCCCTAGCCCAAGCTGCCGGCTACCAACTCGTCTCTTTGGGTGAGCGGGTTCTTCGGACAGAGACGGCTGGGATTGTGGCGATTACGGCGGTGCATACCATTTGGAACCTAGAAATGCAAAATCGCCTCAAATAGAGGCGATTTGGGTGCTACGGAAGTTTATTAATTCAAGCGAATGAGTAAAAGACTCGGTAAGGCGTGCGACGTTCGGCCCAAAAATCCACCGCATCACGGAAGACATCCAGCAACGTTTCACGTGCTTCTTTGTCGAACTTCTGGGTGCAAGGTAAGCCTTCGAGAACCACCACAAAGCCTGGTTGTGGACCTGACTTATCAACCAAGGTTGTCAATGCATCTAAGAGTGGGTCGTAGTTCTTTGCCTGTTGCTTAGTTAAAGAATAAGCGGTAGCAATAGATTCAAGAACCTCGCCTTTAGTCATTGCATGGGCACAGCTTGCGTAAATAAAGTGCTGACCCAACTCGGTAGCAGCTTCCTGCAAATCTGGCGTGCGGAATGCACGAATTGATTGCACGATATTAGGGCGCACACTGCGCAACATTGCCGGCGGTCCGGCATCACGAACGGCCAAAGCGGCACGCCAAGTAGCTGTCACTTTTTTTCCCGTAATTTGAGTTGCTGCATAGGTTTGTAAACGAGAGAAACCGCCTTGAGCATAAATATTGGCAGCAGGTGATTCGACTTCAAGTCGATCATTGCTATCCCAACTTTCAGCACGGCTATGTTCATCAAAGCTTGCTATATTGGTGTTTTCAGAGCGATTATTCATGATGGGTGCTAGGTTACCCTTAACACGCCATCAAATCAAGCCTAAATACAGTGCATTTTATATAAACCATTGATTTATATAATAATAATATATGTAAGTTATTGCTAACTTACATATATAAGACACGCTTAAGAAATGCCTCTTGCATCGCTAGCCGCTTCTACAACTGCCAAAGTTGTCACATTTACGATCCGGCGCACTGTCGCAGCAGGAGTCAGAATGTGAATCGGCTTGGCAACACCCAATAAGAGTGGGCCAATCGCAATGCCATTACCCGCAGCTGTTTTCAGTAAGTTATAAGAAATATTTGCAGCGTCAATGTTTGGCATAACCAGGAGATTTGCATCGCCCTTCAATGGGGAAGAAGTAACAGCGCCAGCGCGAATCGATTCATCTAGCGCGCTATCGCCATGCATCTCACCATCAACTTCTAATTTAGGATCCGCCACCTTCAGCAAAGCCAATACCTCGCGCATTTTCACTGCGGAAGGGGCATTACTTGAACCAAAGTTGGAGTGCGACAGTAAAGCAACTTTAGGAACGAGTCCCAATTTTCGCATCTCACTCGCGGCCATCAGAGTTAACTCACACAGCTGCTCGGCAGTGGGATCGATATTAATATGGGTATCCACCAAGAAGACTTGTCTACCCGGCAAAATGAGACCGGACATGGCGCCATAAACATTCGCACCCGGCTCTTTACCAATGACTTCATCAATGTATTTCAGATGGGTTGCAGAATTGCCAATTGTTCCAGAGATCATGCCGTCAGCCATGCCTTTAGAAATCAACATCGATCCTATTAAGCTATTGCGGCGACGCATCTCAAGCTTCGCAAAAGACTCCGTCACACCCTTACGCTCAGTCAAGGCCAGATAAGTCTGCCAAAAGTCACGGAAGCGCGCATCATTTTCTGGGTTAACGATTTCAAAATTATCGCCAGCTTTCATGCGCAAACCGAATTTTTCGATGCGATGCTCAATCACTGCAGGGCGGCCAATCAAGATCGGGGTTGCGAGATGCTCATCGATAATGATTTGTACAGCGCGCAATACGCGCTCATCTTCACCCTCAGCAAATACAATCCGCTTCTGATTTGCAGGCACACGTTTAGCGATGCTAAACAATGGCTTCATCAAAGTACCAGAGTGATATACAAACTGCTGTAACTGGTTGCGATATGCATCAAAATCTTTAATTGGGCGTAAAGCTACGCCATCATCCATCGCTGCTTTTGCAACGGCAGGAGCAATCACCGTAATTAAACGAGGATCAAAAGGTTTTGGAATTAAATACTCAGGGCCAAATGATAAATTCTCAATGCCGTAGACAGCAGTGACTACCTCACTTTGCTCAGCCTGAGCCAGCTCTGCAACAGCTTTGACAGCAGCGACTTCCATGCCCCGCGTAATGGTGGTGGCACCGACATCTAAAGCGCCGCGGAAAATGAAGGGGAAGCACAGCACGTTATTCACTTGGTTTGGATAGTCAGTACGCCCTGTTGCCATGATGGCGTCGGGACGAACCGCTTTTACTTCTTCCGGAAGAATCTCTGGGGTTGGATTTGCTAAGGCATAAATTAATGGCCTGTCAGCCATCTTCTTAACCATATCTTGCTTGAGTACCCCGCCAGCAGATAAACCCAAGAAAATATCAGCGCCTTCGATTGCCTCTGCAAGCGTTCTCAAATCAGTCTCTTGGCAGAACGGCTCCTTCTCTGGATCCATGAGCTCTTTACGACCCTTGTAAGCAACGCCAGCAAGATCGGTCACCCAAATATTTTTACGTGGAATCCCAAGATCAACTAACAGATCCAAACATGCTAAAGCGGCAGCACCAGCACCTGATGTCACCAACTTAACTTTATCAATATCTTTACCAACGACCTTTAGACCATTAATGATGGCGGCCGCAACAACAATCGCTGTTCCATGCTGATCATCATGAAAGACTGGAATCTTCATGCGAGCTTGCAACTTACGCTCAACTACGAAGCAATCTGGTGCTTTGATGTCTTCTAAATTAATACCGCCGAAGGTTGGCTCCAGTGCGGCAATGATTTCTACCAACTTATCAGGATCATTTTCATTAACCTCAATATCGAATACATCAATACCGGCAAATTTCTTAAAGAGAACCGCTTTACCTTCCATAACTGGCTTACTTGCCAGCGGGCCGATATTTCCTAGACCTAAAACAGCGGTGCCGTTGGTAATAACACCAACTAAATTTCCACGGGCGGTGTACTTGAAAGCATTGGCAGGATCTTTAACAATCTCTTCGCATGGTGCAGCAACGCCAGGTGTGTACGCCAAAGCTAAATCGCGTTGGTTAGTCAGTTGTTTGGTTGGGGCAATTTCAATTTTGCCCGGAGTTGGAAACTCGTGATAGTGAAGTGCAGCCTCTCTGAGGGCTGCAATTTCTTGTTCTTTGCTATTGCTTGACTGGGTCATTAGTTAACTCATCGAAAGACATATTGAAGCCTCTCATTCTATTCCTCTCCGATGAAGAACTCACAAGAGCCATAAAATGAGGCATGCATTCTCAACTCGGTGAATTTGAGCTCATTCAACGTTTCTTTAAAACGGGGTCGGAGGCCATGCTTTCCTCAAAAAATCCAACTATCCTTCTCGGGATTGGAGATGACTGCGCTTTAATCAAGCCAAATTCGGAAGAAGCAATCGCGATTACCAGCGACATGCTGGTTGAAGGACGGCATTTTTTTGCAAAGGCCAATCCACAATGGCTGGGGCACAAGGCCTTGGCTGTAAACCTCTCAGACCTAGCTGCTATGGGTGCCAGGCCGATAGGCTTCACCCTTGCCATTGCATTACCGCAGGTAGATTCAAGCTGGCTAGAGGCCTTTAGCAAAGGATTGTTTGCAGTTGCACAACAATATTCTTGCCCGCTCATTGGTGGTGACACTACTGCTGGCCCACTGAATATTTGCATCACGGCATTTGGTGCTATTCCACATGGAGCCGCACTTAAAAGATCTGGGGCAATCGCAGAAGATGATATTTGGGTCTCCGGCTCAGTCGGGGACGCGCGACTAGCACTTGCTGCTCTGCAGCATGAATTAAATCTTTCACAGACCGATTTTCAAACTATCGAGGCTCGCCTGCATCAACCCACCCCTAGAATTGAGTTAGGCATCGCCTTACGAGGTGTTGCTACTGCTGCGTTGGATATTTCAGATGGGCTTTTGGGTGACCTGAACCATATTCTCAGGCAATCTCAGGTAGATGCCGAGATTTTTCTGGACCAACTTCCTAAATCTTCAACACTTCAACGGCAGAGCGAAGCTATTCAGAATCAATTTTCCGCTTGTGGCGGTGATGATTATGAGATTTGCTTTACGGCAGCATCGAATCGGCGTGATGTCATTAATGACATCAGCAAACGATTGGCTCTACCTATTACGCAAATCGGCAAGATAAAGAACATGCAATCCCTAAAACCGACAATTCACATCATTGATCGAAATGGAACAACATTGAGCGCAAGCGATACAGAAATTCTTCTTAAATCATTTGATCACTTTGCATGAATACTGAGATGCGCCAAAATCAAGCGTTAAAGCCCTCCCTTAAGTGGATGCTTGGAAGTATGAGTCGGACGATTGCTTTTGGCTTTGGAAGTGGGCTGAGCCCCAAAGCCCCGGGTACCATGGGAACTCTGTGGGCCTGGGCATTCTTCCTAGTAGGTAATCATTTTTTATCCACGGAAAATTGGCTTTGGTTGATTGGTGTCAGCATTGTGCTGGGCTGCTGGATCTGCGGACAGGTCAGCGAAGAGCTTGGCAAAAAAGATTTTGGCGGCATCGTTTGGGATGAGATTGTGGCTTTTTGGCTCCTGCTTGTACTGACGATGCCCATGACAATCTGGCTACAGGCTTTAGCCTTTGGAGTATTTCGCTTCTTTGATGTCGCTAAGCCTGGTCCAATTGGTTTAATTGATCGCCACTTCAAACACCTCGAAGGTGGTGATAGCCAAACACCATCCAGTTTTAAGCAAATGCTATGGCGTGGTTTTGGCATCATCGCTGATGATCTGGCTGCAGCCTTCCTCACTTATCTCGTTATAGTCGCAGTAAAACTTGTTATCAAACTAACCATATGACATCCACTTCAGACATCGCCAAAGACGTTGCCCAACTTCTCATTGATAAAGGATGGACCTTAGCGCTTGCAGAGTCCTGTACTGGAGGACTGGTTTGCGCCAGCTTAACGGACTTAGCGGGCTCAAGCGATTGGTTCGAACGCGGTTACATTACCTACAGCAATCAAGCTAAAGCTGAGTGTCTAGACGTGCCCGCAGAAATGATTGACTCCTTTGGAGCGGTCAGCGAACAGGTCGCAAAAGCTATGGCTGAGGGTGCGCAAAAAAATGCTGGGGTTAATGTTGCGATTGCCATTACCGGAATCGCAGGGCCATCAGGTGGCTCAGCAGAAAAACCCGTTGGCACCATTTGTTTTGGCTGGGCTATGCAAAAAACGGAAGCTGAGAATTGGACTGTTTGCAAAACAATGCACTTTAGAGGCGATCGCCAAGCAGTTCGTGAACAAGCGCGTGACTACGCACTTTCTGAGCTCATTAAGCTGCTTCAATAGAGCTAATTACTTCATCCAACCTTTGCTATGGAAGTACCACAGGGGGATGATCGCTGAAATAATCATGACACCAATAGCCATTGGGTAGCCCCACGATAAATCGAGCTCAGGCATGTATCTATAGTTCATACCCCAGATGCTAGCGAGCAATGTTGGCGGCATCAAGGCAACTGATACCACCGAGAAGATCTTAATAATCTTACTTTGGTTCAAATTAATAAAACCAACCGTTGCATCCATCAAGAAGTTAATTTTATCGAACAAGAATGCAGTGTGGTTTTCTAAAGAGTCAATGTCACGCAAAATCTGACGCGCTTCTTCCTGCTGCTCATCGGACAACAATTTGCTGCGCATTAAGAATGAGAGTGCGCGGCGGGTATCCATCACATTACGACGAATGCGTCCGTTCGTATCCTCTTCTTTGGCAATCGTCTCGAGCACCTGTTCTGCATCGGCATCATTAATGTCATCCTGCAGAACTTGTTTACCTGCTCGCTCTAGGTTTTCATAAACCTCTTCCAGGGCATCAGCAGAGTACTCGGCATCCGTTGAATAAAGGTCTAGCAAAACATCTTTTGCGTTGCTAACAGAGCCGGGGCGTAAACGTGCTCGCAAGCGCACTAAACGGAATACCGGCAAATCTTCGTCATGAATCGAGAATAAAACTTGCTTCGTCAGTACAAAAGCTACCCGTACGTTTCGCGAAGTTTCTTCTTCATCCAACAAGAAGTCAGTGCGTATATGTAAATGGCCATCATCGGCTTCAAAATAGCGTGCAGAAGCTTCTAGGTCACCTAAATCATCTAATTCAGGCAAAAGAACGCCAAAAGCCTCTTTAATCCAAATGAGCTCTTCCTCTTCTGGATCAACGACGTCGATCCAGATGGGGTTTGAATATTGCAACAATTCATTGCGATCTTCGACTTGCTCTTGAGAGAGGCGGCCATTTTGCAGGACGAACAAGTTGATCATAAGAACTCCTAAGGAATGTGCGCTAGTTTATCCTATTGATCATGACAGTTTGACTAAAATAAGTGTAAATCCAATGAACTCCAGCCCAAATACCTTTACCCAGCAACTCCAGTCTGCATGGGCTTCCCAAGGCAGCATGCTGTGCGTTGGTTTTGACCCAGACCCCAAGCGTCTGCCCCCATCACTGCAAGGGAAATCAGAAGGGATTTTTGAGTTCTGTCGTGAAATCGCAGATGCCACAGCAGATTTGGTCTGCTCTTTTAAGCCGCAGTTTGCTTACTTTGCATCCCAAGGTGCTGAAGCACAACTAGAAAAACTCATTGCGCATCTGAAGAATAAATACCCAGAGATCCCAGTAATCCTCGATTCTAAACGTGGGGATATTGGCAGTACGGCAGAGCATTACGCCCTCGAAGCCTTTGAGCGCTATGGTGCAGACGCAGTCACCGTGAATCCCTATATGGGCTTTGACTCTGTAGAACCCTACCTTCGACACGCTGGCAAAGGGGTGATTGTTTTATGTCGTACCTCGAATCCAGGTGGATCGGATTTGCAGTTTTTAAATGTTACCCCTAGCGGTGAGCCCCTCTACCTCCACGTAGCAAGGTTAGCCTCCCAACAATGGAATACCTCCGGCCAAATAAGCTTAGTCGTCGGCGCTACCTTTCCGGAAGAGATTGCCAAAGTGCGTGCGATTGTTGGTGAGATGCCCCTACTCATTCCGGGTATTGGCGCTCAAGGTGGCGATATTGATGCTACGGTAAATGCTGGCAGTATCAGCAATAAACCCGGCACAGGCATGATGATCAACTCCTCGCGAGCAATCTTGTATGCCAGCTCGGGGGCTGATTTTGCAGACGCCGCCAGAAAAGTAGCACTAAGTACGCGCGACGCCTTAAGAACTGCGGCAGCCAAATAAATCCAGCGCCTGAAGCAAGGACAGTGTTACGGGTGGGATCCACTCTTCAAAATTGGCGTCAACGGAACTCTATCCATATTTTCCAAAATGAAGTCTTGGCGAATGGGGAAATTAATATTGGCTCTGCGACAGTATTGGGCTTTATCAAAACACTTGGGCGCAGGCAAGGCTGATGCCAGTGCTGCAGCTCGCTCCCGATCCAATGCTATTGGAGAGCTCGCAAAATAATGCTGCGTAGCGGCACCTATACCAAAGATTCCTTCACCCCACTCCACGGAGTTGAGATAAATCTCAAACAGCCGCTGCTTAGAGAGCATCAACTCCAGTAAACCAGTAATGATGAGTTCTTGGCCCTTGCGAAAATAATTTTGCTCTGATGATAAGAATAAATTTTTCGCTAGTTGCTGCGTAATCGTGGAGCCGCCTCGCAATGCAAGTTTAGATTTACTGCCGGGGTGACTGTGCTGTTGATTCTTTTCCCAAGCCTTTTGCATATCCTCAACCCGAACACCCTTATGCTGAAAGAAGATGTCATCCTCACTTACTAATACAGCCCGTTTTAAGTTGGCAGAAATTTTGTCGTAGGAGACCCAATGGGATTGAATGGGGCAAGACCAGTGCCAGGTACATAAACGCCAGTGCTCCGCCCTCTGAAAGGCCGTACTGCTAGGGTTGAGAGTGGACCATAAGCCGACCTGTATCGCAAAGTAAATCTGCATAGCCATAAAGCCACACAAAATACATTTAACAAAATAGCTAAGCCAACGCACTGGGAAAATATCTAGCTAGGCAGAATTAGGAACGCAACTCTGACAACACAGCGCGAGGATCAATAGCGCCACTCAGATCAACCCCGCGCCAAATCAGAAAGGCATCGGCAGCTTGCTCTACCAACATACCCAAACCATCGCTCACTCGAGCTCCTCTATGCAAAGCTTGCTGCATAAAGGCCGTTGTCTTGCCATACACCATGTCATAGGCGAATGAGCTTGGAACAAAAACATGGCTCGCCGCATTAATAGTCAGGGGAGATTGATCACTCAAGCCTGCAGCTGTTGCATTGATAACTAAATCAAAGGCTAGCGGAGTTTTTGTTTGATCTTCCAATTCAAGTAAGGCACGTGATTGCAGTTGGACTGCATGGTCATTAGCAAGATCAGTAAACAAATTTACTAACTCGTCAGCCTTAGCGTTAGAGCGGTTTGCAACAACCAGCTGGGTAGGCTCTTGCTCAAGCAAAGGGCCCATAACGCCTCGAGCAGCACCGCCAGCACCCAATAGCAAGATGCGCGCACCGCGAATCTGAATACCCTGAGCTCGAAGGTCTCGTACCAAGCCAGCGCCATCTGTATTGTCGCCATAAATCTTGCCCTCTTTAATCCAGAGAGTATTAACAGCGCCAGCCAACTGCGCGTGAGAACTTAAAACATCTGCAAGTGCTTGTGCATCCAGTTTAAAAGGAACGGTAACATTCATGCCCTGGCCACCAGCAGCAAAAAAAGATTTAGCGGCTGCAGTAAATTGACCGATAGCTGGCTGCAAACGACCGTAGTGCATTGCTTGCTTCGACTGCTCGGCAAATCGTTTATGAATCGCAGGTGACTTACTGTGGGTGATCGGATTTCCGGCAACAGCATAAACATCCAAGCCAGGAAAAAGGCTGGGATCGGTATAAAGATCGTTGACGGGGATGGCATTCATATTGGCTACAGAATAAGCGAATTTCTTTGACTAATTTACTGAAAGTATTTTTTTATTTTATTAGTGCCGCAACTCTAAGCGATCAGACCCATCACGCGTGAACTCAAAAGTAGAAACCCAATCTAAGATATCAATCTGACTGCGCATCTCACTTGGAAATACTCCAAAAGGGGCTGAAGCACGCACAATCGCCAAGGCCTGTCGATCTAATTCAGGATTGCCGGAGCTCCGCCCAATACTGAGGCCATCTTTGCCTTTAGCATTACTCGCGATATGACCTTGTGCATCCACACTGACTACGATCACTAAGCTGCCATACAAGGGCCTACTATTAGCGCGAGGGAAAAAGGTACTGCCATAAGCCTCAATTTTTTGGCGCATTGCGTCGTAATATTGCGCAAAGGCTACTGCTTTAGCACTTGAGCCGGTCAGCACCCTACGGCGGGGCTCGCGCCCCTCAACCTGCATACGCTTAGCTAATTCAGCCTCCAAAGAATTTAGCTGCGAAATAAGGCGCTGATCTTCCCCACTCTTACGACCGCCAGAGCGAGCCTTTTCCGCATCCATTTTTGCAAGCATCTGCTTTTGCTGCTTTTCTAAAACTTCCAACTGGGCTTGCGTACCTAATCTCGCGCGATGCACTGCCGTTGCATCCTGATCAATATTTTTGCCACCACCCTGCAAATCGGCTTGCGCCAATTTATCAGCTTGCTTGGGTGGAGTTGAATGACTCGCATTAACTAAAACCACACTTAAGGGCGTATTGAGGCGACGATTTTCTATCTCGCCCATGCCCCAGCGAAAGGAAAGAAAAATCACATGAATCAAAAGGGATGCGCAAAGCGCTAGACGAAAGGGGTAACGTCGCCAAGCATTCTGCAAATAGCGTCCAATCTTCTCAAGGCCCTCTGACTTCAGGTGACTAGGTGGTGCTTGCATCATCCTCAGGCGCTTCTGAAGTTAGTTCTGGAGGCTTTTCAACTGGCGTTTCAGCCGGTTTGTCAGGTGCCTCAATCTGCAAGACCCTTACCCCAGCACTGAGTTGCAGTAGATCTACATCAGAAATCACCACCTCCGCACGCGTCATGCGGGGATAGGCAGCTAACTCAGGAATAGGCAAATGCAAAGGGATAGGTTCAACTCTAGACATACCCTCTTTTAAGTGGCGCACAAAGAGTTTTTTTGGCTCGCTATCTTGAGCAATCCAACGCAAGCACCAATACTTTTCTAGGCGATCCTGATATTCACCATAGGCTTGATAGCAAGACTCAAAATCCGCAGCAATACCCATTAAGCCTGCATCCCTTGGAGGAAATGGTGCCACCATCTTTGCGGCTACTCCATGCTTAGCCAAGGCAATGAGTTGCCATTGATTAACCAAGTCAGAATAGCGACGCAAAGGAGAGGTACACCAAGCGTAGTAATCGAGCCCCAATCCTTCATGCGGACCAGGTGTAGTTTGCATGCGGGTACGCAATGGACCCCAGCCCTTTTGGGTGCGAAAGAGTCCAGGCAAACCATGGTCCGCCAACATCCGTCCAGATGCACTATTGCAGTAAATCATCCACTCGGCGACGATGGTGTCCAAGATCGAGCCTCGTTGTCGCGGCGTGATTTCAACCCGCCGCACACCAGCAACTTCTGTCATCTGAAAATGAAAATCTCTTGCTAAGGCATTGGGGTCAATCACCCCCAATTGCTCAGCCCGTAAGCCGTTAGTAATCCGCTGCGCTTGACGACGCGCATGAAGCAGTTTTGCAGACTGCCACAAAACTGCAAGCTCTTTGCGATAAGGGTAGTCGCTTGCCTCATCCAACAAACTGGCTTCGCTAACCTTATCTTCAAGATTCTCCAAACGCAAGTTAGTAGCAATAGGTACCAACTCAGCACGCATCTGCTGCGAACCATCAACTATTTGCCCTTGTGCGTCAATATCCACATAGATCGATAAGGCAGGACATGGCTTACCCTCATCCAAAGAAAACTGTGCGATCACGGAGTCTGGCAGCATTGTGATCTTATCGCCTGGGAAATACACCGTAGACATTCGATTGCGTGCAAGCTGGTCCAAAGGATCATCGCGACTAATGACTAAGGCAGGGGCTGCGATGTGCACACCAATGCGATGTCCACCCTCCGAAAGTTCAGTCACCGACAAGGCATCATCAATTTCCGTCGTACCGGAATCATCAATAGAGAAAGCGCTCACCTCAGACAAGGGTAATTGGGCTACTGCAGCATCGTAGGCAGCGGAGTCAACTGAATTGCTCTCATTATGCGTAGCGCCTCCAGGAAAATGTGCCTTGAGAAACATGCCTTGGTGGTAGTCCAAAGGTGAATCGATTGCTCCACAGCGGATCATTAATTGCGCTGGTGATTCTCCTGTTTCAGTACAGGCTGCAATAAATGCCTTATAAGCAGAAGTATTTTTATCTGGGGAGAAGAGTAATTGGGTGGACTGAGACTTCAGTGTTTCTGGAAATACCCCTACGACCAACTCTTGTTGCCAAGCGGCTTGCTGCTCTAGGTCTTTTTGCTTACGCTCTAAGGCAGCTAAGCCGGCCTGCAGTTGCTCAAGAGGTGCTCGCTGAAAACGACCGCGCCCTTTTCGCCGAAAAAAGACTGGCGCCCCTTGCAAAGCAACCGCTAGCGATACTTGCTGGGCAATGGTTGCCTGGTCACCAAAATATTCTTTTGAGACATCGACTAGACCAAATTCTTCTTCTGGAGCGCAATCCCACAGAAACTGCAAATCAATCTCTTTCGAGAGGGTAGACGCTTCATCCATGACGGCCTGAGCTTCTGGCTTTTCAAAGCGCAACCAAACTTCTTTAGCCTTTAGCTTAATTTTTTTTCCGGACAGACTGGTCGCCTGCCATGACTCTGCATCTCCTGCACCAGATGCAGATTGAACCGTAGCGATCTTGATGTCGCCACCTTCCTCATATAAAAGATGCATACTTAAAGGGAGATTCCGCCGCTGGCCTCAAGCGCTATGCCATTGACATAACTTGCTTCATCGCTTGCCAAGAATAAATACACAGCGGCTATTTCTTCTGGTGTACCTAGGCGACCAAGCCAACTGCGCCTTTTAATATCCTGAAGAATATTCTCTGGCA
>CAIOIX010000038.1 GCA_903858445.1 uncultured beta proteobacterium
ACATCTAGTTATTGAATCTTTGGAGAGATTAATATTCTGGCATCAACTTCCCTTCAAGAATCTGGAAGAGGTAATTGCCGGCAAGTTAGATCGACTGATCTTTGCTTTTCCAAGAGGCGTTCAGCCTTATGAACTGCTGTCAATTTAGGTCCACAACCAAAGAGAGTTTTTCTATAGTAAATCATTGCAGCAAACTGGGTTGATTTAGGATTATTTGAGGCACCTCGGTTTGAGGTGCTGGTGGTCTGTAACCTAATGCACTATGGGGCCTGACATGGTTATAGTGCTTGACCCATTCACCAACAATGATCTGTGCTTCCTTCAAACTATAGAAGATCTCCCCATCCAAAAGGTTATCTCTAAAGGTGCCGTTAAAGCTTTCACAAAAGCCATTTTCCCAGGGGCTGCCCGGTTCAATGTAAGCGGTTTTCACTCCAATGCCAGATAACCAACTGCGCAGGTCTTTGGCAATAAATTCTGGGCCATTGTCCGATCGAATATATTGCGGTATACCGTGGATCATCATGGCATTCGCCAGTTGCTCAATCACTTGGACCGAGCCAATCCTTCTAGCGCAGTGGATCGTTAGGCACTTTCTACTGAACTCATCAATCATCGTGAGCATCCTGATCTTGCCGCCATAGGCATCTCTAATAAAGACAAAGTCGTAACTCCAAACATGATTGGGGGCAGTAGCTCGCAGGCGCATACAACTACCATCGTTAAACCAGAGTCTGCCTCTAGGAGGCTGCTTTTGTGGGATCTTTAGGCCTTCCTCTCGCCAGATACGAGCGACCTTGGCGGTAGTCGCTTGGCCCCAACCGGCATTACGCATCATGCTGGCAATAAATCGGTAGCCGTACCTGCCATAGGTGCTCGCCATACGGATGACTTCTGCTCGTAGGGGCTCTTCGTCACCTCTTGGCAATGGCATATAGCGATAAGCTGCTCTAGATAGCCCCACTAAACTGCAGGCAGTCCGCTCAGAGATAGAATGCTGGTCCATGAGTAGCTGCGCTGCATTTTTACGCTTAGCAGGGCTTAGAAGTTTCCCTTAATAACTTCCTTGAGCATCACCTCTCGTAGCGATAAGTCCGCTACGAGCTTCTTAAGCCGGGTATTTTCCAGCTCCAGATCTTTGTACTTCTTTGCCTGATCGACCTTCATGCCGCCATAGATCTTGCGCCAGCGATAGTAGCTTTGCTCAACCGTGCCCACTTCTTTACAAGCTTGAGCTAAGGTTTTGCCATTGGTGGTTAAAACATCAATTTGACGCAATAAGGTGACGATTTGCTCGGGTTTGAGACGCTGACCTTTAGCCATATTTAGCACTCCTTTAAGGTGAGAGATTATCAAAAATCCTCTCTTCTGGAGTGGTACTAAAAATTAGGTCAGTTCAGCGGTTGACGGAGTTTTTACTTAAATAAGTCCGCTCCAAGTGTCCGGAAAAGTGACGCTTGAAAGTCAAATTACCCTTAATAACAGCCTAGACAGTTATTAATTCAATAAATTTGAAGTGGGGTAACGCTTGTAGCTAGATGTTTTCGTTAATTCCTACGTTGATTCAATGAATTTTTTTGAAATTTCCAGCTCCTTTGGAAATTCATTTATTACTATGGGACTCTGAATGAACCTAGCGAAATCTAATTTCGCCATTTCATTGTCACCTTTTATTTTCCAGTTAAAGTATCCAAGGCAATAGTGGAGTTGTGGTAGTTGTGGGTTTTCGCTAATTGCCCATTCAATAAAATCTTCTATTTGGTTTAGTGAAAACATGTCACTTAATTCTGTAGCTGCTAGCCTGTAATGTCTGGCTGCGTTGTTGAGTCTTCCCATGTAACCAAGCAAAAATGCCA
>CAIOIX010000039.1 GCA_903858445.1 uncultured beta proteobacterium
AGACCCGGCCTTCAAAGAGCTTGCCTTAACCTTGCCTGCTGAGTCTTACCTCTATGAGCAGTGCGCGAGCGTTGATCCCCAGAAAATATTTGCTGCACGCCGCGCGTTCCGTAGAGAAATTGCCAAGCAGTTGCAATTGGAGTGGGCAGCCCTTTATCAACAAATGCAAACGCCGGGGCCATTTAAGTCCGATGCTGTTGATTCAGGGAAGCGGGCCCTCAAAAATCTTTCTCTCAGCATGTTGCTCGATGCGAATCCTGCCGTCTGGGCTCCAATGGCAGTCCATCAATACCAGATTGCAGACAATATGACTGATCGCTATGCAGCTTTGGCGGCTTTAGTTGTCAATGGTGCTCCGCAAGCAAAAGAGTGCCTCGCAGATTTTTACAAGCGATTTGAGAATGATCCTTTAGTAATTGATAAGTGGTTTGGATTGCAATCGAGTCGTCCGCCAGTAGATGGTCTTGAGCCTACCCTGAGCGATGTCAAGAAATTGCGTGAGCATCCTGCATTCAAAATGAATAATCCCAATCGGGTACGTAGCGTGATTCATGCCTTTTGCTCAAACAATCCTGCTAGCTTTCATCAGGCAGATGGCAGTGGTTATGAATTTTGGGCTGATAGTGTGCTAGCCCTTGACCCAATTAATCCCCAGGTTGCAGCGCGCTTGGCCAGAGCCTTAGACCGGTGGCGCTTATTTGCTCAGCCTTACCAGGAGCATATGAAATCTGCCTTGGAGCGTGTGGCTGCCTGTAAAACCCTCTCGCTAGATACCAGAGAGGTCATTAGTAAGGCCTTAAGCACTTAATGTTTTCTTAATGTAATTTGCGACCATAAGAGATGCCAAATTTAGTAGCTAGGCTTTCTAGATGTTTATCTAGGGTCCAGATAAGAGCATTTTCTGAAATGAGCGTTGAGGCAAGAAGGGATATATCAATTGCTCCACACCCCGATTCATATAGTTGATGTTTTTCTATGAACTCTAACGTTTCATCTGGTGTTGCAACAGTCGCCTGCTGCAATTTCTTAAGATAATCTAGTGTTTTAGCTCTGGGAGCGGGTGGCGATCCACACGCTAATTCCATCAACACTAGTGGATGACAAAGAATTTGATCATTTGCTAATAGAGCTTCAAAAGAAGTATTAGATTTTCTAAAGTGCGCCACCCAAACAGAAGTATCCACTAGAACCATCGTCATTATTACTGCCCAGTCTTTGGTTTACGTCGGGGGATACTCTTCATCTCGGGTGATTTTCCACCCAAGGCTGCTAAGCGTTTTGCGACCTGCACACGAATAAAAACATGCATAGCCTCGCGAAAAAGATCAGACTTTTCCATGCCTGGGTCGGCCAAATCTAGTCCCTTCTGGTAGAGATCGTCGTCAATAGTTACGGTAGTTCTCATATTTCATCCTCATCAGTATTGATGCAATATAACATCAAAATTAACATCAAACAAGCTATCAGGTTATCCACATCGTACTTTTTAAGATTAAGGGTGAGAACAAGGCAAAATAGACCCTAATCTCAATAGCAATTTGGAGAAATATCTTTGTCCTCAAACAACACCAATTTCAAGCAATATTTAGTTAGCGCCAAGCCAAATGGCACTGCTATCCCTGCAGGCTTGCAAGAGCTATTGCTGGCCGTAGTCAATACCTGCTCGACCTTAAGTCATGAGGTGGCGCAAGGTGCATTAATTGGTTTATTGGGCTCAGCTGGTAGCGGCAATATTCAAGGTGAAGTGCAGCAAAAGCTCGACATCATCGCCAACGATCAATTGATTGAAGGTGTCAAAGCTTGTAAATCGCTTGCAGGTCTCGCATCAGAAGAAATGGAATTACCTGTACCTGTTCAAGGAACGGGTGATTACCTCTTACTGTTTGATCCACTCGATGGCTCTTCCAATATTGATGTGAATGTATCGATCGGCACTATTTTTTCTATTCTAAAAAAGCAGGATCCAACTGCTCCGTTACAAACTTCGGATTTTCTGTTGTCTGGGCGTCACCAAGTTGCTGCAGGGTATGTAGTGTATGGTCCGCAAACCACAATGGCTTTGACTTTGGGTGACGGAGTTGTGATGTTTACCCTAAATAAAGAAACTGGCGAGTTCCTACTTATTAAAGATGCGGTGACTATCGCTCCTGCTACTAAAGAGTTTGCGATCAATATGTCCAATATGCGTCACTGGGCTGATCCAGTCCGCCGTTATGTTGAAGAGTGTTTGGCAGGGACCACTGGCAGCCGGGATAAAGACTTCAATATGCGCTGGATAGCATCCATGGTTGCAGATGTACATCGCGTTTTATCGCGTGGTGGTGTGTTTATGTATCCCTGGGATAAGCGTGAACCACACAAG
>CAIOIX010000040.1 GCA_903858445.1 uncultured beta proteobacterium
ACCACCAAGTCATATTGTTTACGTAATTCAGTGATGACTTTATCTTTAGTGACATCGTAATCGGCCTGGGCTTTTTCATAGTTAGCTAAGGCTTGAGAACTACGCGCATTGGTCTCGCCACCACTAAATAGAGGCAAATTCACTTGCACGCCCAAGTAACTTTGATTCGTTGTATTGTTAATACTGGTAACGGTGTTAGATTGCTGGGTTGTTAATGCACCAATTAAATTGACTACAGGATAGTGACCAGCATGATTCTTGCGATATTCCTGCTTCGCAATTTCCATATTGTTTTCAGCGGCCTTCAGCTCTGCGTTATTTGCTAAAGCCTTCTCTTTCCAGTCATCGAATTTCAAACTGGCGAGATTCAGATAGCGAAAATTTCCTGAGAGCTTGCTGACCTTGGACGCATCTTCAACCGGCTCACCAACAATGCTATTGAATTTCCTTCTGGCATTTTCTACAGCGTCTTTGGCGTCAACCACTTTGGCTTCTGAAACTTGGTAGGCAGCCTCTGCTTCCAACATATCCGTCATCGAAGCCTCGCCACCCTTATTGAGTTTTTTAGCAACATTCCACTGCTCTAAAAACGCATCCCTCTCAGCCGTTTGAAATTGCATCTGATCTTGAGAAAACAATAAGTCGGTATACGCCTGTAATACCCGAATTAAGAGGTCTTGGGTATTAAAGATGTATTTTGACTGACTAAAATCTGCCTGCGCAACTCCTTGGCGCCAGCGCGCGAAGGCCTCTAAACTAAAAATGGGTTGCGTTAACTGAACATAAGAGTAGTTACTGGGGTAGCTCCAGTTGGTTGAAGTATTTGGGCCGCCCGTGTATTGAGCGCCCCACTGGGTTGCTCTATTGGCATTTTGATTGTATTGCGCTGCTATCTTAGGCATCACTGCCGAACGCCCTATCCCGTTATTTTCCATGCCCGCTTCATAATCTTTTGAAGCGGAACGATATACCGGATCATTTTTAAGGGCTAACTCGTAGGACTGCATCAAATCCAAGGCGAACGCAGGCTGCATAGCTGCGGCACTAGCTAGGGTAATAAGCGATTTACCAATCTTTTGCGAAATGGTGGATGAATATGTAGGCATGATTAGTCTTCACGTAATGCTGAATGTGCACGATCGAACACTGGCTTCATTAAATAAGTCATCATCGACTGCTCACCCGTCTTAACAAATAAATCGACTGGCATGCCAGGGCGCACCTTTAAATCACCCAGCATCTTGGCACCTTGGGGTGTCGTAATGGCCTGAATTTTGTAATAAGGATTACCAGTCTTTTCATCGACAATGCGATCGGCTCCAACGGAAATCAACACTCCGGGAATATGTGGCGTGCGATTGGTATTAAACGCTGTGAACATCATTTCAACTGGCAAGTCCACGTGGACTTTATCCACCAGGTGAACCGGTAATTGCCCTTCGACAATCATGGCCTCATTCGTAGGCACTACTTCCATGAGTTTTTGACCTGGGCTCACTACCCCGCCCTTGGTAAAGATCGTGATATTGACTACCTGTCCATCTACTGGGGATTTAAGCTCGGTATTGGCTAGGTCATATTCAAAGGGATTGAGTTTTTCCTGTTGCTCGCTGACTTGTTTTTTGGTCCGGATGAGGTTGCCCTCATCTTCCAAAATGGAGGCCTTGAGTTGTAGTTGCTGGCGCTCTAATTCATACACCTTGTTTTGAGCCATATAACCTTCAGCCGCTAAACCACGCAAACCTACAAGCTGTTTTTCCATGAGGGCTGATTGTTGCTTCTTTTGTACGATCGCTTGTGAAAGCCCTTTAACTTGAGCATCCAAGCCATCAATTGATTCGCGAGTAGCATTCGCCTGCGCTTTAGCATTAATGGGGTTCAGTTTGATGAGGATTTCACCTGCCTTGACCTGTTGACCCTCTTTAACAAAAATGTCATCAACGATGCCTGCAAAGGCCGGCTGAATTGCTTTGCGATTGCTATCAGTCATAACATAGCCAGAGGCGGAGACACCCTTCTCAATGGGAGCTAAAAACGCCCACAATAAGGCACCGCCAAAACCCCAAATTAAGACTTGCCAGCCTAACCAAGAAAAGTAGTTTTCATCTTTTTTTCCGGTCCTCAGGTCATGCCACTCAACATATCCCTCGGAGAGCTTGGTCATGGCGGTCGATACGGCTTGCTTAGTGATATTGGCAGCATTACCAACTACTAAAGCTGTACTTGTTTTAATTCCCTCAGCAGTTAGAGCGGTATTGGCGCCAGTCTCTCGGGCCTTCTCTTGAGAATCCCGCTCTCCAGCAGTGTCCGGTGAATCTTCTTTGCGCAGAGAATCATTCATCATGCAGCCTCTGCTGGTTTTTCAAGAATTGCTTCAGTCGAAGAGTCCTGCACTTCATCCACCATATCAACAACCTTGCTCGGTTTACGAGCAATGCGTTTGCGCGGTTTTGCTGCCGCTACGGGTGCTGCTTGAGTGCTAACTTGCTCGGCACCTGGAGCGGTCTCTGGAGTTGCGACAGGCTTACCTTGGAGGGCGCGCATCACTTGGGCGGTTGGCCCAAACATCCGAGCATTGCCGTCTTGTAATAGTAATAACTTATTCGTCACCTGCAGAATCGGAATGCGATGGGTAATGACAATGACTGATGCTTTACGAGCCTGAAGTTCTTGAATGGCGCGCACCAAAGCGGCTTCGCCCACTTCATCCAAATTGGAATTAGGCTCATCGAGTACGACAAGGTTGGGTTTTCCGTAGAGGGCTCGAGCCAATGCTAAACGTTGCTTCTGACCACCAGACAGACCCACTCCACCATCACCAATGCGAGTGTCATACCCTTCCGGAAAATGCAAAATCATGTCGTGCACGCCAGCCGACTGTGCGGCAGCAATCACATCTTCCGGCTGAAATTCTCTAAAGCGAGCAATATTCTCACTGACCGTCCCCGGAAAAACTTCAATATCTTGCGGCACATATCCTAAGGCAGGTCCGAGTTCGTCTTTATTCCAGCGATAGACATCTGCCCCATCAATACGAGCGGCATTGGGGGTGGATGGCCAAATACCGACGGCTACTCGAGCTAAGGTCGATTTACCCGCAGCGCTTGGCCCAATCACACCAAGTACATCGCCCGGCTCAATAGCAAAAGTAATGTTCTTTAATACAGGTTTTGTTACTCCAGGAGGGGCCGCATAGACACCCTCCATACTTAAGTAACCCTTAGGCCTTGGCAAGCTCATGCCGACTACGCGGGGTGGATTATCGGAGAGTAGTTTTTTAAGACGGTCATAAGAGCTCACGACACCACGCCACTGCTTCCACGAACCGATGACCATTTCGACGGGGGCAGTTGCCTTGCCGAGCAGAATCGTGGCAGCAATCATCATGCCAGGTGAGAGTTTATTTTCCAATACCAAAAACGCCGCAAAGCCTAATGCCAATGATTGCATGAGGGTACGAAAGAACTTGGTCATTGCCCCCATAGTGGCAGCGCGTTGACTCGCGACTGCTTGCATATGTAAGAACTTGCTATGCAAAGCAAACCAGCGATCACGTAAGGCGGGAAGCATCCCCATGGATTCCAGCACTTCTGCTTGGCGCAGGTTGTTACTAGCGATGTTAGAAGACTGAACCGATAAAGTACTGGCTTCAGACAATGGTTCATGGGTCACTGATTCATTTAAGAATGCCAGCACAATGAGGATTAGTACACAGACGGTTGAAAATAGCCCTAGCCAGCCATTAAACAGAAAGATCACTACCAAATAGAACGGGAACCATGGCGCATCAAAGAAAGCATATAAAGACGGGCCAGTAACAAACTGACGAATCGTTGTTAAATCATTTAAAGCTTGGCCTGCATTACCACCCTTGACCTTGAGGTTCTGCTCAAAAGCCGCTGTATAAGTTCGGTGATTGAGCTCAGCATCAATCTTCTTGCCCACTTCAATCACAGTGTGACTGCGAATCGCATCTAATGCGGCATAGATCACATACAACAACAAGATGATCAAGGAGAGCATCAAGAGCGTAAATTCGTTACGACTTGTTAGTACCCTGTCATACACCTCCAACATGTAGATGGAGGGAACTAACAACAACAAGTTCATGCAAGCAGTAAAAAACCCCACAGAGCGAAAGATCTTCTTATAGCCATATAAGGAAACGAGAATCTCGTTATCTACTGGAGGGGGTTTGAGGAATTTTTGCATCAATTCGGTCTAGAGGCTACAAAGATTAATGACCACAAACTCATTTCAGAATTTGTGGTCACCTAATGAAAAAAATATTAAGCTATGTGAGTATGACTTGTATCTAGTGGGCCAACTCCTACTAATGTAGCAACCTTATCAACGTGCGTACCATTTGCATCGTGGTAAGCATAATAGACACTAGCATCCTGTGTACCCGAACCATATGCAACGACAACGGCCTTATTGGAACCTGTTAAATCAGCAAAATCGTGCCCTGAACCAAAATCGACTATACCAATAGTTGACTGATTAATTAATGCCACTTTTCCATAAATATTTAATGCGCTAGTACCGCTAGTGGCTGAGACAAGATTTGCATCGGTTGCTGATGCAAGAAATGCAGAAATTTTAAGCGTGTCAATATTGCTTCCTGTATTGAACTGATAAATTGAATCTGTGCCATTCGATAGCTGCGTATTATTAAGAACAAAAGTATCGGCGCCGGCACCACCGTAGAAACTATCATTTCCAGCTTTTCCACTCAAAACATCTCCGAAAGAACTTGCTTTCAGAGTGGCTGCAGTTGATGCAGTGTTATTGATGGTGTAACCATTTGAACCTGAAGCCAAAGAAAGGTCGACATTATAGCCAGCAGTATTCAAGGTGACCTTACCCGTGCCAGTATGGTTTGTGTACGAATCGGCTGTAAATCCAGATGAGGAAACAGTTGCAGTAACTGCAACGTTAGTTTCTACATCTAAAGCATCGCCACCATTACCCAAAGCAGATACAGTTCCAGCACTCTTGAAGGAGATGATATCGTAGCCAGCAGAACTTAAAACACTGGTACCGCCTTGCTGAATAATATAAATTCCACCGTTGACATTTGTCGTGACGCTTTGAGCGCCTAAATTGGTTACAGTGTCAGTTACAGAGGAAGTCACATTTGATGAATTTCCGGCACTATCAGTAATTTGATAGGTGAAACTACTATTATTAGAGGTGCCTGTAAAGTTAAATGAAAGTTTATCAAAAGATAAACCACTGCCACCACCACTAACAGAAGATATATAGCTAGAGGGATCGTCATTTTTAAGTAACCATGCACTTCTGATAACGAATCCATTAGAGTCATCTGAGTAAATTGTCTCCCGATAAGGCGTTGGCGCGGTTTGGTCAAGAACATAACTATGCCCATTACCCCCCGTCACGTTACCTGCCAAATCAATCGTGCGAACATGAATTTTTGACCCCGAGGACGTCAAGGTTTCATTAGCAATTAACCAAGTCTTTAGGGCTGCATCCACTGTTGCATTAAGCCATGATCCATCATCAATTTGCACCTGGATTTTTTCATTAGCGCCTAGTGCGACGCTGTATGTACCGCTTACTGTTTGAGTAGCGGTCTTGGTAATGAAATCTGTTGAACTAGTTCCAGTATCCGGACTTAAGGCTGTAATAGTCGCAATAGCAGTTGGCGCTGTAGTGTCAACCGACTGCAAGGTAACTTGAGTAGCGTTACCGGTATTACCAGCAGCATCAGTCAAGCTAGCATCAACCTTAATGGTTTCAGAACCGGTAAAG
>CAIOIX010000041.1 GCA_903858445.1 uncultured beta proteobacterium
CATGAAAATATTGAAGAAACCTATCGTTCAAATATGAAAATGAGAACTGCTATTCGGAATGCTTTGAGCAAACATAAAATAATTTGCCATTATCAGCCAATTATCAATCTAATGAGTGGAAATATTGACAAATATGAGACATTGGTTCGGATGATTGATAACGATGGCAGTATAATCCCACCTTCAAAATTTTTGACTATTGCCAAGAAAACAAAACTTTATCCTCAAATTACACTTGAAGTTCTAAACCAAGCATGTTCTCTTTTTGCCAAACGAAGTGAAGAATTTTCAATTAATTTATCCGACAGTGATATACGCGATCCTTTTATTGTAAAAGAGATCATACATACCATTACACAAACAGCTACCGCTTCTCGGATTGTTTTCGAAATACTGGAATCTGAAGGTATAGAAAACTATGAAGAAGTTGTAGAATTTATCACCTCCGTGAAGGCGTTAGGTGCAAAAATTGCTATTGATGACTTTGGAACAGGATATTCAAATTTTGAAAATATTCTCAAATTGAATGTCGATTATATCAAAATAGACGGTTCACTTATTCAGGGGATTACTGAAAATTCAAGACATCATATTGTTGTTGAAACCATTGTTAATTTTGCCCATAAGATTGGTGCAAAAACCATAGCCGAATTTGTAAGCAGTGAAGAGATATATGTAGCAGTAAAAGATCTAGGTGTCGACTTTGCTCAAGGATATTTTACCGGTAAACCCGAAGCGATGGTTTCTTCTTTTTAGGATCATTTATCCCTCCCCCGCGAAAAACCATGTCGTTCAGGGCATGAATGTAAGTGCTTAGATCAGTCGGGAGTCCTTTGATTTTCAATGTACTGTTTGATGATCGATATAGGTGCTCCGCCGCAGCTTGCAGCAAAGTAGCTGGGAGACCAAAGGGCATTCCCCCAAAGTCTCTTTTGAACCGAGGGGAACTTTTGGTTTCGAATTTGACGGCTGGAAACTCCCTTAAGAGAGTTGACGAGTTTAGTGAGCTGTACTTTGGGAGGATAGCTGATAAGAAGATGAACGTGATCATCTTCCCCGTCAAACTCTACGAGTTCAGCTTCAAAGTCTTTACAAATGTCAGAAAAGATCGGCTTCATAAAGTCGAGGACTTCTTTAGTAAAAACGTCTCGTCGGTATTTGGTGACGAAAACCAAATGAATATGAATATTAAAGACACAATGTCTACCATGACGGATATCGGGATTATTTCTCATGGACTAATTCCAAATAGCTTGATTATATTTCGACAGAATAGTATAATAATACTTATAGACCAATTAATATAAAGGAGAGATGATGGCATCACGAGAGACCAAGCTTAATGAAATCCGCACCGATGTCATCAGTTCTTATCGTATGAATATTGGGAAGAAAAAAGAGATCGAGGTATTGTTCCGCGCAATTCGGATATTGAAGAACAAGATGAGTTCGTTTGTCTATTCTGAACTTGATAATCTATTTCTTGCTTTGGATGATAAATCTATTATGGCAGATATCTTATCGCAGTACAAACTCTTTGAGTGCTCATTTGTCCAGTCTTGGGAATTACAATCGATGTATCATGATATTGTCAAGCTTTACACTGAGACATTGAAGCGAAGAAAGAAAAATACGTTTGGAAAGCTACGGGTTCAGTCCGGCTCTAAAGCTGAATATTTTAAGCGAGATACGGTGAATAATAAAAAAGGTGATTTGAAATCCTACTCTATCACCATGAAAGAAACCGGCGTTACAAAACTAGTCAAATATCTTGGAGTATTTGGGATTGAGGAAACAGATTCGATTGAATCGCTTCAGGATAAGTATCCCGTTGTGTATGATTTGATGAGTTACTATAAGACTGTAAAGCCGGAACTCTACCAAAGAGCCGTTGTTTTTGCTACCAAACTTCGATTGAAAGTAGTTCGATCAGTTTATAAAATGACATTCACAACCGGAAGCGTAGAAGAGGAAGTGCCATTAGATCGATGCCGGCAAAGGATAGAGTTCTCACAAAGCTACGACATCGCTGAAGCGCGATCGATCTTTCCCGAGAC
>CAIOIX010000042.1 GCA_903858445.1 uncultured beta proteobacterium
CCATCTAGGTAGCGAGACACAAATTTGAGCTTTTCATCCATCTTCGTACTTTCATTCCACGGCATAGAGTGGTCCCTCCTATGCCAAAAACTGTAAAGTATGTGTCCGGTATAAAGTGTTAACTATGTGTCGAGTCGTACACAATAGCCCACTTGTTGGGCTATTTTCTTTTCGGGCTTGGCAGGATTAATCGCCATTAGTCTTGGATATCCCCATCATGAACCGTCCTTTAAAAGGACAAATCAATAATTCATCCCTGCGTCGTTCAAGTGTCGATTTAAGCGACGCTCATCTAGGGTCGGTGCTTGTAATGTCGTTTAAAACGACAAATTCATTTTTACGCCTTTTTTACACCAATAGATCCAAAATGATTATGTGGATAAAAAGACAACTAATTTCTCTATAGCTAATCAGCCATTTTTCTCTGGCCTAATTTGTATTGGCGTGGCTTCAATCTTGAGTTTTATTTGTACAGCCCTGTTGGGGGTGGTAGATCTTGCCAACATTGTCATGATCTTCCTGCTGAGCACTTTTTTGATTGCTACCTCATTGGGTCGCAATGCGGCTATATTTTCAGCATTTATCAATGTGGGATTTTTTGATTTTTTCTTTGTTACCCCAAGATTCTCATTTTCTGTAGACGATAGCCAATACCTCATTACTTTTTTGGTGATGTTGATTGTTGGTTTAGTCACTGGCCATTTGGCCGCAAGATTAAAACAGCAAATTAGAGATGTTTCAGCCAGAGAGGGGCTGGCTAAAGCGCTTCAAAATTTATCCCGAGGACTCTTTAGCGCCCAATCCGATGATCAGATTATTCGGGTTGCCAAGTCCGCCTTAGAGGGCCCAATTGGTATTGAAATTGATTTATTCATTACTGAAAGTCCAGAGATACTAAAGGGCGCAAAGTTTGATATGCAATCAGTTGCATGGTCCATGCAAAGCGGTACTCGGATATTTCATGAGGTGGATGAGTTGGATGGTAAATCCATCATTTATCTACCGATTCGTTCCGAGCTAAAGACGCTGGGCATTCTTGTGGCGTCCGATCCCACAAAGTCTTTAAGGCACTACGGTCGTGACGATTTACTACAAACAGCCGCCAATTTAATTGCTTTAGCTATTGCTCAATTGCGTTCTGTACAAGCACAGGAGCTCAGTAAAGTAGAGGCCGCTACAGAGCGTTTAAAGAGTGCAATTCTTTCCTCTCTCTCACATGATCTTCGTACTCCGCTGACAACCATGATTGGTTTAGCTGAAAGCCTGCAAGAGCGCAATCAAAGTATTAATGCTGAGAGCAAGGCTGATCTTGCGACGATTAGAAGTCAGGGCTTAAGGCTTTCGAGCATGATTGGCAATTTGCTGGAGATGGCAAGACTACAGACTCAAGGCCCCACCCTTAAAAAAGAATGGCAACCAATAGAAGATGTAATTGGTTCCAGTATTAAACACTTCTCCACATCGTTCCCTAAAAGCATCGTGAAGACAAGTATTGCAAGCGATGTGCCGCCCTTATATTTTGATGAAATATTAATTGAGCGGGTACTTTGCAACTTGCTTGAGAATGCCGCGAAGTATTCGTCTGAAACTGCCACCATTGAGGTGCTTGTCAGGAAGGACGAACAATTCGTTGAAGTATCTGTAATTGATGCGGGCACTGGATTTGCTCAAGAGCCTAGTCAATTATTTGAGATGTTTGCCAGAGGAATTTCTGATACGAATAAGTCGGGCATGGGATTAGGACTTGCAATTTGTAAAGAAATTATTGAGGCGCATGGCGGCTCTATATCGGCAAAGAACAATGAATCCAAAGCTGGCTCAGTAATAACCTTTACTTTGCCTATTGCTGAAAATGCTGGGTTACCCAAGCTATGAGTGATCCAGCTATCAAAGTATTGGTGATTGAGGACGATGCGGATATTCGCAGACTCATCATCAAAGTCATTAAAGGCATGGATCTAGCGGCCTTTGAAGCGCAGACTATTGTTGGCGGTACGCAAGTGGCCGCAAAAGAGAAGCCCGATTTAATCATTTTGGACTTGGGGTTGCCTGATGGCGATGGCCTTGGTTTTATCAATAACTACCGCACATGGTCCACCAATCCCATCCTAGTCCTCTCAGCCAGAATGCAGGAGCATGAAAAAGTAAAAGCACTTGATGCGGGCGCCGATGATTACCTTACCAAACCATTTGGTACTGCAGAGCTCATGGCAAGAATGCGAGTTCTTTTAAGACGCTTATCTAAATCAGAAGCCAATACACCAACATTTAGTTTTGGTGATGTGAGGATTGATCTCAGTCTTCGCAAGGTCACTAAAGCTACTGAAGAGATTCATTTAAGCCCCATTGAATATCAATTACTTAATATCTTGCTAACAAATGGCGGCAAGGTAGTGACGCATCGTCAGCTACTAAAAGAAGTATGGGGCGGTCAACATACAGAAGACAACCACTACTTGCGAATTTATATGGGGCATCTCCGCCAAAAGTTAGAAGACGACCCAACTCAACCAAAGTTTTTATTAACCGAAACAGGCGTTGGATACCGCCTAGACATATAACCAAGAAACGCAGAGGACATGATGGAAAAAATCATTAATTTTTTTAAGGGCAAAGCCTTAGATCCAATGGATCCAAAAACAAGAGGCGCGATATCTATTATTCCTCTACTGGCTTGGGTTGGATTGGGAGCCGATGGACTGTCATCTTCTTGCTATGGCCCTGAAGAAGCTTTCTTGGCTTTAGGTGCCAATCACAATATGGCGCTGTTCTTGGCAATGGCTACAGCTTTAACGGTATTCATTATTGCGTTAGGCTATAACCAAATTATTGAGCTCTTTCCTACAGGCGGCGGTGGATATAAAGTCGCTACAGCATTGCTGGGCTCAAAGGCGGGGTTAATTTCTGGGTCAGCTTTATTGGTTGACTATGTACTAACAATTGCTATTTCCCTTGCCAGCGGAGTGGATGCCGCATTTAGTTTGATCCCACC
>CAIOIX010000043.1 GCA_903858445.1 uncultured beta proteobacterium
AGAAAATTGCATGCGGCTCGAGCCAGAATGGCAGCTACGGTCTGTTAGACCATTTTTCAGCCTGGAATGCAGTTTCATTTATAATTCCAAGTCTTGGCCTGGTAGCTCAGTCGGTAGAGCAGAGGATTGAAAAGCTAGGATAGAGGACTAAAACAGTTCTGCACATTGGGTCTTAGCTGGTTGCGACCCACCGCCCTACAAGCACCGAATCTATTGGCTCGCAGCGGTTTCAAATATTCCCCGAACGGCATCGACAGCGTCGTGCTGGCGACTGAAAAATACTTTTGCTTCTCGCATTTCGCATAGTAGAGTTTCATTATGGGAGAGCGAAAAAGAAAATTACAGCGATTTATAAGTCAACACAAGAAATGTATTTTCTGTGGTGGCATTGTGGATGCGACAACTATTGAGCATTGCCCACCTCGCGCATTATTTCAAAATCGAATTGCTCCTGATGGATTCGAATTTCCATCGTGTCTTGCGTGCAATAACTATTCGTCTGATGAAGATTTGATTGTTGCTGTTATTGCAAGAATGGGCTCTCCAAAGTTTGGCGACTCTGATGGTAAGTTGGTTGGGATGATGAAGGCTTTAAATCGTCAAAAACCCGATTTCTATAAAACGTTCTTGGCTTCAGCAACTGAGGCAAGGGCAAACAATCGCCAATTAGGTATAGAGCCTGATCCAGGAATGACGCATCAAGAGATGGGCGTTTTAAATATTAATGACGAAACAAGAGCAGCGATTAGAGTTTTTGCGAAGAAGTTAGCCAAAGGAATTACATATTTTGAGTCGGGGCTTGTTTTTAAGAATGAGGATTGTCTGGCGCTTAATTGGTTTACGAATGCAAATGTTATTAAAGATGGCGGCTATAAGGTGTTTGAAATCTTGAGCCACATTAATGGAGTGACACCTAAGCTGAGTAGAAATCGGGTGATCCTGAATAATCAGTTCGAATATAAGTTCTCGCTCTCTGACGATAAAAATCTAATTCTTATACAGGCGAAATTTGGAGAATCATTCTTCCTGGTAGTAACGGGCTGTATGACTCCTGGACATCTCGAAGATCTTTTGGAAAAAACCTATCAAGATTTAGGTAGAGACTATCAGCCATTTGAGATTATTCAAGGCAACGGCGCCAATTCCATCAAGCCTCGATAGACAGAGGATTAGTTATTGTCTGTTCTAAATGGAACAAATTTATTCAGCGTCTAGTTGCTGGACGCTCGATGTCTGCTTTCGGCCACTAGCTGCCCTTGTTTTGCCCATTTATGGTGCGTGACCATCTATGTTCATAGAAAATTTGACCAAAGTTGCGGGGGGGGGGGGGTAACATAAATACAAGTATTTTGATACTATTTTCTATAACGACTAAATTACTACGCCTTTGCATAAGCTCACAATGCCTTCTAATCTTGAAAACCAAGTTCATCAACTTGAGCTAGAAAAGCATGACTTGTCCAGCCTAAATGAGGCAATGAAGAGTCTTATCACTACCAACTCTACGCTCCACCAAAAAGCATTAGAGCAAAAAAGTATTGAGTTTCAAAAGGTGCTCGATATTATTCCCAGCATGGTGGGATATTGGGATAAGAATTTACTCAATCGATTTGCCAATAAAGCCTATACCTCTTGGTTTGGCATTACCCCAGAGCAGATGTTGGGTAAACATATTCAATTCTTGCTTGGGGATGACTTATATCATTCAAACTTGCCTCATATCGAGGCAGTCCTTCGTGGGGAGGCTCAAACCTTTGGCCGCACTATTCCGGTTCCGGATAGCGATGAAGTGCGCTACTCCGTTGCAGAATATATCCCCGATATTCAAGATGGACAAGTGCAGGGGTTTTATGTACGAGTTGCCGACATCACAATGCTTAAAAGAGCAGAAGATGCCATCAAGGAGCGTATTGAAGAGGCACATCAAACTGAAGACCAGATGCTCGCGAGCTTAAATGCACTCTCGTTAGTTCGTGATAATGAAACAGGTAATCACGTCATCAGAACTCAGCATTATGTGAAGGCCGTCGCTACTCGGATATTTGTAATGGGGAAATACCCAGATCAAATTAATGAGCATAAGATTGATTTACTCTTTAGGGCGGCCCCTTTACATGATATTGGTAAGGTAGGAATTCCGGATTCGATATTGCAAAATCCCAGCAAGCTCGATGCTGATGAGTGGGCTACCATGAAGACGCATACCACCATTGGTGAATCAGTATTATCCGCGGCTAATCTGCAATATCAAAACAAGAAAACAATTATCGGTACAGCTATTAAAATTGCCGGTGGACATCACGAGCATTGGGATGGTTCAGGCTATCCGCGAGGCTTGGTTGGAGAGGCAATTTCGGTGGCTGCCAGAATTATGGCTATCGCAGATGTGTACGATGCACTGGTGAGTAAGAGGGTCTATAAAAAACAATGGACTCATGAGCAGGCGGTACAAGAAATCATTTCTATGCGTGGTACTAAGTTTGATCCGGTAATTGTTGATGCCTTTATTTCTGAGCAAGATGCTTTTAAAGATATTGCATTGAAATACCAAGATAGCTAGTTGTCCGTTTAGGGTCGTTAGCAGCCCTTCGTAAGCCTTGCCACAGCGAGCCATGTTAGATAGAGGATATGTAATTGTCTGTTCTAAATGGAACAAATTTATTCGGCGTCTAGTTACGGGACGCTTGATTCAAAGGATTGTGGGGCAAAGTAGTTTGAATTGAATCTGCCCATTAAAAAAGCTAATGCATTACTGCCTCCACTGCCTCAGGCTTTCCCATGGCATCCTTTTTCTGATTTGAAACCAGGAATTCTTGAGTAGCTAGTGCGGCCGTGAGGTAAGCATCGATCGTAGCTCTAAAGGCATCAATTCCATCCTCTTTGCTGAATATGTATGTGAGGCTGTAAATGAGATTATCTGCATCGTCCCCATCTACAGTTATCGTATTTGACTCTTCGTTATCCACAATCCTTAGGCCTCTAGAAAAGCTTGGTTTTTCACCATCCACCCAGCTCATGTCGAGCCTATCAATGTCAAACCTTTGGCTACGAAATAAATTAGCAATAGAAAATCGGGCACCACTGATGTATGTGTAATCTCGCATTTCATCCCCTTAGTTAACAAAAGAAGCCATTTCTTAAATTATCGGGATTATTAGGCTCAAATAATGAGCCTGAGTGCTTTAGGCTTGCTAAAAATACCGCTTTAAGTGACAACCAATGAAACTGATTAACTTCAATAACGAGTAAAAAAGCAATGCTAGGATGAAGTTAAAGGCGAAAGATAGCGGATAGGTAATCCCTCTAATGTGCCAATCAATGTCGTTCGTTGGTTCGGGCAATAAAGGGATTTCATACTTTTTATAAAAATAAGCATATAGGCACAATCCAACATACAAAACTATTGAATAAATTAACAGGCGGTCTTTATTGCCCATAGAAGCTCGAAATATCAAAATAAAATTCCCTCTTAAAGCGATAAGCCTTCAATTCTCTATAAGCATCTAATTCAGTCATTAGCTCCGCTTTGCCGCTCCTCTGAATTTCTTCAAATCGGCTGGTTAACTCATCCCAAATCTCATCTGAGAAGCCAATGATATTAAATGTTAGTTTGTCGTGCGCCCTATCATCATGAAAAAGAACTTCTTGCGCCTCTCTGTCCCATCTAATGCCCGCATACTTTTCATGATCGCCCCTAAAGATAACCATTTCTTCATAAATACGTTTTTCAACAAACATGTATTCAATTCCAACGCCATCAAAAGGAAGTGCTTTGTTTACTGACAGATCATTTTTATCTATAGCGCAAGCTGATTCAATGCTATATCCCCATCCGCCGTAGATTGGCAAATCAATTTTGAAATCTTCGAGAATTATTTGTCTTGGCGATTCTTTAGTTACAAGTTGTGATGGCTCTCGCATATGGGCTCCACGTTAATAGTTTCTTAATGCTTTTGTTAGCTCATCCTTGACTCGCTTACGTAAGCTTGCTGGTGCTAAGACTTCAACACCCGACCCATATTTCAATATATCCATGACGAGCTCAGGATCTTGGTTGTAATCAAACTCTAAAAGGTAATTGCCTTCTTTATCAAAAGAGCCTACCTGTTGCCCATGCCATGTTTCAGTGCTTACCCACCTTGCCTTTTCGGGGGTGAACTTTAGCTTGGCCCTTTGATTCGCTTTGCCCGAAAAGATTCCATAGCTTTCTGCAAAGTGCTCATGCAATTGTTTTTCAGAAACCTCATCTGACTTGGTGCTGGTGATAATTGCCTTTTTAATTCCGTCAAGAGCAAAGCTTCTTAGGCCTTTCCGTAAATGGCAGTAAGCATCTAGATACCAGTTGTCTCTATAAAAGATTAAGCGTTGAGGTGATATTTCTCGTTCAGTTGTCTTGTCTGTACCTCGGGCGTAATAGGTAATTTGCAATCGGTTGCGCTTTAGTAGTGCGCTTCCTACTTCCTCGAAGCTCTCAATTGAACCTTTGCGGGCAGACATCCCAAATACTTTTAGTCTTTTGCGTAGCTCTTTGGCTGGCGTATTGCTCTGTCCAAGAATGCCATCAATGATTGAGGTAAGTGGTGCAATGTGAGGCTCAATTAAGCCACCCTTATCTAAGCCTGAGAGAAGGTGCTGCATAAGAACAAGAGCGGTGGCTTCTTTTTCGGAAAACCATAAACCAGGTAGCTCAATCTTTTCTCCAATCGTTTGTCCATCAAAACAATAGCCACCTTTAAACCTGTCGTAAACGATAGAAGCATTCATTCTGCTACGCAGATATTCCAAATCTCGCTTGAAGGTTGCTTTGGATATTTCTAGTTCATCTAGAAAGTCATTAAGTGGGACGCACTGACGTGCTTGAATCATGTATTTAATTTTGTGGAGTCGCTCTACATCACCCATGTTTGCTCTCCAATGGACTTGATATTGACATGTTACCCCACTAGCTCATCAAATGAGCCCATTAAGAAAACAACTTCTTAAAGTACAGCAGCCGCCACTCAATAGGCTTTGTGGGTATCGCCATCTCTGTCATAAAGAAGTCAGGCTTTTGAGATTGCAATGCATACTTTCTAGCGGCTCTTGATGCTGGAAAGCCCATAAGTACGGCGGTATCAATAGTTGCCTTAACAATGTAAGGCTCAAACTTGGGGCTAGTCATCGATATCTGAATAGGTACTGCAATACTTAATATGACCACACTGATTAACATGGCTTTAACGCTTTGATGGTGTATAGCCAATTCGATTGCCTGAGTTGTCAAAGTAGTTCGTTACTCCGCTTGGCGCCTTAACTTCATAACCAATTCTGTTGCCAGTATTGTCATAAACCCCATTTGTAGCGCTAGAGTTATACGGACTGTTATCCATGTTGTATGCACTATTTCGCATGTTGTAGGGTGAGTTATCCATGTTGTATGGACTGTTTTGCATGTTGTAGGGCGAATTGTCCAAATTTGTAACTTGGGCAAAGCTTTTTTGGGCGTATAACGCTGCTTGTGCAAGTAAGAATATGGTGAGTAGATATTTCATGGCCAATCTCCTAGGTTCGAAGGGATAGGACGAGATTAGGGGCTCATAGGCTCATAGAATGAGCTACAAGACTATTAATATGATTTTTGTGTTGAAGCGTTCCGTTTTTAGACGCTTAAGGTAACCGGCAGATAGAATGCGTCTATGACAATCAATACCCAACTTTCAGAGCTAACGGATGCAGAGCTTATAGATTTATATCCGTCAATACTGAAAGAGCTTAAGACAAGGGGAATTATTAGAACTAACAATTTAATTGGAGAGCTAGGTGAGCATTTGGCGGCTAATGCTTACAACTCCAATCCTAAGTTACATAAATTACAGTTAAATCTAAAAAGTACAAAAAATATTGATGCTACAAGCCACAAGGGTGAGCGATATGCAATTAAAGCAACATCAGGCAATGGGACCGGAGTATTTGCAAGCCTCCCAACAGAAGATGATGGCAAGGTTTACTTTGAATACTTAATTGTTGTTCGCTTCAATAAAGATTACACGCTGGATGCGATTTATGAATTGACTTGGGATCAGTTTGTTCGGTATCGAAAAATGAAGCCACCTGAAAACAAATGGAATCTTCCAATTACCGAGGCGGTTAAAACGGCTGCAAAGAGAATTGTTTAGCAATAGATGATTACTAGAGCAAAGTTTGAATTATTAAAAGAAAAATATGGGCACTGGATCAGCTGGGCTATTTGGGCTGAGGCTGGCGATACCCCAAAAAGCAATGTCGGAGACTTATCAATTTTTACTGGGGATAATTTCCTGGAGCAATTGAATCCAGAGGTGGTTCTGGTTGGATTGAATATCTCTCGCGGCGATATTAAATATCCGCTTGCCAACTTCCACGACACTAGGTCTGAAGCAACAGATTATAAGATTAGATATGCCTTAAAAGATAGTCCATTTTGGGGCGGCTATATGACGGATATTATCAAAGATTTCAATGAGAAAGAGTCCGGGAAGATGGCTGCATATCTTCGGAATAATGAAGAGTTTGAGTTAAGTA
>CAIOIX010000044.1 GCA_903858445.1 uncultured beta proteobacterium
CTTTGGATCCAAGTTTTTCCGTCTTTATCGGTTTTGACCATGGAGCGCTCAACAAAAAGCGGATGCACCATCGTTTCCTCAAGCGACAAGACAGGGGTGAAACAACAATCCACCCCATCAAATAACGATATCCAATATTCTCTGGATTGGGAGCCTATCAGTGTCTGCACCTCATCGCGCAACCCCATAGCCGCTCCGCTACCGATCGGTTGCCCTAGTGACCAATGTTGAGTTGCCCATTCTGGTTTGCCAGCAGTTTGGCAAAAGAGCTCCCAAAACTTCAACTCTAAAGAGCCTAGCGCAAACCAAGCACCATCTTTTGATTGGTAAAGGTTGTAGCAAGGTACGCCACCATTTAATAGATCCTCCGCAGGACCTAAAGCATGTCCTAATTGCTGGACAGCCACTTGAGCGGTCACGTTATGCGCCAAGACACCATCGGTCATTGACACATCAACTACAGAACCTTGCCCACTGCGTTGTGCTTGCCATAAGGCCGCTAAACATCCCATAGCAGCCGATACAGCCCCGCCCAAGACGTCAGCTATCTGGAAATTGGGCAGGATGGGTCTACCATCAATATTTCGCATTTGATCGAGCACACCAGTCAGTGACAAGGAATTGATATCGTGACAAGCTTTATCTTTCCAGGTGCCCGTCATGCCATAACCAGTAATGGCGCAATAAACTAAAGATGGTTTGATTTTCATTAATACAGCAGGACCAATACCCAAACGATCCATGACGCCTGGCCTAAAGCTCTCAATCACGAGATCGGCAGTTTTAACCAAATCTAAGAAAGCGCTCTTATCTTGAGAGTCTTTTAAATCCAAGAAGATTACCTCTTTATTGCCATTGATCGCTCTATAAAAAACGCTGGGTGTTTGAGTCTTAGCTTCGTCTTCAGTTTGAAAAAAGTTCCGAGCATAGTCGCCGACACCCTTATCTTCAACCTTGAGAACATGAGCACCCATACTAGCAAGATGCCAAGTACAAACCGGCCCTGGTAATAGGCGCGTTAAATCGAGAACCTTAAGCCCATCTAAAGGATATTTCATGAATTATTTTTCCATTCCAACAGAATGAAAGGTGCTTAATTTTTCCAGATCAAGAATATGGATTTCACCATAACTTACTCGAATGAGGCCGCATTCCTCGAGAACCTTTAAAGAGCCATTCACACGCTGCCTGGATAAGCCAGCCAATTGGCCAACCTCTTCCTGAGAAATTTTGAGTATCATGATTTGTTGTGGATACCAAGTATCAAACATTGCAGCCAAAGATCTAGCCACCCTTGCATCCACATCGAGCAAGCGCTCGTTTTCCATTGCACCAATAAATTGACCCAAACGCTTATTTAGCTGGGAAATTAAAAATCGATTAAAGAAGATACTGTTATCGAGCAGCCATAAGAAAGTTGCTCTAGGCATCAGAGCTAATTCAGAATCACGCAGTGTGACGGCATCGTAACGACGCGACTCTTCCTTCAGTAGTGAACCCTCCCCAAACCAAGCGCCTGGCGCTAGGCCAAGTAAGGTGGTTGACTTGCCGCTCGGCGCAACATTATTAATTTTGACAACCCCACTAATGACGCCAAACCAAAAGTCTGCGGTTTGGCCACGACGACAAACATAGCCTTCTGTGGGTATTTTCTTAATATGAATATCAGTGCGAACTTTATTTTGCTCTGCAACATTTAAGCCAGACATCCAAGGGCTATTTTGTAATAAAACTTCAAGTGACATCAGGACTTCCCCTAGTTTGTCGGCTGAATGACAACCATTTTAATTTCTAGGGGATTATGCTTGGTTCAATTCAATAAAGCCACTATAGATAAAGTAATAAGCAGCTTATGACTAAGGCAGTTAACTCGCTTACATTTCCCAGACTCCTGCTTGAACATGCTCAGGTTATTCCCAAGCAACCTGCTTATAGGGAGAAATACCTAGGTATCTGGCAAGTCACCAGCTGGGAGCAAAATTTAGAGGAAATTAAGCAATTGGCATGTGGCCTGGCCTCCTTGGGGTTTAAGCGCGGTATGAATCTAGCCATCATTGGCGATAATCGCCCCAAACTCTATCAAGCCATGGTCGCTGCCCAGTGTCTTGGCGGGGTTCCCGTACCCCTCTATCAAGATGCAGTTGCTGCGGAAATGATTCACGTTCTCAATGATGCGGCAATTTCATTTGCAATCGTAGAAGATCAAGAGCAAGTTGATAAGCTCCTGGAAATTAAAGAGCAAGCCCCAATACTAAGCACCATCATTTACGAAGACCCTAAAGGGCTCACTGATTACGTGCAAAGCTACCTGCACTCATACAAACAAATTCAGTTACTCGGCAAAGTATTTGCAGAAGAGCATCCAGAATTTTTTATCACTGAACTTGAAGTGGGTAAGGCGACTGATCTGTCTGTAATTCTTTACACCTCAGGAACTACAGGTAAGCCAAAAGGTGTAGCCCATACTCACCAAAATTTTATTCGCGCAGGACAAAATAGCTCACAATTTGATCACCTGAATTCCAAAGACAATATTTTGGCTTACCTACCAATGGCCTGGGTGGGCGACCACCTATTTTCATTTGCACAGGCAATGGTCAGTGGATTAACTGTAAACTGCCCGGAATCTAAAGAAACCGTCATGTCAGATATGCGTGAAATTGGGCCTAGCTATTATTTTGCGCCGCCCCGCATATTTGAAAGCCTACTCACCCAAGTAACGATTCGTATGGAAGACGCTGGTCTTTTTAAACGTAAGTTATTTGAATTAGCAATGACACATGCCAAGAAAGTTGGCAGCGATATTCTGGATGGCAAGTCTGTTGGCCTGATGGATCGCTTGGAATATGCCTTGTATAACTTCACGATTTACGCCCCACTTCGCAATACCCTAGGCATGAGCAAGATTCGCGTGGCCTATACCGCTGGAGAGGCGATTGGTCCTGATCTATTCCGCTTCTACCGCTCGATTGGCGTTAATCTTAAGCAGTTCTATGGCCAAACTGAAACATGTGCCTACGTTTGCTTACAGCCTGACGGCCAAGTGAAGTATGACTCTGTGGGTATCGCAGCACCTGGCATTGAAATTAAATTGGCCGATACTGGTGAAGTATTGGTTAAAGGCGTCAGCGTGATGGATAGCTACTATCAAAGACCTGACGCTACGGCAGAATCAATCGATGCAGAAGGCTATTTTCACACTGGTGATGCCGGCATTATTGATAAAGATGGTCACCTGCGCATCATCGACCGAGCGAAAGATGTTGGCAAGATGGGTAACGGCAAATTATTTGCCCCGAAATATATTGAAAACAAACTGAAATTCTTCCCATTCATTAAAGAGGCGGTTGTCTTTGGAGATGGTAAGGATGCCATCATGACTTTTATCAACATTGATTTTGAGGCTATTGCGAACTGGGCTGAGCGTCGTCATATTGCCTTTGCCGGATATGTGGATCTTGCTTCTAAAGCCGAGGTTTACAAAATGATTGGCGAATGTATCAACAAGGTCAATGTCGACTTGGCAGATGATCCGATGCTCAGTCATGCACAAATTGCACGTTTCCTCATATTGCACAAAGAGTTGGATCCAGACGACGATGAGCTGACCCGTACAAGAAAAGTGCGCCGTGGTTTCATTGCAGAAAAATATGGGCCGCTACTCGATGCCCTGTACTCAGGAAAATCTGAACAATTTATTGAAACTAAAGTGAAGTTTGAAGACGGTCGAGATGGAAGCATTAGTGCAACAGTTCAAATTCAAAATGCCAAAACTGCTATGGAGTCCGCATGAGCAAGACTATGACCCCATCATCAAGTTCGAATACGGTGCTGCAACTGGAAAATATTTCGCTATCTTTTGGTGGCGTCAAGGCGCTTACTAATATTTCATTCGATGTGAAAGAGCATGAAGTTCGCTCTATTATTGGACCAAATGGTGCAGGCAAAAGCTCCATGCTTAACGTGATTAACGGCGTCTATCACCCGCAAGCTGGAGATATTTATTTTCGTGGTGAAAAACGTAAACAAATAAATCCCGCAGAAGCCGCGCGTCAAGGCATCGCTAGAACATTCCAAAACATCGCCCTTTTCAAAGGCATGACCGTTCTCGATAACATCATGACCGGCAGGAATACTCAAATGAAATGCGGCTTTATTAGCAATGCTATCTGGGTTGGAAAAGCAAGAAATGAAGAGGAGTTGAATCGCCATAAAGTTGAAGAAGTTATCGACTTTTTAGAAATTCAGCACATTCGAAAAACACCGGTTGGCAAACTTCCATATGGCCTACAAAAACGTGTTGAGCTTGCAAGAGCGCTTGCTGCTGAGCCTTCACTCCTTTTGCTAGACGAGCCAATGGCTGGAATGAACGTAGAAGAAAAGCAGGACATGTGCCGCTTTATCTTGGAAGTGAATCAACAGTACGGAGTAACGATAGTCTTGATTGAACACGACATGGGTGTAGTGATGGATATTTCTGATCGTGTAGTCGTTCTAGACTATGGCAAAAAGATTGGGGATGGATTGCCTAATGAAGTTAAAAATAATCCAGAAGTGATCAGCGCCTATTTGGGCACAAATCACTAATATCCACCGATAAGGAATAAGGAATGAAATTTTTCATAGAAATCGTTATCAGTGGGATCTTGTCTGGTCTGATGTACTCCCTTGTAGCGCTCGGATTTGTTTTAATCTATAAAGCATCTGGCGTCTTTAATTTTGCTCAAGGCGCGATGGTTTATGCGGCCGCTCTTGCAGTAGTTGGCTTTATTGATTATGGAATGCCAATGTGGCTCGCCATTATTGCTGCATTTGTCTTTATGGTGATCGTTGGGATTCTTACTGAAAAGTTTGTTTTAGGAAAATTGGTTAACCAGCCCCCCATTACACTTTTTATGGCTACCATCGGTCTAAGCTTCTTCTTGGACGGGCTTTCACCTATCTTATTTGGCAGTGAAGTGCGTCCGATTAATCTGGGAATTGTAGATGAACCAATCCAAACCATCATGGATTTAACCGGCATTGGTATCTCTAAATTAGACTTATTCTCCTCGGGAATCATCATTCTTTTGGTAATCATACTTGCGCTGCTATTCCAATACACTAAAGTTGGTCGTGCATTGCGCGCAGTCGCTGATGACCATCAAGCTGCCTTATCTCTTGGCATCCCACTAGAAAATATCTGGGCGATTGTTTGGTCAATCGCTGGATTTGTGGCTTTGGTTGCAGGTTTGCTTTGGGGCTCACGAAATGGCGTCCAGTTCGCACTTTCATTAACAGCGCTTAAGGCACTTCCTGTATTGATCTTGGGCGGCTTTACTTCGGTTCCCGGTGCCATCGTTGGCGGAATCATTATCGGAGTATCAGAAAAGCTTGCGGAAATCTATATTCCCCCCGTCCTTCAGGATGCCTTCGGTGGAAACTTTGGTGGCATTGAGGGATGGTTCCCTTATATCTTCGCACTTCTCTTTTTGTTGGTAAGGCCAGAGGGACTGTTTGGTGAAAAACACATTGATCGCGTTTAAGGAATAAATATGCTCTACCGTGAAGCCGGTCAATTTAAGACCACCTACAAAGCTGATAGTCAGATATTCCCTATTCTGCAAGACAGAGTCGGAATGATGATTCTGCTTTCGGTCGCAGCTATTGGCGTTCCATTATTTGCAAGTGAATATTGGATCAATGCCATTCTGATCCCATTCTTAATTTTTTCACTTGCTGCTCTTGGTCTCAATTTCTTAACTGGTTATGCCGGTCAACTATCTCTTGGTTCTGCTGCATTTATGGCAGTAGGGGCGTTTGCTACCTATAACTTTCAGCTGCGTATTGAAGGCATTCCCTTCTTTCTTTCTTTCATCTTGGGAGGCTTAAGCGCTGCCTCAGTAGGCATTCTATTTGGCCTGCCCTCTCTGCGCATCAAAGGCTTCTACCTAGCTGTAGCAACTTTAGCAGCACAATTTTTTGTGGTCTGGTGCCTTACGAAATTTCCCTGGTTCTCTAACAACAGCTCGTCTGGCGTAATTAGCGCACAAACCCTCACAATTTTTGGCTTTGCGTTTGATACCCCAATCTCTAAATATTTACTAGTGCTCTTCATTGTTGCTGGATTAGCTCTACTTGGTAAAAATTTAGTGCGATCTTCAACTGGTCGCGCATGGATGGCAGTAAGGGATATGGACGTTGCTGCTGAAGTGATTGGTATTCCTTTAATGAAAACCAAGCTCATGGCGTTTGCTATCAGCTCGTTTTACTGTGGTATCGCTGGAGCCTTGTATGCCTATTGCTATCTTGGCACTGTAGAACCAGATGGTTTCTCGCTAGAACTTTCTTTCAAAATCTTGTTTATGGTCATTATTGGTGGCGTAGGCAGTATTTTGGGCAATTTCTTGGGCGCTGGTTTTATTTTGCTTTTGCCGATATTTTTAGATATTGTGTTGCCGTTTATATCAAAATTGTTGCACCTACCCCTCAGTAATGCCACGATTTCACATATACAGCTGATGGTATTTGGTGCACTGATTATTTTCTTTTTAATTGTTGAGCCTCATGGGCTAGCAAGGCTCTGGCAAATTGGGAAGGAAAAACTCAGGCTTTGGCCTTTCCCGCATTAGTAGATGGAAACCCTGTATTCAAATTAGTAAAAACAAGACACTATTGTTATTCAGATTTTTCAAGGAGGCATCAAAATGAAAAGTATTAAAACTTCAATTGGAGCAAGTATTCTTGCTGCTATAACATCGGTCATCATTTCGTATCCGCTATCGGCGGCGGCTGAAGATCAGTTTGTTTCAATCCCCAGTTATCGTGTAGGGCCCTACGGTCAGAATGGCCAGGCCTTTTATGGTGGATTTATTGATTACCTAAACTATGTAAACCTCTCTGAAGGCGGCGTCAATGGTGTCAAGTTTGCATGGGAAGAATGCGAAACAGAATATAACAACGCCAAAGGTGTTGAGTGCTACGAGCGTCTTAAAAGTAAATCAGGCAACTCAAAAGGTACTGCAATTCACACCATGTCCACTGGTATTTCCTACGCTGTCTTAGATAAATCTCAAACTGATAAAGTTCCACTGATCATGATGGGTTATGGCCGTACGGATGCTGTAGATGGCTCTGTATTTCCTTATGCGTTCCCGTTAGTAACAACCTATCAAATGCAAGCGTCAGCTATTGTGAAATTCTTGGTTCAGAAGAATGGTGGCTCACTAACAGGCAAGAAGATTGTCTTTCTTTACCATGATTCTGCATATGGCAAAGAGCCTATTGTTGCGCTTGAAGCTGAAAGCAAAATCAATCATTTCAAATTAACTGAGATCCCAGTTGCGCACCCTGGCAATGAACAAGGCGCTCAATGGTTAAAGATTCGCGAAGAAAACCCTGACTATGTCATTTTCTGGGGTTGGGGTGTCATGAATCAAACCGCGCTAAAGGCCGCTCAAAAAGTTGGCTTCCCACGGGACAAGATTATTGGCTCATGGTGGGCTGGATCAGAAGAGGATGTAATCCCTGCTGGTGACGCAGCTAAAGGTTATATGAGCGCTACTTGGAACGTATCCGGTAAAAATGTTCCAGTGATAGCTGATATCGAAAAAGTCGTTTATGGCGCTGGTAAAGGCAATCTTTCTGATAAAGCCAAGATTGGCACCATCCTCTATAACCGTGGTGTTTCAGCAGCGATTGTTACAGTTGAAGCGGATCGCTTAGCTCAAACTAAATATGGTAAAGGCAAGGTCATTACGGGTGATCAAATGCGCTGGGCTTTTGAGAATCTCAATATTACTAATGCACGCTTAACTACTTTAGGTGCAACTGGGCTATTGCCAGAAATCAAAACTTCCTGCGAGAACCATGAGGGATCTGGAAAAATCAAGATTCAGCAATGGGATGGCACTAAGTGGGTATTGGTCTCTGATTGGATTGAGGGTAATAAGAATCTGATCCACCCTCTCTTCAAAGCATCTGCACGTGAATATGCTAAAGAGAAAAATATCACTCCTGCATGCCTTAAGAACTAATTCATCTTTATATCAATATGACTCCCTTACTTTCCGTCAACAATATAGAAGTTATTTATGACCATGTCATTCTGGTCCTAAAAGGTGTCTCGCTTCAGGTACCTAAAGGTAAGGTTGTTGCCTTATTAGGAGCAAACGGTGCTGGTAAGTCAACTACCCTAAAAGCAATTTCTAATATATTGGCAGCGGAACGTGGGGATGTCACCAAAGGTAGCATTGAATATAAAAATGAACGAGTTGACCAGTTATCGCCTAATCAATTGGTCACACGCGGCGTTATTCAAGTGATGGAGGGCAGACATTGTTTTGCCCACCTCTCGATTGAAGACAATCTTCTCACTGGAGCTTATACACGCAAGATTAGCAATGCTGAAGTGAAGCAAGAATTAGAAAAAATCTATGAATATTTCCCGCGCCTTAAAATTCGCAGAAAATCACAAGCAGCCTATACATCCGGAGGCGAACAGCAAATGTGTGCTATTGGTCGTGCCATGATGGCTAAACCAGAAATGATTCTTTTGGATGAGCCCTCAATGGGCCTTGCTCCACAGATTGTTGAAGAAGTTTTCGAGATCGTTAAAGACTTGAATAAGCGAGAAAACGTCAGCTTTCTTCTAGCAGAGCAGAACACCATGGTTGCCCTCAGGTATAGCGATTACGGCTACATCCTCGAAAATGGTCGCGTAGTGATGGACGGATTAGCTGAAGATTTGCGGAACAATGAAGACGTCAAAGAATTCTACCTAGGCGTTGCAGCAAATGATGATGAAGAACGTAAATCATTTAAAGACGTCAAATCCTATCGTCGACGTAAACGTTGGCTCTCATAAAAAATTGTATGGCCCTAGATAAACTCGAAACTCGTACGCATGAAGAGAGGGAAATCACTCTTCTGCAAAAATTATCCGCTCAAGTTCAGTATGCAAAGCAGAACACAGACTATTTTGGTCGTATTTTGTCCCACATTGATCCGAGCAAAATCAATACAAGAGCTGCTTTAGCAGAATTACCAGTCACCAGAAAGTCTGAGCTCAGTATTGAGCAAAAAAACATACCTCCTTTGGGTGGAATGAATAGCACACCGCTTCATCAGTTAAAGCGGATTTTCCAATCGCCAGGCCCTATTCATGAACCTCAGGGCGCTGAACTCGATAGCTTTAGATTGGCCAGAGCCCTAAGGGCTGCTGGATTTAAAGCGGGCGATCTTGTGCACAACACTTTTTCATATCATTTCACTCCTGGAGCATGGATGCTCGAAGGGGGCGCACATGCCCTAGGTTGCTGTGTTTTTCCAGCTGGTGTGGGACAAACTGAGCTTCAAGCGCAAACGATTGCACACTTAAAACCAACTGCATACACAGGAACCCCTTCCTTTCTCAAAATTATTCTTGAGAAAGCTGATGAACTAAGCCTGGACTCCAGCAGCATCATCAAGGCAGTTGTTTCAGGCGAAGCATTAACACCTAGCATGAGAGCGTGGTTTAAAGCACGAGGCATTCTCGTGACCTCAACGTATGCTACTGCTGATGTTGGCTTAATCGCCTACGAATCTCCAGATTTAGCCAGCGGTATGATCATCGACGAAGAAATCATTCTCGAAATTGTTGAGCCAAATGGCAGCAAACCACTTCCTATCGGCGAAACTGGCGAGGTAGTCATTACAGTTTTTAATAAGGACTACCCTCTCATTCGTTTTGGTACAGGCGATCTTTCTGCGATTGACCCCGACTCCCTCACTACCCCTTCACCATGCGGTAGAAGCAATCTGCGCATTAAGGGATGGCTTGGAAGAGCCGATCAAACCACAAAAATTAAAGGCATGTTTGTTCACCCCGGCCAAGTTCAGGAAATCATCAAAAAACATCCTGAGATTAGTAAAGCGCGTGTAGTAGTTAGCGGCAATATTGGCAACGAAGAGATGACCGTTTACTGCGAGTTAAAAGATGCCACGACTTGTGATTTAACGGCTTTAAATGCTGCGATCATTCAATCGACTAGAGAAGTGACAAAGCTACGTGCAGTAGTCAGCTTTGAGAATAGTGATGCGCTGCCAATGGATGGCAAGTTAATTGAGGATGCTAGGACTTACGCTTAAGTCCCGAGTTTAGATATATATGCTTTACCTGCCCTAGATCCGTTTAACCGGTTCAAGGCGTTAGATATAAACTCCCCACTGCGCGCAACCTTTTCAAAATCAATGCCTGTCTCAATACCAAGTCCACTAAGCATATATAAAATATCCTCAGTAGCCACATTTCCAGTAGCACCTTTGGCATAAGGGCACCCTCCTAGACCAGCAACAGAGGAATGAAAGATGCTCACACCCATTTCCATGGCCGCATAAATGTTGGTCAGTGATTGTCCATAGGTATCGTGAAAATGGCCTGATAAACGATCAATCGGAAAAACTCTACCCACTTTTTCAAATACGACCTTTACTTTGTTTGGGGTTCCCACTCCGATCGTATCGGCAATATCGATTTCATCGCAACCAAGATCCGCCATACGCTGTACTACTTCAACTACTTTAGTGGCATCAATATCGCCCTCATAAGGACAACCAAGCGTGCAAGAAATACTTCCTCTTACTCGAACACCATATTTCTGAGCTTCGTTTGCAACCGGTATAAATCGAGCAATGGATTCTTCAATGCTGCAATTAATATTTTTTTGTGAAAATGCTTCAGAAGCAGCGCCAAAGATCACAATCTCATCAGCCTTAGCTTCTAAAGCCTTTTCCAGACCCTGGAGATTGGGCACTAAAACTGAGTAGATGGTGCCAGGTTTACGGGTAATACCACTCATCACAAGTTCACTGCCAGCCATTTGAGGAACCCACTTTGGCGAAACAAAAGCTGCTGCCTCAATATTGGAGAATCCTGCAGTAGAAAGTTGATCAATTAACGAAATTTTGATCTCATTGTCTACGAATACCTTTTCATTCTGTAAACCATCTCGAGGTCCGACTTCAACGATTTTTACTTTATTTGGTAAGGTCAAAGAGTTACTCATATTGGCATGTCATTTAGAGATAAATAGTAGTTTATTAATTTAACTGATTTACTCGTCTATAGACTTAAAGATAATCAACTGATCACCTTCATTAACTTGATCACCCTGAGCATAATTAATTTCTGCCACCTCACCATCAAATGGTGCAGTAATAGTGTGCTCCATTTTCATGGCCTCTACTACTAGCAGCGAATCTCCCACCTTAACTTTATCCCCAAGCTGAACGTGGATAGCTACCACCCTACCTGGCATAGGTGCAGTGAGTTTGCCCGATACATGCTCTTCAGCATGAGACATCTCAAGAGGGTGTTGATATGACCATACTTGGTGGCTACCATTGCGAAATAGATGAAGTTGACCAGGATGTGTTTGATTAGAAATCACATTTGCAGAAGACTTAATTCCATCAATCACGACTCTAATAGCCCCACCCAATTGCGCATAAGAGAAGCCTGCATGTTGGTCAACATAGGAGATTGTTTGATCCTGATAACAATAATTCAAAGTGTGAGCTTGAGTCTGCCCTTCTAATGTGAATGTAAATGCTCTTGTACTTGAGCCATTTAAGCGCCACGCATCTTGAGATTGCCAAGGCGACTGCAATTCACGACCCGGATATTGTGAGCTAATCTCATCACTAGCCAAACGCTCAGCTAATAAGAAAGCAAGATCTTCTATTTTAACTTCAGTATCTTTGTGTAATAAAGACTGCTCATTACGAGCAATCAAACCAGTATCTAAATTGGCCTTGCAAAAGGGCTCGCATCTCATGAGGCGACCTAAAAAGGCAACGTTGGTAGATAAGCCAATAATATTGACCTGATCTAAGGCGGACTTCATTTTAGATACCGCAGTCTCACGGTCTTTGCCCCACACAATGAGCTTGGCGATCATTGGATCATAAAACGGACTAATTACATCTCCTGTGCGCACACCCGTATCAATCCTGACGCTCTGATCCTTCTCAAGCGGCATATTCATCGTCAGCAGTTTGCCGGTTGAAGGAAGAAATTGGTTTTCAGGATTCTCGGCGTAAATACGTGCCTCTATTGCATGGCCCCCAAGTTGAAGTTGGTCTTGCAAGAGAGGTAATCTTTCGCCAGAAGCAACACGAAGTTGCCATTCCACCAAATCTTGGCCACTAATCATTTCAGTTACAGGATGCTCAACCTGTAATCGAGTATTCATTTCCATAAAGAAAAAATGGCCTGCATTACCTTGTTCGTCGGCTTCAGCAATAAATTCAACCGTGCCCGCACCTTCGTAAGCAACCGCCTTGGCGGCATTCACTGCAGCCTCACCCATAGCACGTTTTATATCAGCACTAACACGGGGAGCGGGCGCCTCTTCTAAAACCTTTTGGTGACGTCGTTGCACAGAGCAGTCGCGATCGAATAAATAAACACAGTTGCCCTGTTTATCTGCAAAGACTTGGATTTCAATATGTCTTGGACGGCTCAAATACTTTTCAACCAAGACTTTTTGATCGCCAAAACTGCTTTGCGCTTCGCGCTTACACGAATCTAGAGCATCAATAAATGAATCGCTATCTTCAACAATTCTCATGCCTTTGCCACCGCCACCAGCAGAGGCCTTTAATAGAACGGGATATCCAATCTTGTCAGCTTGGGCTCGCAAGAAGCTTGGATCTTGCTCATCCCCATGGTAACCAGGTACCAAAGGAACCTGAGCACTTTCCATTAAGGATTTTGCTGCAGATTTAGAGCCCATTGCTCTAATAGCCTGAGCGGGGGGGCCAATGAATACTAGACCAGCTTTTTCACACGCTTGCGCAAAATCAGCATTTTCTGAGAGAAAACCATAGCCTGGATGGATCGCCTGAGCGCCAGATGCTAAAGCGAGTTCGATGATTTTATTGCCAAGCAGATAACTGTCTTTAGGCGCTGAGCCGCCGATATAGATAGCCTCATCACAAGCTTGTACGTGAAGTGCTTGCGCATCGGCATCTGAATATACGGCCACAGTTTGAATGCCGAGATCTCGACAGGTTTTAGCAATTCGGCAGGCAATCTCACCGCGATTGGCGATCAATATCTTATTGAACACTTATTTTTTCTCCAAGAAAGATTTCATGCGAGACTGGGCTTCATTACTACACCGAATTTCAGCAATTCTTTTGACGGAATCCTTAATTAATGATTCATTAATTGGCATAGATGCATAGTCTTGAACTAATTTTTTACAACCCATCACGGCAGCAGGTCCATTCTGAATAATGGCTTGGCAAATTTTTTCGACATTTAAATCTAGCTCATGAGTGCTACTTAACAGATGAGCAAAACCCATTCGATGGGCATCTGTTGCTGAAAATCTCTCAGCAGTTATAAAGTACCGTCGGCAAGCTTGCTCACCTAGAGCTTTAATCACATACGGACTAATGGTGGCGGGCAATAATCCTAAGCGCGATTCCGAAAGGCAAAAATGAGCCTCATCACTAACAATCACAATGTCACATACCGCTACCAAACCTACGCCACCGCCATAGGCATCACCCTGCACCCTTGCAATCACAGGTTTAGGGCAGCGATACATTGTGTTAAGCATTTTTGCTAGCAGTTGAGCATCAGCAGTATTTTCATCATACGTATAGGCTGCCATTGCCTTCATCCATAATAAGTCGGCGCCCGCACAAAAGCTTTGGCCATTGGCCGCAAGAACAATGACCCTGACATCATCACGTTGACCAAGGTCTATAAATACTGCCGTCAACTCTGCAATCAATACTTCATTGAACGCATTTCTAACGGAAGGGCGATTTAAGATTACCCTTGCCACTGATTTTTCAATCTCTAGCGTAAGCGCGGTATATGAAAATTGAAGATTCATTCTTATCTCGACCAGTGGATTTACATCCTAAATAAACCAAACTTCGTTTCGGGTATGGGGGCATTTAAGCTTGCAGAAATTGCTAGACTGAGTACCCTTCTAGTATCTTTGGGGTCAATAACACCGTCATCCCACAAACGTGCACTAGCGTAATAAGGATGGCCTTGAGTCTCATACTGTTCTCTGAGTGGCGCTTTAAATGCAGCCTCCTCATCAGCGCTCCAACTGCCGCCCTTACTCTCAATGCCATCTCTGCGAACGGTTGCTAACACGCTCGCGGCTTGCTCACCGCCCATCACGGAGATGCGCGCATTGGGCCACATCCATAACATTCTTGGGCTGTATGCTCTGCCACACATTCCGTAATTACCAGCACCGAATGAGCCACCGATAATGACTGTAAATTTTGGCACCTGAGCAGTTGCTACTGCTGTTACCATCTTCGCGCCGTTTCTAGCAATACCCTCATTCTCATATTTACGGCCAACCATAAAGCCAGTAATATTTTGCAAAAATATGAGAGGGATCTTTCTTTGACAGCACAACTCAATGAAGTGAGCACCTTTTAGAGCGCTCTCTGAAAATAAAATACCATTATTAGCGATGATGCCTACTGGATAGCCATCAATATGGGCAAAACCAGTAACTAAAGTCGTCCCAAATCGAGATTTGAATTCATCAAACTCGGAACCGTCAACCAGACGTGCAATCACTTCCCTAACGTCGTATGGCTTACGAGTGTCACTTGGTATGACGCCATATAACTCATTGCCAGAATACAGCGGCGGAGTAGACTGAATGCGCACCAAAGGTTCGGGCTTCTTGCGATTTAAGTTCGAGACAATATTACGAGCAATCCCAAGGGCATGTGCATCATTTTGAGCGTAATGATCAGCCACTCCTGAAAGTCGCGTATGGACATCAGCACCACCTAAATCTTCAGCGGTAACAATTTCTCCCGTAGCCGCCTTAACCAAAGGAGGTCCTGCCAAGAAGATAGTCCCTTGATCTTTGACGATGATGCTTTCATCACTCATTGCTGGAACGTAGGCACCACCTGCTGTGCAAGAGCCCATCACAACAGCAATCTGTGGAATGCCTTTAGCAGACATATTCGCCTGGTTGTAAAAAATTCTGCCAAAGTGATCTCTGTCTGCAAATACTTCATCTTGATTGGGAAGGTTGGCACCTCCCGAATCAACGAGATAAATACAAGGCAAATAATTTTGATCGGCGATCTCCTGAGCCCTCAAATGTTTTTTGACTGTCATCGGGAAATAGGTTCCACCCTTGACGGTCGCATCATTACAAACAATGACACACTCTTGACCAGCAATAGAGCCAATACCTGTAATTAATCCAGCACTGGGCGCTGCATCTTCACCCGATTTTTCGGGATACATTCCGTAGGCGGCTAATTGGGAAAATTCCAAAAAGGGAGTCCCAGGATCAAGCAATAACTGCACACGATCACGTGGAAGTAACTTGTCGCGATCAGTATGTTTTTTACTCGCCGCTACGCCGCCTCCCAATGAGATCTTGTCTATCTTGCTCCTCAGATCGTCCACTAATGACTGCATCAACTTTGTATTGGTGGCAAACTCTGGGCTACGTATGTTTAATTTGGTCTCAAGCTTTGGCATTGCATCGGCCTTTTTTTTACATCGTTTCAGCAAATAATTCGCGGCCAATCAACATTCTTCGAATTTCTGAAGTGCCGGCCCCAATTTCATACAACTTCGCATCACGCCATAAGCGCCCAACTGGGTACTCATTGACATATCCATTGCCACCAAAAATCTGGATAGCCTCACCTGCCATCCAAGTTGCTTTTTCAGCCGTATACAAAATTACGCCTGCTGCATCTTTTCTAACCTGACGAACATGCGCAGTACCTAGCGTGTCCAACTGTTTACCAACTGCATAACAATATGCTCGGCAAGCTTGGAGCGTGGTGTACATATCAGCAACTTTGCCCTGGATTAGCTGGAACTCTCCGATTGATTGGCCAAACTGCTTGCGATCATGGATGTAAGGAACCACGGCATCCATGCAAGCTTGCATGATCCCCAGCGGGCCAGCTGCTAAAACTGCACGTTCATAGTCCAAACCACTCATCAGGACTTTTACGCCACCATTGAGTGAACCTAAAATATTTTCAGCTGGCACTTTGACATTTTCAAATACGAGCTCGCCTGTATGAGAACCACGCATCCCCAGCTTATCTAACTTTTGTGCCACAGAAAATCCAGGCATGCCTTTTTCAACAATGAAGGCCGTAATGCCTTTGGGACCTGCTTGAGGATCTGTTTTTGCATACACTACCAAGACATCACAATCTGGACCATTGGTAATCCACATCTTGGTGCCGTTCAGAATGTAATAACCATCTTTTTCAACGGCAGCCAATTTCATACTGACTACGTCAGAACCAGCATTTGGCTCGCTCATCGCCAAGGCGCCAATATATTCACCAGAAACCAACTTAGGCAAGTATTTTTGTTTGTGAGCAATGGTGCCGTTGCGGTGTATTTGATTGACGCATAGGTTAGAATGCGCACCATAAGAAAGTCCAACCGACGCAGAAGCTCTTGAGATCTCTTCTAAGGCCACCATATGGGCTAGATAACCCATGTTGGCACCGCCGTATTCCTCCGAAACGGTGATCCCCAAAACTCCAAGATCGCCCATCTTGCGCCACTGATCCATTGGAAACTGATCGGTTCGATCGATCTCTTGTGCAAATGGCGCAATCTCTGCTTGTGCATACGCATTGACTGCATCTCGCAATGAATCGATGTCTTCACCGAGATAAAAATTGACTCCTGGAATATCGCTCATAAATGACCCTTTATTACTTGTGACCTAGATTTTTAACGACGCACATTGTCATAAGCATGAGTGCACATAACTTGCGTTTACCCTCTTTTTCAATAAAGACTTCACCCTGACAAACAATCAAGGTGCGACCTGGCTTTAATACGCTTCCAACAGCGATCAATCGATCCCCGTCTGCAGGGGCTAAAAAATTTATTTTGTACTCTGCCGTCAATGCGGCTTCATCATTTCCGATGATGCTAATGGCTGCATATCCACAAGCGGTATCAGCCAAAGCACCGACAGCACCGCCGTGAAAGAACTTGTGCTGTTGTGATATGGAGTTTGAATATGGCATTGATATTTCCATCTTGCCAAACTCGATCTTGTCCAAACACGCCTGAAATGCTCCCATCAAGCCTTGTTTAGCAAAACTGCTCTCTATTTCTCGTCTTCGCTCTACTGACAAATTACCCATTCATTACCTCGCGATATTGATGTGATTAATTTACTTGACGCTTACGTAAACGTCAACTCATATATATAGCGGTAAATTGTAAATTAATACATATAAATCAATTACTTAGAAAAAAATAGCAAAACCTAGGGAAAACGATGGGTAAAATTAACCCGCTTTCTTCACTGCCAGAAGCTTCTTGCATTGCACTTCGTGCGAAGCAAGCTCATTGAGTTGATCACTCAGATCTTCCATTTGCTGCTCTAAGGCTTCACGGTGTTTAGATAAGGTGCCTATAAAGCGCTCTAATTGCAAAACGCTCCCCCCTGGCTTGTTATACAAATTGATATCTAAAATCTCTTTAATCTCCGCCAAGGAAAATCCGAGTCTTTTGCCTCTTAACACCAAACGTAGGCGGGTCCGATCAGAGTTGGAGTACATTCTGACTTGAGAATTTTTACCCACCCTCTCCGGGGACAAAAGACCCTGGTCCTCGTAAAAGCGAATGGCACGATGGGTGACATCAAATTCAATAGCAAGATCGGCAATCGTGAATTGAGCAGAAGGTGTCTTTTTTTTACTACTGATGGCCATAATGCAGTTACAAGTAATAGTGGATGTTGCTTAACGTTAACGTTAATTAAAGGCTTTGTAAATAAGGAATATTTCTAGAGCGCATTGAGCACTGGATTGCTAAGTTAAGACTCAAAAAAAGGCCTTAGATCTCCCTAAGGCCTGCTTGCTTTCACTGTTCCAGACTTAATTCGGGAACATGGCTTTCAAGGCTTTGATTTGATAGTCAACCCTATCTTTGAGTAAGTCTTTGACGATCTCGCGATCATAGGAAAAGAGTCTCATCTCATCAGCCTTTAGGCTATAGATTGGCCAGTTGGCCTGTCCACTCACATTGGGATTGCCGGTTTTTGCAAAAGCAGCCCAGCTCTTAGACATCTTCTCTGACATTGCCTTATCTTGCGCGCTGTTTTTGTCAGTGATTGGA
>CAIOIX010000045.1 GCA_903858445.1 uncultured beta proteobacterium
AGCACAATGGATAGTGCACATGCCTCCTAAGCGTGGGATACAGGTTCGATTCCTGTCGGCGGGACCAAAACTTATCCACAGCTTTTGTGGATAAATCGTTAAAAGTTTTCGTAAGTTACCGATTTGTATAGACTGACCTGCCTTGCTTAAAAATTGAGCACTACTGACAAGTCAATCCATAATCGTTTACATTCTGTATAAGCTCATGCTTGACATAGCTAAAGAATATAAAAATACGGAGACCACGATGAAACAAAATCGCTTTGTTTGTGCATTTGCAACAAGCTTATTAGTTGCAACCTTTGTGTTTTGTACAGCAATGTCATCAACGGCATTTGCCCAAAACACATTCCCTACTAAGCCGATACGTTTAGTTGTCCCATTCCCCGCAGGCGGAGCAACCGACAATATTGCGCGGCCCATTCAAAACGAGCTACTCTCCACAGTGAAGTGGAACATTGTTATAGATAACAAACCAGGCGCCGGTGGAAATATTGGCGCAGAAGCTGTCGCTAAATCACCGCCAGATGGCTACACCTGGCTCATGGCATCTGTTGGAACTCATGGCATCAACCAACCTCTCTACACACAAGGCGGTGGTAAATTACCATTCGACCCAATTAAGGATTTCACACCAATTACCCTGGTCGCTGAATTGCCTAATGTGATCGTCTTAAATCCAGAGTTCGCCACTAAGAACAATATTAATACCGTAAATGATTTAATCCGCTATGCAAAGGCCAATCCAGGCAAGATCAATATGGCCTCCAGTGGCAACGGGACATCAACCCATATGGCCGGTGAATTATTTAAGTCAATGACAAAAACCTTTATGACGCATCTACCCTATAAAGGTAGCCCTCCAGCAGTCACAGACCTCATGGCTGGCAATGTGGATCTGATGTTTGATAACTTACCTTCATGCATCAATTACATTCGTGCAGGCCGCCTCAAGGCATTAGCAGTCACCAGCTTAAAACGCTCGCCAGCATTCCCTGATTTACCAACCGTAGCTGAGGCAGCCAATTTACCCGGCTATGAGGCAACTGCCTGGTTTGGAATTGTTGGCCCTGCTGGAATGTCACAAGATCTGATTAATAAAGAGAGTTCTGAATTAATCAAAGCCGTCAATAGCCCAACGGTTCGTGAAAAATATTTAGCGATGGGTGCGGAGCCTGTTGGCAATACCCCAGCCCAATTTTCTGCTTACATTAAAAATGAAATTGCTAAATGGACTAAGGTCGTAAAAGATTCAGGGGCTAAAGTAGATTAGAAAAACATGGGTTCATGAGTTTTACTGAAACAAATTAAAAAGGGCGCTAGGCGCCCTTTTTAACGATTACCTGATGCATTACTTGCCCAACTGGGATAAAAGCTTTGATGGCGAAATCACTTCTTGATCAAGCACCAACTCAATCAGTGCACCGCACTTGCTTTCCAAGGCCTTATCAAAAGCAGAAGCAAACTCTTCGGTCTTGCTTACGCGATATGCTGGCATGCCAAAGCTATCGGCAAATTTGATGAAATCAGGATTCGTTAATCCGGTTCCCATCACACGTTTACTAAACTCACGCTCTTGATGCATCCGAATTGTTCCCAACATGCTGTTATTCACCAAAAGAATAATAGGAAAGGCTTCATAACGTGCTGCAGTAGCCAACTCTTGGCAATTCATCATGAAATCACCATCACCGCATACTGCAATGACCACTCTGCTTGGGTCAACAATCTTTGCAGCAATAGCGGCTGGTAGCCCATAACCCATTGAGCCATTTGCTGGCGCTAATTGACTCTTGAATCCGCCATATGGATAAAAGCGATGCACCCAAGTAGCAAAGTTTCCAGCACCATTGGTCAAGATGGCATTACGCGGAATACTAGCCGGCAGTGATGCCATGATGTGCGCCAACTGCAAATCCCCCCGAACGGTTACAGGGGCGGAAAATGCTAAGTATTCAGTGTGAGCCGCAGCCATGGCACTTGGATCGTGCTGTTTGCTCATCTTCACATTACTGAGGGCTGCGCAGAAGTTTTCAGGGCTGCAATTAATCGCAAACTCTGGTCGGTAGACGCGGCCCAACTCATCTGGACTAGACAACACATGAATTAACTTATTACTGGTATTGGGTACCGAAAGGATGCTGTAACCCGCAGTAGTCATCTCTCCCAAGCGCTCGCCAATGACCAGTAAAGCATCTGCTTCTTGGATACGTTTTACAAGAGATGGATTCGCACCGATTCCTAAGTCACCTGCATAGCAGGCCTCTAGGTTATCTATTAAGTCTTGGGAGCGAAAGCTAGTGGCAACCGGGACACCCTCACGTTTCGCCCAAGTTATCAGGGCATCGCAAGCAGCTACATTCCAATTGCCACCACCAGCGAGAATTATGGGTTTTTTTGCATTCACAAAAAGATCCATGGCGCTATTAAAAATAGTGCGATCCAAACCCGGCTGAACAACGTGAGCTGCAGCCGTTGGCTTTTCTACTGCGTACTCATAAAGAATATCCTCAGGCAAGGCCAGGACAACTGGACCCTTACGACCTGACTGCGCAATATGGAAAGCATGAGATACAAACTCATCGATCCGATCAACGCGATCGATGCTACCAACCCACTTTGCACATTCTGAATACAGGCGACGGTAATCTATTTCTTGAAAAGCTTCGCGCTCAACCATATTAGTACCCACTTGACCGATCAATAAAACCAGCGGGGTAGAGTCTTGATAGGCAGTATGTATTCCGACCATGGCATTTGATGCACCAGGTCCGCGAGTCACCATGACTACACCGGGTTTACCGGTGAGCTTGGCGTAGGCGTCAGCCATATAGGCTGCGCCACCCTCTTGGCGACAGGTTATGAAACGAAAGTCCTTCGAATGATCAACCAAACCGTCCAGCAAGGGAAGAAAGCTCTCGCCAGGCACTCCAAATGCAAGATCAACACCTTGTCGAACCAGGGCATTCGCCAGAATTTGGCCGCCGTGAGGTAATTTATTGTTTGTCTCCATCTTTTTCTCTTACACTTTCCTTATGAATACGCTTAACACCAGCACTCTAGCCGCACTAGAGGAGATGCTTCAAAATACCGCCCGATCCGCCCCGCCCGACTACATGCCGATTTACTTTGCAGGCGGAAGCAATATCAATCAAATAATTGGTCATCTTAATCCTGAATTTATTCCCTATCTTCAAGAATCATTAATCAAAGATCCCATTTCCTATATTGCATTTGGACATGAGGCTTTACATATCGCCGCTGCACGCCCAATTGAGCTATCTATCAGCATGACGGTCCTAGCCGAAAGAATGCGTTTAGGCGGCTTTATCCCTGGGTGGCGCAATGAAGAGTTCTCTTGGCTCGATCAAAATGGTCATGAATATTTTCGCTTAGAGCGATCTGCTTTTAGAACCTTTGGCTTTCGCAGTATGGCGAGTCATATTAATGGCTACACCAAGGCAGGCAATATTTGGCTTGGGCGACGCAGCGAAAGCAAAGCAACCGATCCGGGGCGCCTGGACAACTTAGCGGCCGGTGGCATTTCTGCCGATGAAACCCCCTGGGTCAACGCACGCCGGGAACTATGGGAAGAGGCGGGCGTACCCCCAAAAATTGCCGCTCAAATCTGCCCTGTTGGGCGTATTCACATGCGCAGACCAATTCCAAGTCGCGGCTTTCATGATGAGCAGCTTTATATCTACGATCTAGAACTGGCGGAGAACTTTATCCCCACCAATCATGATGGTGAAGTGAGCGGTTTTATTGAAATTTCCCTTGCTGAGGCTGCCGCCCGCATTATGGCTGATGAATTTACCAGTGATGCCGCCTTTGTAACGGCTGATTTCATCTTGCGGAATCATAAAAAGCCTTAAATTAGCCCCTTGATACCAATCATGTCCACCAAGCCGATTTCGTGGTTAAATTGAAGCTAAGGATGAAACAGGGGTGCCCTCTATTTAAGCTTATATTTGGAGGCGCTGAGAAAGACCCTAAAACCCGATCCAGGTAATGCTGGCGTGGGGAGTTACATCAGACAGACACCCGGTTTCGTCCATCTAAAAACGCTAGGAGATGGACATGAGTACAGGCAAACCTGCAACTAAAAACGCTAAACAAGAGATTCCGAGCCTAAAGAGCCTGGAGCATGACTTCAATCAAAAATTTGCTTACCCAGCATCCACAAAAACATATTTAGAGGGTTCGCGTTCAGACGTCAAAGCTCCATTTCGCATGATTGAGCAATTGCCTACACGTGTTGGCGAGGAAATGGTAGCCAACCCACCCGTACCGGTATATGACACCTCTGGCCCTTATAGTGATCCAGAAATTTTAATTAATCTAGAAAAAGGTTTACCTAAGTTGCGTGAGGTTTGGATTAAAGAGCGCAACGACACTGAGCAATTGGCTGGTCCAACATCTGAATACGGTGTTGCTCGCGCTCAAGATATCGAGACTGCTAGCTTACGCTTCGCTCACATTGCAGCGCCACGTGTTGCCAGAGCCGGCAGCAACGTTAGTCAAATGTACTACGCCCGCAAAGGCATCATCACCCCAGAAATGGAATACGTTGCACTGCGTGAATCGATGGGGATTGATCAGTTACGGAAAAATCCTGAATACAAACAACTACTCAAGCAACATCCTGGTAAGAGCTACGGCGCCAATTTACCTGAGACTGTCACTGGTGAATTTGTGCGCTCTGAAATTGCTGCAGGCCGCGCCATCATTCCAGCCAACATTAACCATCCTGAGTTAGAGCCGATGATTATTGGTCGCAACTTCCGCGTGAAGATTAATGGCAACCTAGGTAACTCGGCTGTCACATCGTCTATAAATGAAGAAGTTGAAAAAATGGTGTGGTCGATTCGTTGGGGCGCTGACACCATTATGGATCTCTCTACCGGTAAGCATATTCATGAAACGCGCGAATGGATTATTCGCAATTCACCCGTTCCAATTGGTACCGTGCCGATTTATCAGGCACTCGATAAGACTGGCGGTGTTGCAGAAGATCTGACTTGGGAAATGTTCCGAGATACCCTGGTAGAGCAAGCTGAACAAGGCGTTGATTACTTCACTATTCATGCGGGTGTATTGCTACGTTATGTGCCTTTAACAGCTGATCTCATTACTGGAATCGTGTCACGTGGTGGCTCAATCATGGCGAAGTGGTGCCTAGCCCACCATAAAGAGAACTTCCTGTACACCAAGTTCGATGAGATCTGCGAAATCATGAAAGCGTACGACGTGTCATTTAGCTTGGGTGATGGTTTACGTCCTGGCTGTATCGCTGACTCGAATGATGCTGCGCAATTTGGCGAACTTCATACACTTGGTGAACTCACAGCCAAAGCATGGGAGCACGATGTACAGGTCATGATTGAAGGTCCTGGTCACGTTCCAATGCAGCGCATTGAAGAGAATATGACTGAGGAACTAAAGCATTGCTTAGAAGCCCCCTTCTACACCCTTGGACCATTGATTACAGATATTGCACCAGGTTACGACCATATTACTAGCGGTATCGGTGCAGCGCAAATTGGTTGGTACGGCACTGCCATGCTTTGCTATGTCACCCCAAAAGAGCATTTAGGTTTGCCAGACAAAGAGGATGTACGTACCGGCATCATCACATACAAGATTGCTGCTCATGGCGCCGATCTTGCAAAAGGTTTGCCGGGTGCGCAAGTACGTGACAATGCCTTATCTAAAGCGCGTTTTGAATTCCGCTGGGAAGATCAGTTCAACCTCGGCCTTGACCCAGAGCGCGCACGTGAGTATCACGATGCAACACTGCCAGCTGAAGGTGCAAAGATTGCTCACTTCTGCTCGATGTGTGGGCCTAAGTTTTGTTCGATGAAGATCACCCAAGAAGTGCGTGACTATGCTGCAACGCTCGATGCCGATGGCAATCCAAAAATAGCGCCAAAAGTCATTCCAATTGTTGCCGAGGCAACGCAGGATGCGGTAAAGGGCATGGAAGAAATGTCGGCAGAGTTCCGTAAACGCGGTAGTGAGATCTATCAGTAAGCCCGCAGATGAGCAAGCTTGCCGATAGCAAATATGCAATAGTAGGCGCCGGCCTTATGGGTCGGATGCTTGCTGTTGCGCTTGCGAAGCGCGGTGCCCGGGTAGATCTTTTTGAGAAAGGCCATTCTGATGCAGATCTTTCTCCTGCCAGAATTGCGGCAGCCATGCTTGCCCCGCTTGCAGAATCGGCTATCACTGAAGAAAACGTTGTACGCATGGGTATTTACAGTCTGCCTCGCTGGAAAGAAATCATCGCCAACTTAGCGACACCAGTCTATTTTCAGCAAAATGGCACACTTATTTTGTGGCATCGCCAGGATGCCGGTGATGCAGACCGCTTTACTGCCCATCTACAAAAAAATAGTCGCAATAATAAGCAGTTATCCCCCCCGCAAAAGTTGGATAGCCAGTCATTGCGAGAAATTGAGCCAAGCGTTGCAGATCGCTTTCATCAAGGCTTATACCTGCCTAATGAAGGTCAGCTCGATAACAGACAATTGCTTGATGCCTTGCTGAAAGAGCTCGAGCTTCTGAAGGTAACTTGTCATTGGAATACAAGCACTGAACCAGATCAGTTACGTGCTAGCAATAACTATAAATGGGTTGTTGACTGTCGTGGCCTAGGTGCCAAACAAGCATGGCAGGAAAATCATTTACACCCAAACCCATTGCGCGGAGTACGCGGCGAGGTGGTTCGGCTATATGCTCCTGAAGTGAATCTGCAGCGCCCCACCCGCTTGATTCATCCGCGTTACCCGATTTATATTGCCCCTAAAGAAAATCATATCTACGTTGTGGGGGCCACTGAAATTGAATCTGAAGACCTATCAGAAGTCAGCGTGCGTTCGGCTATGGAATTGCTGAGCGCGGTTTATACCGTACATAGTGGTTTTGCAGAAGCCCGTATTTTAGAAATGGCCACACAGTGTCGCCCAACCTTGAAAGACAATCTTCCAGAAATTCAATACATTAAACATACAAGGCAATCTGGATTGATGTTAATCAATGGCTTGTATCGCCATGGCTTTATGATTTCACCAGCGATTCTGGACTGCGCCTTAGAGCTTCTTGAAGCAGGTAGCAGCAAGATAGCGATGGAGCTAGGCTTACGGGTGAATCAAAAATTGGATACTCAAGAGGTACCTGTATGCGTGTAATCGTCAATCAAGCAGAGCAACAACTTCCCCCTGGTAGCAGCGTAAGTGATGCAGTATCACTGATCAACGCTAAGCCTCCCTATGCCGTGGCAGTAAACCTAAACTTCATTCCAAAAATAAAATATGCAGAACACATCCTGGAAGAGAATGATCAGATTGAAATTATTGCCCCAGTTACTGGTGGTTAGCACATAAAGATGACTGCACCATTACCAAAACACCTTACGAACCCAGACTCCCTAGTGCTCTATGGAGAGAGTTTTGCCAGCCGTCTGTTACTGGGCACATCACGCTACCCATCTCCACAAATTTTGGAGAATGCCGTAAAGCAATCGAATCCCGCGATGATTACAGTGAGCCTGCGTCGTCAAGGGAGCTCCACTACCGAAGTCCATAGTGGTTTTTGGGATCTTCTCAAAAAAATGGCTGTACCAGTTCTTCCTAATACCGCTGGTTGTCACAGCCCACAAGAGGTAATTACTACCGCCCAAATGGCGCGCGAGGTATTTGAAACCGATTGGATTAAGTTGGAGCTAATTGGGGATGACTACACCCTTCAACCAGATACACTGAGATTGGTTCAAACTGCTGAGACTTTAATTAAAGATGGCTTCAAAGTACTGCCTTACTGCACGGAAGATCTGATTGTTTGTCAGCGCTTGGTAGATGTCGGTTGCCAGGCGGTGATGCCTTGGGCGGCCCCCATCGGCACTGGTCAAGGACCTCTAAATCCCTATGCCATGAAACTATTACGCGAGCGCTTAAAAGTTCCCTTGCTAGTGGATGCAGGGCTCGGTTTACCATCCCATGCCTGTACTGTGATGGAATGGGGTTTTGATGGAGTCCTACTCAATACGGCCGTCGCTCTCGCTGAAGATCCCGTGGTTATGGCCAAAGCATTTGGCATGGCGGTTGACGCAGGTCGCTCAGCCTTTTTGTCGGGTGCAATGCAAGCCCAAGAATCCGCTCAGGCTAGCACCCCATTAGTTGGCACACCCTTTTGGCATCAAAGCTAATGCATCCGATTAATATAAAGACATGAGCCTTATTCGCGACCTAGCCGATCAAATTGTTGCGGCACATCGTACAGATGACTTGTCTATTGCGATTCCAGTCTACACACTCGCTTCACCTCCGCCTAAAGTTGATAACGAGCACGCTGTTGATCACTATGAGTTAGCCGGCGCTCTGGCTGCGATTGAAATGGGATTCATTGAATCTGATGCGAGCGTTCTGGGCAAGGCCTGGTCCCGGATGGTGCATCAAGATGGTGGCTTTAATCCCTTTAAGTGGCCTAGAAGGCCAGAGCATTTTGATTTACTGCCCTGGACTCGCAACATGAATCCCAAGGCGTTTGCTGAGTGCCCTAAACGTTTGGGACTTTATGGTGTCATGCCCAATGCAGATTGGGTCAAACGCATGGTTGATGCAGAGCTGCCAACGGTGCAACTAAGATTCAAATCAGAAGACAAGTCAAAGATTAAAAAGCAGATTTCAGAATCTGTCGCTGCCGTTAAGGATAGTAAAACACTGCTCTTTATTAATGACTATTGGGAACAATCTATAGAAGCTGGTGCTTATGGTGTTCATCTTGGACAGGAAGATATGGAGACGGCGGATCTTGAAGCGATTCGCACTTCAGGATTAAGACTTGGTCTTAGCACTCATGGCTATGCAGAGATGGTCTATGCGGATCGTTTTTGTCCTAGCTATATTGCAATGGGAGCGGTCTTTCCTACCCCTATTAAGCAAATGCCCACAGCCCCTCAAGGCTTAGGTCGAATCTATCAATATGCGAAACTCATGAGTCACTATCCACTGGTTGCGATTGGTGGTATTGATGAAACCAGCATCCATGCGGTTGCACAAAGTGGCGTGGGCTCAGTCGCAGTCATTAGAGCCATTACAAATGCTCAAGATCCAAAGGTTGCAGTCAAGCACCTTCAAGAGTTGATGAAAACCTAGCCCTCTCCCACCTCTTTTGATAGCGCGGTTGGATAAAATTCAAACATGTGCCACAGAGGTCCAGGGCCCTCACCGATACTTAAGAATTTACCCGCTTCAAGACCTGCTTGTACATACGAAATTGCCTTTGCGACGGCATGACTCAGGTCGTGACCATCCGCCAAATAGGTAGCAATCGCCGTGGCTAAAGTACATCCTGTACCGTGAGTATTTTCAGTACGAACGCGATCATGTTTAAATTCTTTTGACTGAACTACCTCCAGGCCATCTTCTAAAGTTCGCCACATTAAGAAGTCCACTAATTGTGTGTACCTAGCATCCAGGTGACCACCTTTGATTAATACTGCTTGAGGGCCCATGTCTAGCAATTCTTGTGCAGCCAGCTTGAAATCATTAGACTCAGAAACTTCACGACCTAAAAGCAAAGATGCTTCGTCCAGATTGGGGGTAACTAATGTCGCCATTGGAAAAAGATGTTCAATCATGGCTTGAGCTGTATCGCCCCCACCCAAACTAGCACCTGATGTAGCCCTTAAGACGGGGTCTAAGACAATATGCTTAATATCATGACGTCGAAGGCTAGATGCCACGGTAGCAACGATTTCCGGACTTGCTAACATCCCAATTTTGACGACATCAGCCCCAATGTCGCCCAACACCGCATCGATCTGAGCCTCAACCACCTCAAGGTCTACATCCTGAATACGTGTGACACCCAAAGTATTTTGAGCGGTGATGGCTGTAATAACCGACATCCCATATCCACCTAGGGCGCCAATGACTTTAAGATCGGCCTGAAGCCCTGCCCCACCGCCACTATCGGATCCAGCAATGGTCAGTACTTTGGGTATCTTTACAGAAGTGGGAAGAGTTGCTTTCATCTTGCTATAATATCGGCTTATTCCTCGATAGCTCAGTTGGTAGAGCGCCGGACTGTTAATCCGTAGGTCCCTGGTTCGAGCCCAGGTCGAGGAGCCAGATAAGCAAAGGGTCTAGAGAAATGAACTGACCCACAAAAGTTGGACAGTTCTATTAGGTTACCAGAAGGGATTGAGTTCGGTATTGAACCGGGCTTAATCCCTTTAG